>NC_006624.1:1740614-2088737 GCF_000009965.1 Thermococcus kodakarensis KOD1
TTCTCGCGTCAGCTGGCCGGGGCAGGTTCTTGGGTGCAACTTCAGCGCTGCCAAGGTTGACGCCGATGGAGTTCTCTTTATAGGCGCGGGCTACTTCCACCCGATTGGCGTTGCGATGGCCGTTAAGAAGCCAACGCTCGCGATCAACCCCTACTCGGGCGATGCCATCTGGATGGACACGGAAGCGGAGAGGCTCGTAAGGAAGCGCTGGGCGCAGATAGCCAAGGCGATGGATGCGCAGAGGTTCGGCGTGATAACGAGCACGAAAAAGGGTCAGCTCCGCCTAGCAGAGGCAAAGAGGGTTGTTAAACTCCTCCGTGAGTACGGAAAGTACGCGAGGCTTTTGACGATGAACCACATAAGCTATCAGGCTTTAGAGGGCTTCGACTTCGATGCCTACGTCGTCGTTGCCTGCCCGAGGGTTCCAATAGACGACTACGAGAACTGGAGGAAGCCCGTGCTTACTCCGAGGGAGGTTGAAATTCTCCTCGGGCTGAGAGAAGACTACGAGTTCGACGAGATTCTCGGGGCGGAGAGAAGGGAAGACGAGCCTATTGGTATAAGCTTGCGCCACTGATTCAACACCCTGCTTGAATTTTTAAAATTTTTCATGTTTTATGTTCGAATGACGAAATCCTAATAAGGTTTGGCGTAGAAAATAATCGGGCGGTGCACGGTGTCTGCTAATTCAAAGCTTCTTGAAGGTTACCTAAAGTCTAGAAAAATCAAAAAAGCTTCGGAGCTTGTTCTCAGCAACGAAGAAGCCCTCACACTGCTTCTGTCTTTTCTTCACAGCAAAGACTCAAAGATGAAGCTGGCGGCGGTTATGACCCTTGAAGAGGCCTTGAAGCGAATGCCCGACATAATGCGCCTCAGAATCCTAAAGAGAACCCTTGACGACTTGATAGCGCTGGCTCTGGAGAACGACGATAGAGTTTCAATCTACGCTCTCAGGGCAATAAAAGCCCTCATTACTGGACTCCCCCTTGACCCTGAGAGCTTTGTGAAGCTCGGTCATGCGATCAAAGACCTCGTAAAGGCGCGCAGGAACGAGGTTGTCCTCCTCGAAATCCCGCCGATCCTGGAGAGTGTCCGGATAACTTCCTCGGACCCGAGGGTTCACGACATCATCTCCCGTCTCCTCCACTCCAAGAACCCCCGTCTCAAGGCCATGGGGCTCAGGCTCCTTTTAAACACGAGCGCTTACACGGGAGACCCTGCCCTTTTAAAGACCGTTTTTTCCGAGGTTCGGGACATGCTTACTGTCGAAGATATCCCCCTGATAGACTTCGCTTTGACCCTGCTTCTTGATGTGGCTCACTATCCCCTGCGTGAGGAGATTATCGATGACGTTGCTGGTGTTCTGACCCTCGTGAAGAACCTTGCACTGAAAGGCAAACCTGGTGTAAGCGACAAGGCGCGGCTCGTGGCGGAGAAGCTTGAGGATGCAATATACAGATACTACAAAAACCGGCCCGAGGAGGCAAAACAGAAAATCCAGGAGCTTCTGATAAACGAACGCTTTTACGAGGCCATTGACCTTGCTCTGGCGGTGGGTGATACTTACGTACTCAACTGGCTGGCGGAGGAGCTTGAAAAGATGGAGAAGGAGCGGTTGAGGATAAACGAGAGAGTATTGCCCGGGCCAAAATACCTTTCTCCGCCACCCGAGGCCAAGGCCCAGAAGTCCCTGAAAGTCCCGCACATATCCCAGTTCGGCAGGAAGAAAACGGGAAGAGAAAAACTGACAAAGCACGTAGAAAAATCGGGACAAACCCCCAAGATGTCAGACGAAGAGACTAAAAAGGAGCTGGAAAAGGCCATAACATCTGGAAAAACTTCCGAACTTATTGAGCTGGCCATGAAAAAACCTGAGGTTATCTTCGAGCTGGAGAGAAAGCTTGAGGAAGGAGACAAGTTCGAGAAGATGGACGCCCTCTGGGCACTTTCAAAGCTGGCCGAGAAGCTCGACGAAACGAAGGCATTCATCCTAAAACCTGCGGTCGAGCCATTGATGAAGGTAGCCTCCTCTAAAAACAGGTGGATGCGCCTCAGGGCCGTTAGGACGCTGGCCGCTATTGCCCCGAAGGCTCCCTACGGCGACGAAATAGTGGGCCAGTTCCTTGAGTGGTACCTATCGGGGGACGAAGAAAGGGTTGTGCCCTCACTAGAGTTCTTCAGCTACTACTTCTCGAAAATCTGGGACGAGAAGACTGCAAGGGTGGTCCTGTCCCGCCTTTTGGAATACCTTGAAAATGACGGGATGCGCTTCGATGCCCTCCTCACGCTTGACGCGCTGGTTGGGTCCGCACCTGTGGAGAAGGTCTCCCTGTTTGGGCCGTTCGTGGAGAAGCTGAAGGAAATCAAAAAGACCGCCTCGCCCGACGAGCAGAAGCTCGCGATAAGAATTCTGGAGAACATAGCTTCGAAGTCCAAGGCACTGGTTATCCACTAAGTCTCTTTATGACCTCGATAGCGCTCTCCTTGTCTTTGACTTTTATTCCGAGACCCTTCTCGTCGGCCAGCTTCTGGAGCATCGCCTTAGTCGGGAACTCTCCGAGGAAGGTGGTGAGGGCATAATAGACTTCCTCGGGGTTTTTGCCCTCTTCTATGTTCGATATGGCCCTCTCTATGCTCTCAAGCATCACGGAGAGGAAGGAGTGCTTCTCCTTAAGTATGCGGATGAGCTCACTCCCCATCCTCAACACCAGCGAACTTCTTCAGGAGGGCAATCACGGTCTCCTTGTCCCTTTTATCCGGCTTGAGGTGGAGCTCCATCAGCAGGTTGTAGAAGAACATTGACGCTCCGAACTCGCCGAACAGCTCCTCCACGGCTCTGTAGAACTTTGCGGGGTCTTCACCGGCTATCTCAAGGGTTGCGTTGTATTTGGCCCTGAGGTAGGCCTCAAGGGTCGGTAGGAAGTGGGGGCCGAACTGGCTCAGGAGCTCCTTAGCAGTCGCGACTATGAGGGCGCGGTTGAGCTCGGCCTTCATTTCACTCAATCCTTATCCCCCCCTCGCCGATGGTGAAGTCCTTCAGCGTTGGGTCGTTCCTTGAGCGCCTCGCCTTGAGCACGAGGATGTGCCTCTTTAGGGACTCCCCGACTCTCTCAGGCACGTCGTAGGTCAGGAATATGAGGTTGTCCACGAGGGTGCTGAAGCCCGTGGTTGCGAGCTTGTAGGTACTCCCCGTGATGTATGTCAGTACGAAGGTTACCCCCTTCTCCTTCGTTAGGAGCTGGAGGTAGCGGACGGCCTTTATGAACTCCTTCTCGTCCATGTGGCTCTCCATGGCTGATAGGGAGTCTATCACGAGGACGTCAAAGCCCTCCTTTTCAATGAGGTCCTTTATCAGGGCATAGTACTCGACGGGAGTCCTTCCCTCCGGAACCATCGAGACTATCCTGAAGTTCTCCTCAAGGCCGAGCTTTTCCAGAGTGTCCCTTAGAGCCGCGAGGCTCTCCTCGTAGGCTATGTAAAGAACCTTTTTTCCGGATTTTGATAGGTTAGACGCGAGGTTAAGGGCCAGTATCGTCTTTCCTGACCCCGTTGGACCCGCTATCAGGGTTATGCTGCCCTCATAAAGGCCGCCGCCAAGGAGTTCGTCCAGACCGAGAATTCCGGTCTTGAGCCTGGACTTTGGAGCTTCGCTCTCAGTGAACTCAAGCTCGGGAATGGCGAGGACTTCGAGGCCTCTATCGGTTATCACGTACTCGTAGGCGGCGCGCTTGAGCGGCCTGCCGCGCATCTTGGGTATCGTGAGGTACCTCCTTATCACCTCGCCCATCCTCTCCAGCTCGAGAACGATGACGCCGTCCACGACGAACTCCTCAAGACCAAATCCAACCCTCTTCTCACCGTAGGGTATTTCGTC
Organism: Thermococcus kodakarensis KOD1; assembly: GCF_000009965.1. Classification (NCBI taxonomy): domain Archaea; kingdom Methanobacteriati; phylum Methanobacteriota; class Thermococci; order Thermococcales; family Thermococcaceae; genus Thermococcus; species Thermococcus kodakarensis. The sequence goes on from NC_006624.1 coordinate 1,744,489, forward strand.
TATGAGGATGGCCAGCGCGTCGAAGGCGTTGACCAGACGCCCTATGATGGAGTGGAGGAAAGAGCGCAGGTACTCTTCACCAAACATCTGGCCAAACACGGTAACGGAGTCAAAAACTATTATATCTGGCTTGAACTCGACGATATCGTCGATGAGGAATGCAATCATACCCTCAAGCTCGTCTTTGGGGACTGTCAGCATGTCGTAGAACCTGAAGAGGTTGACCCCCTCCATCTTCGACAGGTCGATCCCGCTCTGGAGCGCGTTCCTGTAGAACTGCTTCTTAGTCTCCGCAAAGGAGACGTAAACCCCCTTTAACCCCCTCCTCATGTTGTTGTAGAGAACGTGGATTGCGAGATGTGTCTTGCCGCTTCCAGGGTTCCCCGCAAGAAGAATCGTTGAACCCCTCGAGAACCCGCCGTTCAGGGCCTTATCAAGACTGGGTATTCCGGTTGGTATCAGTTCCATTGATGCTCTCCCCCTACTGCACTTTTGCGCTAATGATATAAATACCTTTTCTCAAACAGTGGCTGGGATGAAAGTGAAAATGAAAAAAAAGCACCTTGCAATGCTCCTTTCCAGGCTTAGGGGCTTTGAGAGTCCCAAACCAGAACTGGAGCAGTACAGGACTCCCGGTGATGTGGCCGCGGAGCTTTTGTGGTTAGCCCACTCCCTCGGCGAAGTTGAGGGGAAGGTCATCGCGGATCTGGGTGCTGGTACCGGTGTTTTGGGCATCGGTGCAGTCCTGCTGGGCGCTGAAAATGTCTATGCCGTCGAGAGGGACAAAGAAGCGCTTGAAATCGCCCGTGAGAACGCACGCTCACTCGGCGTCGAAGACAAAATCGAGTTCGTAAACGCGGACGTTTCGGAGTTCTCGGTAAATGTTGATACAGTCATAATGAACCCTCCCTTTGGAAGCCAGGTAAAGCACGCCGACAGGCCTTTCCTCATCAAGGCCTTTGAGGTGAGCGACGTTGTTTACTCGATTCACCTTGCAAAGCCCGAGGTGAGGGCATTTATAGAGGCCTTCGTCAGGGACAACGGGTTCGTCATAACCCACCGATTGACACTGCCCTTCGAAATCCCGGCCCAGTTCCACTTCCACAGGAAGAGGCTTGAGAGGATACTGGTTGATGTTTACAGGTTTGAGCGGAAAATCGAAAAAGCTATATTGTAATCTTCCACAACTTGGTGTAGTGTACAGGGGGAACGTGTATGGTCCACGATGAGATCATCAAGACCCTTGAATCATGGGATGCTAAAAGCCTGATCTCCATGGCTCAGGCGGACGAGGATATACTGACCACTTTAATTCACCTGCTCGATGAGGAGCGCTTCCAGCTCAGAGTTCTGGCTATCTTGGAAGAACTGCTGTCCCTTCGAACGAACAGGGAGATATACAAGGAGCTCTTTCCGCGTCTTCTCATCCTGCTTACGAAAGACAGGAAGACAGCGGTAAAAGCCGCCAGGGTTATGAAGGTGCTCCTCCTCCAAGAGCCCCCCACAAAGGGCGATCTGCGGATCCTTCTGAAGGTCATGCTCGATACTCCCGTTGAACAAAACGACCCCCGCTGGCTGGAGCTTGCTGATGCGGCCGATAAGTTGCCTCCCGCGGATTATCGGGACGTTGAAAACCTTGTGTTAGAGCTTATGAAAAGTGATAACCCCGGCTTGAAGCTCGTTGGGCTTAAATTTGCAAAATCCATACCCGGAATCCGTGCCGAGGATGTCGTAAGAGAGGTATCGTATCTCCTGAATTCTAATAATCCCGTGATATTTGATAAGGCGCTTGACCTGGTGCTCGAAATCCTCACGTCTCCAATCCCCCTCCGCATGGAGGATGTGATAAGATACCTGTACTCTCCCCTAAAGGCCCTCACGGAGTCCGCCCCCGACGCCATAATAACGTCAAAGGCCAGGGAGGTTTTCAGCGCGCTCGTAAAAAGCGCCCAGAGGTACTATGCCCTCAGGCCGACCGAGGCCAGGGAGTCAGCAAGGCGGCTGAGAAAGGAGGGACTTGAGTACGAGGCGGTGTTCATCGAGGAGTTATCTGGACAGCCTCATTCGCCCGTTCCGTATGGAGAGAAGACGCTCAAAATGCTGACAGAAGACCGCTCCGACCTCCCCGACTTCCTGAAGGGTTGAGCTTTTAAACCGAACTCGGAACTTTTTACAGGTGGTTCTGTGCCAAAGCTCAAGCTCAGCGACAGACAGCTCTATGCCCTCATAGAGGCCCTCAAGCTCGGCGAGGAAGTTAAGCCCAGCCAGCAGGCGAAGAGGAGGGCCTTCTCAAAGTACAGAATCGAAGGCTGGGAAAACTCGAAGCTGACTGGAATATTCTACTCAATCCAGAGGCGTCTCGGTTTGATAGACGAGGTTATAGAAGAGCTTGTAGGAGTTTCTCCGCTCATCCTCGACCCCTGGCTGAGGGCCGCTTTAAGGGTGGCCGTTGAAGTGGGGGTCTTCCGCGAGCCGAGCGAGAGGACCCTCCAGCACCTCAAGGGGGTCGCCCAGTTCCTCTCAAAGAGAACGCACCCCTACGTCGGCTATTACTACTACGACCTCCTGCCGAGGGTCGTCAACTACGTGCCAAAGCTCGACACCGAGGAGAAGCGGCTCAAGTGGGAGTACCTCTTCCCGGAGTGGTTCATAGCGAGGATGCGCGCCCTTCTCGGTGAAGAGGCCGAAGAACTTCTCAGGGCACTAAACGAGACTCTTCCGACGAGCATAAGGGTGAATCGTCTCAGGACGAGCGTTGAAGAGGTAGAAAACTACCTAAGAAAGAAGGGCGTCCGCTTCGAGAGAAGTGAGAGGGTAAACACTGTAATCAGGATCCTCGACCCCTTCAACCCTGAGTGGCTCTTTAACAAGGGCTATGCCATAGCACAGGAGGAAGCCTCTGCGGTGGCCTCTCTGGTTCTGGCACCAAAGCCGGGGGAGACCGTTGTTGATTTAGCTGCAGCCCCCGGAGGAAAAACGGCCCACATGGCGGAACTGATGGAAAACAGGGGTAAAATCTATGCTTTCGATGTAGATAGCGCCAGAATAAAGCGCATGAAAGAGGTTCTCAAGAGAACCGGCGTTGAAATAGCAGAGGTCATAAAAGCCGATGGGAGAAACGCCCCAGAGCTGCTCGGCGAAGAAATCGCCGATAGGGTTCTCCTCGATGCCCCGTGCACCAGCGACGGCACTATAGCGAAGAACCCCGAGCTGAGATGGCGCCTCAGGGAGAAGAACATCCCCAAGGTGGTTGCCCTTCAGAAGGAGCTCATGGAGAGCGCTTGGAAGCTATTGAAACCCGGAGGAAGGCTGCTCTATTCAACGTGCTCGATGCTTCCCGAGGAGAACGAGGAAGTTGTAAAGTGGTTCCTTGAGCGGCATCCTGGGGCCGAGCTTGTGCCCTTAAACGGACCATACGACCCGGGATTCCTCAAGGGAACCATGAGGGCCTGGCCCCACAGGCACAGAACCATAGGCTTCTTCTACGCACTGATAGAAAAAAGGAGATCCGAATCTCGTATAGTACGGGCTTGTTAAATACCGAGCCTCTGAAGGAACTCTATCCCTTCATCCCTTTCCCCTGCAAAGGCCACTTCCCCGCCAACGAGCACCACGGTCCTGTCAATGATGTTATAGATCGGCCTCCACAGATGGGAAAGTATTATCATGTTCGTGTCATTCGCGGCTCTCTGTTTGATGATCCTTGCAACCTCGGATATTCCACTAACGTCAAGGCCCGAAAATGGCTCGTCAAGGATTAGAAGCTCGTTCTCCCCCAATAAAGCTAAAAGAATGCTCAGGCGTTTTTTCATTCCGCTGGAGTATTCTGCAACGGGTCTGTTTAGGGCCGCTGTATAGGGGAACAGTCTTTGGATAAGATTTCTGTCTGCTTTAATCCCTTTTAATTCCTCAAGAAACTTGATCAAATCCTTTCCTTTCCGGTATTTTGGAAGAGAGGGAGGGTCTATGCTGATTCCAACTATCCGCTTAATTTCTGGGTTGTTCCAGGGATTCCTTCCAAGCAGGGTCACCCTCCCACTGCTCGGCCTCCAAAAGCCTACCAGCAGTTTTATGAGGCTCGACTTTCCGCTTCCGTTTGGGCCAGCTATGAGGGTTACCCCACTGTCTATCTCCAGATTTATGTTCTTCAGAATTTCGACGTTTCCAATTCTCTTGGAAACATCCTCAAAGCGCCCAATCATCCTTCTCCCTCCAGAAGCCGAGCGACATTAGAATTACTGCTAGAGAGAGCGTCAGGAAGTGCGCCCGCCAGTTCTGGGTGGGGAAGCCTACGTCGACGGCCCGTATTGTTGCGCTGCCTGAATACGACCCGTTAATGACCACACCATAATAACCTGGGTGAGGCAGGACAACCCTGATAATCTCCCCTGTAATTTTGCCCTCCTTTGGGGTTTTATTCTCATCAAGGTCGATTATTGTGTAGCTCCCATCACCCTGGCCCATAAAGGACATCTCAACTAACGCAGAAGTGGGGGAGTAGAAACATGATACTTCAGTTGCCCCGAGGGGTAGAACAGGGTACCGGACATCATCGGTATCAGTTGTAAGTTGGAACGCTATGGACACTGCGGTGACCAGAAAAATTACCGCTGGGACGAGTTTCCAGGCGTTCATCTCACGTCCCTCCTAGCGGAAATTTCTATTGCTGCAGGGATGAGAGCTGCTGAAACGACTAGGTATGGCAAGAGCGTTTTCAGCTCGTTTTCTATTGCAATATTTTGGAGTGTCAAAACTGGGTTGAAAATTTTCACGTATGTGAGGACAAAGACAGTGAAAAACGATAACATGCTTGCGATTGGGGCATTTGGAACCAGCACCGAGAAGAGTGCGGACAGACTTACTATATAGAGGAGAACCGAAGCGTAAAAGGCGAGTAAAACGTGAAAATGTGCTGCGACAACCTTGAGGCTATTGGTGGATGAGAAATGGAGTGAAAAGAGCAAGATGTGTGTGGTCAATATGAGTGCGAGGAAATGCACGTAGACCCCTACGATTTTGGAGAGGATTATTGTCCGGATTGACACGGGGAGTGAGTACAGAAAGTAGGAACTGCCGTCGTCCCGTTCTCCCCTTATTGTCAGGGCCGTCAAAAGTGAGACACCAAGGCTCACCGGGACGTACGTGCTCACTGAGAACATAATGAAAAGAGAATTATGAAGCCACGACTGTGGAGTGTTTGATAAAATGAGTGGCACGGCTTTTATTAGGTTCATCTTCATGAAAAAGGCCGAGATTCCAGCGAGGATTACGAGAATGTAACCCTTTATTGGGTCATTGCTTTCCCATACGACGAGTTTTAGCCCTTTCATAACCAATCACCAAGAAAACTGTTATGGCCAGCACAAACACGGCAATGGCATCGAGGGGTATTTGGACGTTTTCAAGCATTCCAGTTTCAGAATAAAAGGCGTTAGTATCTTCGAGAACCATTCCGAACCCGTATATATCCTTGCTTTTGATTATGGGGTCGTCTGTCCTGTTGAAGTGCTCCCTATCCGAGAAAAGGACTCTCTTGAAACCGAACAGTTCCCAGATCGGTGATACCGGGGTGTATCCCTCAATTAAGACTCCCGAGCCAGGATCGTAGAGCGCGAAGTTGGATGAATTCCCGTAAAAGTTCGTAGTTACCAAGACAATCGGGGGTTTGAAGGCTCCAAATCTCGTGTGGACTGTCGCATTCAGTTCCCTGACTTCGTTTATGAACCACCCGTTCATAATGGTTCTTCCTGCTACATCCAAATCTGTCAGAAACAGCGTGTTCATTCCGAGCCTTTTGCCGTTGTGTAAAACAGAATTGTCCGTAAGGGACACGTTGAAAGTTATAGACCTCGACAAATTTGGGATCGTCGCATTTGAGAACAGGCCCTCAGTGGCTCCGTTATCCCCTGCGTATAGCCAGTAAGTTTGGTTTGTCTCTTCAATTGCTATGAGAACACCATCGGCCCTTTCACATACCTTGACTCTCCCAGCCTGAACCTCTGCAACTCTGCAGGGACCACTTTGCGTGAAGTTCAGACTCGAGTACATCTCGATTAATTCCCTGGCCTTTATGAGGCCCTCCTCAGCATTTAGTGCTCTCTGATAATGCATCGTGAGGTTGTAAACCCTGAGCTGGGCCTTTAGCTCGATTTGGTCTCTGGCAACATCCAGTATCTCCCACCTGAGCACACCATAGGTTCCAAAATAGAGGGTTCCGTTGTGACATTCGATAATTACCGCACGATCTCCCCTGGCTGTGTACTCAAAATAAGTCCCCGGAGTCGCCCAGTATGGTCTTGAGGACACCACTATACTCAGAGTTGAGATGGCGAGGAAAACCACGAAAAGAGATAAAACCCTTCTCCTGATATGTAATCCTGCGTGTTTTCGCATATTGCCCACCGCATGCTGTTTCTGCATGCTTACACTAAATTTAATTTAGCCCATATAAAATTTTTTGATATTGGTGTTGATACTGCTGGGTTCAAGAATGGTAATAATAAGTTATTCATGTCATCCAACCTGCCCAACGTTTGGCTTTAAAGGGCAAGAGATCTCAGGACTATTGAGTATAGAAAAATGGGGGAGTTGGGTCAGTCCTTCTCCACCTTCACCCTCAGCTCCTCCGCGAACCAGTTGACCCTCTGCGGGAAGGGTATCTCGATGCCTTCTCTATCCAGAGCCTCTTTTATTTTCTGAACTATCTGCCACCTCACGTCGAACCACTTCTCGCTCGGTGCCCATGCCTTTACGGCTATGTTGACGCTGCTGTCCCCGAGGTTATCAACGAAGACCATCGGCTCCGGCTCCGCCAGAACATAGGGCATCTCATCGAGGGTCTTCTTTATCACCTCTATCGCCCTCCCCGCATCTTCCTTGTAAGCTATGCCGACGGTTATGTCCACTCGCCTCGCTGGATATTTCTGGAGGTTCTTTATGTCGCTGTTGAAGAGCTTCTCGTTTGGAATCCTGACGAGGAGACCGTCCCATGTCCTTATCCTCGTTGAGAGAATCCTTATGTCGTGGACAACGCCCGAATAACCGGCAACTTCAACGGGGTCGCCTATCTTAAGCGGCTTGTCGAAGTACATGAATATGCCCGAGATGAAGTTGGCAACTACCGTCTGGGATGCAAAACCGAGGACGATACCCGTTATCCCCGCCGCCGCCACTATCGTCGAGAGCCTCCCGCTCAGCCCGGCTATGTTAAGGGCTATGAAGAACGCCAGCGTGACGAAGGTATAGTAGTAGAGCTTCGCCTTGAGCTGAACTTCCGGAAGTTTCTGCTTTGAAGAACGCATTATGATGTAGTCTTTTGACTTTTTGGCAAGGACGTAGGAGAAGTAGAACACAAGGAAGGCAGCGAGGATATTGCTCAGGCTGGTGCCAGCCACGGTAATTGAGAGGACCCCAAGAGCGTCGAGAGAGTAAACAAGAGCAACGACCACCACCATGTTGTGAAGCGTTGATGCAGTATCCTCGTTGATTATCCAGACGTATTTTGTGGTTCTGGCAAGACTGAGCAAATACTTCCTGAGAACTTTCGCTATTACAAGGCCCACCACGAGGATTAAAACCGCCTTTACAACGGCGCCTGTGGTTAAGGTGAAGAGAAGCTTTTTCCCCAGAACGCCCTGATTCCAGAGGGAGGTAGTGTTCGCAGCCCCCATGCTACCACCTCATCAGGAAGTTAGGTAGCGAAAGGCCTTTTCCAACTGCGTTCAGGCCCTCTTTTGGCGGCCTTCCCGTGTTGTTTACCTCCGGGCTGTGGTTCTTGAGCGTGACAAGAAGTAAGGGATAGTAGGCTTTTGTGTTCTCGTAGTACATTGAAGTCCCCTTTATTGGGACGACAACCCTCTCAAGTGGCTTCCACTCGGAAGAGGGGTTGGAGACTATGAGCTTCGCCACCCCTATGGATTCTGGTTCCTCGGTGTAGAAGGGACTAACCTGATAGCGGCAGATTACACCGGCCTCTATGGCACCGTAGAGGGCGTACTTCTCCTTCCCGAGAATGAAGTGATCGATTGTTAGATCGCCGATTTTAACGTCAACCTCTATGGGAGCCTCAACGAACCCAGCTACAGCGTCTTTTGGGGGTATTACAAGGGGGTCCCTGAACTTTATCATGAGAAGCTTTACCCCGTAGCCCAAGGCCGGGGCAGGGAGAACTTTCAGTTTTTCTCCGTTGTTCTTTATAATGACCTCAAAATCGTCACGCCTATATCTGACTATCCCCCCCTTATCCTCGAGAAGGTGGATTTTTTTATCGGCTATTTTGATGAACTGAGTCCTGAGTTCGTGCTCTCCAAACATGGAAGAAAATGGGAAGGAAAGGATATAAGCTTTAGCTCGCCGGGGCGAGCTCCACATCCTTCACTGTGATGTGGAAGTACATTGCCCCCTCTGGCATCGCCAATGAAGCTTCGATCTCCACAGGAATTGGAAGCTCTGGAACAACCGCGGTCTTTCCGTTGGCGGTTACATAACCCTGCATGAGGCCGCTCCACTGAATTACATACTCGTCGAATGTCATCCCAGCAAAACTCACGCTCCCGTCTTTCTGGACTGTGTAGCCTTCCCCGTTCGAGGAGAGGTCTGCAACGTATACGACATCGCCGTAGATTCCGCCCGCGAAGCCGTTGTAAACGTCCCATATCTGGTCAAAGAGGCTGTTAGTTATCTCCATACCGCAGTTCATGTCCCCTGATATCCCGCTCTCACCGTAGGTGTAGCCGCAGTTTGGCCCCTGTACGGTGTATTTTTCAAAGCTGGATCCACTCTCAATCAGCTCGAAGACGGAGGGAATCCAGAGAACCCAGCCCGTGTACTCATCTATGTTTGAGGTATAGACCTCGAAGCGGTATGTTGAGCCGTCGTCCATATGGACTATAGCGTAGGCAACGTAGCCATCATCGGTCTCGTTGTAGCCGCGCTCCATCGTGTAGTGCACTTCCCAGTTCTGTGTCTTGTAGGTGATGTCGTAGGCCACACTTTTCAGTAGGTACTGGTTGCCATGGATTTCTATTGGTTCCGAGGCGTCCCAGGCTCTCTGCCAGTTTTGAGAACTTTCTGAGGGAGCTGAAGTTTCCGTCTGGGTCTCACTAGCTGTTTCAGTACTCGTGCCTTCCGAGGTGGGCTTCTCGATGCTCACGCTTATTCCACCGAACTCCTTTGAGAGCTTCAGACCTTCAATTTTTATCTTTGAGTATGCCTTTGCCCCCGAGCTCAGGTCAACGAACGTCCCCTCGGTCTCAACGGGGATTGGAAGAGCGGGCGATATCTCTGCCCTTCCTTGGAGAGTAACCCCTCCGAAAGAGTAGCTCCATTCAACGTTGCTGACCCCGAAGTCATTACCATCAAAGGTAACCGTCCCGTCCGGGTCTATCCTGTAATGGTACGCAAAGGGTGGGAAGCTGTAATCGTACTCCTCTGCCTTCATCAGGTCGCGATCCTCCAGACCGCTCCAGACCCCTGAGCTTAACATCGAAAGCCAGAAGGTGTAGAGGTAGCTCCCCATGTCCCCAAGGACTTCGTTCAGGTCACCTTCGGTGTATGGAAGTTCGCTATACTGTCCTATAGCTCCTGGGTTGCTCCAGTAGAAGTAAGAATTTCCGGATTTTGCCTCAGCCACAACGGCGCTTCCCGTTGTGAGGACTCCGAAGTTTGGTACTGGCTCCAAGAAGTATTTGTCGCTGTCCTCGCTTCTCTCCCTGACCATTACTATGTACTCAAAGGGCGTTCCGTTTCCAGTTACGGGGATTATCTTCCCGTAGTAGGCGAACAGGTTAAACTCACCCAGGTCTTTCTTTTCGCCGTTCTCCTCGGCGTAAACGTGGGCCTTCACGTAGCCACGCTTTTTGATAATGTTGAATGTCTTTTCGCCGTCAGAAGTCTTGAGAGTGAAGGTGTACTCAACTTCTGTAATATAGTACGAGCCCCCATTCAGGCTAATGGGGTGGTAGGCGTCCCACGGGGTCTGCCAGGTTGCCGAGTAGGACTCGGAAGTACCCGTAGTTTCTTCCGAGGTTGATCCGGAAGAACCCCCGGAGATTTCTTCGTGCGAGGTGTAGGAAGGGCCTCCCTCATTATTTCCTCCACCAGTGCAGCCGCTCGCCAACACTAAACCAACCAGCAATAAAACAACCAGCGTAGTTGTCAGGGTTTTCATATATTTTCCCTCCAAGACCCGCAGAAAAGGAAAGCGGGCAATACATCATGATGCCTTGAGGTAATTTTGTCCCTCATTCTATTTAAGGGTTTTTCAAAACTCCAAATCTAGTTTGTAGTTATTCCGGGTATACTCCGAGAATATTATTTAATTTAGCGCTTTTCGACTTGAAATATATCAAAAATATTCCTGATCTCTACTCCAAGTCTCCCTGATACGTGGAGGGGGACGTCAAAAACGTGCTCCACCCTGGAGATTATCCCCACGTCGGCCGTTGCAACTATGCTAAAGGCCTTGAGCTCGAAGTCCGGGCTTTTTACGAGCCTCACGTCCCCACTCAGGCCGTATTTTTCTATGGCTTCCTCGGTAATTTTCCTGACGATTCCGCTCTTTGGGACGTTCTTGCCGTAGAAGAAGATCGCTTTGGAAACTTTCAGCCTGGAAAGTGATTCAACGACAATTTCAACCACTTCCCGCGTTCTTTCGTTCAGTCTGTACTTCCCCTGGTACTTCAAATCCCTCACCAGGCCGTCCTCGCAGAGTATCGCCTCGCCGTCGAGGACGGATTCGAGGGTTATGAGGACGTTGAAGCCGTCAACGGCTAAAACCTTTCCCTCAAGCTCTCCGGGCTTTAGAAGTTTCCTTCTTACCTCGGCGATCCATGCATCAGAAAAGACGCACCTCGCCAGAAGGTATCTATCTCTCAGTGAAAGCCTGTAGTGGTCTGCCACGAACTTCAGGGCGCTCTTCTTCGGATAGCCCCTGTTTAGGAGGTACCTGAGGTCCCGATAAGCGTCGGTGAGGGACATGGAGGAGAATAGGGCAGGGAGATTAAAAGCCTTTAGACGACTTTCTCGAATATCTCCCCGTCTGCCCCAGTGTGTATCCTGAGCCTGACCTTTCCGCTGAGGAGCGAGCTCTTGACTTTTTTGGTCAGTATCTCGTCCACCTGGAAGATTCCCGCAGGGTGCTTCATCCAGATCTCGATTAGTATTGGCTCTTCCTCATTTCCTTCCTTGATCTCAACCCTCTTGATGGCGAGAGCCGAAACGGCGTGGATGTCCACCTTGTCCTTCTTGTGGACGAGCCTGCTCCTGCCCTCTTCCATATCACAGCCGTCGGCTATCGTTACCAGAGAACCTTCTATAGTGGTGCACGGCACGTGCTCGTCGTGGGTATAGATGGCGTTGAGGGTTAAGGCCTTGAGGAGCAGAGGATCTCTCTCTTCAAACTCTCTTACGAGCTTATCTATTATCGGCTCCGCGAGGAAAACGCTGAACTGGTAGTGGGGCGTTCTGTGTATCATGTTGCCGATGTCGTGGAAAAGTGCGCCGAAGGCAACGATGAACTTGCTCCAGCGGAAGGGCTTTCCAAGCTTTTCAGCCGTCGTCTGGATGCTGAACTTCCTGATTATCCTGAGGAGCTCGAGGGCCCTCCTCGTCGTCAGTAGGACGTGAATGGGCCCGTGGTCGTTGAAGTTGTAGACGTTGAGGACGATGTAGTTCGTCGTGTCGAAGTAGTAGTGGTACTCCCTGAAGGCTCTCTCATACATCTCAAAGAGTTCATCATCGTCCATAAGCTCGCGGATTTCATTCAGAAGTCCCTCTTCCGTGTACATTTTCTCACCTCCCATTCCCGAAACTGGAGAAAGTTTAGTTTTAAGGGTTTTGAACGGTGAAGTGGATAAAACGAGCTGTTAAGTGGGCCAGAATAGGCACTGGAATTCAAAAACTCAGCTCATTCAAGCATCCCCTCAAGCTCCAGAATCTTCTTCGAGCGGAGGTAAACGACTGGAACGCCCTTCTCGCGGAGTCTCTTCTTAAGCCCCTTGTCGTTTGTGCAGACGATTACGCGCTCGTTCCTCACCGCGAAGTCGAATATCTGGTCGTCTATAGGTCTCTCCCCAAAGCGGCCGATCTCAACAGTTTCAAACCTCTCCGCCAGCTTCTTCGCCATCCTGACGGCCATTAAGTCTCTCCCACGAGACTTCCTTTCTATGACGTTCAGCTCATCCAAGACGACGTTTGGAACCACTACCCTGAACTTAACATCGAGAATCCTGTGGAGCTCGCTGATTATGTCCACACCAAACTGGCCGGGAACGAGGAGAAAGTTCGTGTCTGGAACGACCAGCCACTCCCGCCTTCGGCTTTCGCTCATAAGAACCACCAGGACTTCAAAATTGAAATTGGGAAAGAAAAGTCACTCCCTTATGAAGCCGTAGCCGATGAGCCTCCACCTGCTCCCGACCTGCCTGCTGATGGCAACCCTGTCGCCGACCTCGGCGCAGACAGGTATCTGGAGCTTGAGCTCAACGGTGTCCTTTCCGAGGCCAGTTACGAGGCCCATCGTTCTCGCCGTGCCGACGTTGAGCAGGAGGACTTCCCTCCTCTTTATCGGCTCGACCCTGAGTTCCTCCTCGGTTCCGACGACGCGCTCAAGCAGGTGGACTTCGAGTGTAAGCTCGTCCCAGACGGGCGGTAGCTGACCTGGCTTTCCGACGACGTTTCCGGCCATCAGGTCGCCCTTGGTGAGGAACGGGTCGAGCTTGGTTCCAACGCCGACGAGACCGCCAGGATAGGCCTCTTCCACGAACCTACCGCCGGCCTGGAGCGATGTAATCTCCGTCGTTATCGGCTCGTACTTTATCCTTCCGTGCTCCTCATAGGGGACACCGGGCCTTATCTCTATCTCGTCGCCGACCCTCAGCTTGCCCTGGACTATAGAACCGCCTATGACACCGCCAACGAGCTTCTCCGGCGGTGTTCCGGGCTTGTTCACGTCGAAGCTCCTAAGAACGAGCATCTTGGGCGGCTTGTTCGGGTCGCGCTTGGGAGTCGGTATGAACTCCTCTATCGCCGCAAGGAGCACATCAACGTTAGCACCGTGTAGAGCTGAAATCGGGATTATCGGGGCGTTTTCAGCGACGGTGCCCTTGACGAACTCCTTGATCTCCTGGTAGCGTTCCATGACCTTCTCCCTGTCAACCAGTTCAATCTTGTTGAGGGCTATGACTATGTTCCTGTTGCCGACTATCTGAAGGGCCATCAGGTGCTCCCTCGTCTGGGGCATCACTCCTTCGTTGGCCGCTATGACGAGAACCGCGCCGTCCATGAGGGACGCTCCTGCTAACATGGTCGTCATCAGCGCCTCGTGGCCTGGAGCGTCGATGAACGAGACTCTCCTCTCGAACTCAGTCTCGTGGCCGCAGTAGGGACAGACCGGGGAGGTTGAGTACTTGCCGCAGTGCGGGCACTTCCTTATCTCTGCATCGGCAAAGCCTATCTTGATTGTAATACCCCTTCTCAGCTCCTCGCTGTGCGTATCCGTCCAGATTCCAGTTAGGGCCTTTGTGAGTGTCGTCTTACCGTGATCAACGTGACCGACCATACCGATGTTAACCTCGGCCTGCCTAAACTCCTTCTTCTTCGCCATCTCTCTCACCTCTAATGAGTAGAAAAGGCGGGCGCTTATTAAGGTTTCTTCATGGACATTCCTCGTGATTTTGACAGATGGCTTGGATTTTATTTTCGGCTATGTTCTGGAGGCATCCTTATTTCCTGCAGGGTCGTGAATGTTCACTCTTCCTCTTGGACAATTCGCAGGAATTTCCTGGCGCCGAGTTTTATCCCCACTTTGAACACTAGGAGCGTCCAGAGCAGTGAGATTATCAGGGTTGAATACGGGTAAAACCCGAAAATCCACACGAGGACGTTGGATGCAGGGATGATTGCGAAGAATATAGCTCCCATTTTGGCTTCTAATGAGCAGTTTTTGGACCTTTTGTACTCCATACACGCCAGCCAAGTAATGGCGGAAAAGCTGAGCCAGAATACCCCTCCCGTCATCAGGAGCGCCTCTGGATAAAAACCATTACTTCCAAAGTATCCGCCAAGGAGTGCTAAAACCAGCTCGCTAACCCAAAAGCGTAAAAAGGTGATAAAGGAAACCTCAGTCCCGTAGAGCTTCATTTTCGATACCTCCAGAGGTCGGACAGCCTGGAGAGTGCCTTCACGCTGTAAAATTCTCCTGGATCTATGTTGTTCTCATTGAGATTGCTTGCATTGTATTCACGTTTTTTCAAGAGTAACGGCAAAAGATTAAAGGTCAGCTGGGAGAGTTCCCGTCCCTCTTCCAGAGGGAGAGCTCAAAGAGACTCCCCAGAAGGCCCAGCAGAATGGCCGGGAGTAGGAGGAATAGTAGCACTATCATAGACCCCTCGCCCTCTGTTGGACCTGACGCAGGTGCCTCGAAGAAAGAGGCCACAATCCTTATCAGTCCTAGAACGGCCGCAAGAACGGCGGGGACGATGATTAAGGCGGTCCTTGCTAGGTCCCCTGGTCCAACTTCAAGCCTGGAGGCAACGAACGCCACCGCAATGGAGCTCAACAGCAGACCCACGAGATAGAGTGCAAGCGGGAGTATCCCCCCTAAGTTGACCCCGAGGAGAAATCCCGTCAAGAAAGAAAGAACGACTATAAGGGCAGAGACCCCCACTTTTCTTGTTATCGTTCTCATGATGACCACCAGTTGAAATTAAGTTTACAAAATATGCTTATAAATCTTTCCTTTTAGTCGATATAAAAACTCCTTCTTTTTCTAAGCATGACTTTATTTAGAGTAGCGTTTTTCCGCGTAGAATCGACCGAAAGAAGCCCGGGGTGTGCATGGGGCAAAAATGGCTAAGCCCCAAATGCCGCAGGAGCTCCTGCGTCGAATCGAGGCGTTAACCGCTTTAACCTTTATTCTCCAATTTTTCCAGCAGGATTCTGCATTTGTTCTGAAGCTCCCAGTTTCTTCTGAGGGTCTCCTCTGAGGCCCGAGCACTGAGGGGGTATCGTTTTAGCAGCTGATCTGAAAAATTCCATATTTCGGTGAGTCCCTCCTTAACTACCTTGATATCATCGTCGTCTCCGCGGGGGATTATTTCCGCAGACAGCTCAAGGAAATTGACACAGGAATCGGTTTGTGTCATTTTAAGCATGCTCGTATTAAATCCGTCCTTATGCAGAGTAATCATATATAATGGCTCTCTAAAGGACATCATTACCCCCTCTGTGTGCTTAATACTAACAACGGCCCCGGTGTAGTTCGAGGAGTTGATGAAATTCAAGGCATCTTCGGAGAAAGCTCTAATGAAGGCGGCTTCTTGGGAGATCCACATTGCGATATACGACCTTTCACTCCCGGAGTACTCCGTTTTCAAAGTATTCGCCTTGTGCCACCAAAAGGCGGAGAGCACTAAAACCACAATGCACACAGCCGAGATTTTTTTACTTATATTCATCTTGCCTCCCCCCTTTAGTTATATCAAATGTAAAAATAAATATCAGACAAAATCAAAAACAATTTTTCAACAACTAACTGGTGTTGTTATGGTTGACATAGTGATAAACTACTCCTTCAATCACCCCAACCTGTTGGAGCCCCTGCGATGCACTTAGCTGATAATAAACAGGCACTTTAAATTTCACTTTAAAAGGTTTAACACCGGAATATTGCTGATATTCATAGTTCACGACTATTTGCTTTGTTCCAATGTACTCTCCTGGGTGCAAAGCATACATGTCATTGTATTTTATGTGAATTGCATTAACTGGGTGTGTAGGCTTAATGTCCTCATTGAGCCCTCCAGAGAAAACTAGCGAAATTGCTGTTATTGGGTCAAGAGATAAAGGTCCAAGAGCAAATCCAAAGGATAATCCAACATCTCCTAGAGTCAGTGCATAGTGTGATGCTGAATGATGAGTTATTGGCATGATTCTATCGCACTCCTCTGGAACAACCATTCCCATTTCCACAGCTTCTGGGCCAACTTGAGCGCTGTCTCCGATTAAGAGAGGAGTATCTTCACTTCCTGATTCTGTTCCTTCATTGTATATCTCCACTTCCACTTGATATGTCCCTTGAGGAGAAAGACTTGTAAGGGATGGAGGGCCATATACTCTAAATTCTAGCGTTATGAAATATTTGGTCTTGAATATCCACCATCCAACTTCAAACCACTTTGTAACGAGCGTTGAAGATAGCCAGCTAGATGATACCATAGCTGACATAGAATTAACAGATTTGCTGGAATCATAAAGGGTTACGGGCTTCCCCACAGTCTTTGTTATAGTTTTTGTCTTAATGACTGTAGGGCCAAGCTTCCAGAGCCATTCGTTCTCACTAACGTTCTTGCTAGGAATACTTAATTTTGAGAGTTTTGAGGGAATACTTGGATTGTACATACTGATAAATAAAAGACCTCCATGCTTGTCCTTAAAGAATAAGAATATCGTCCCGTTCGTGTAAACGTTACCCTGAAGTCCTGTCAATTTGTCGCTAGGGTTGTTGTTGAAAATCATTACATACCCATTGAAAACGTTAGATTGGACTAATGAAAAACGCTTTTTTATTTGAATAACTTCATGCCTTATGAACAACTTCCCCTCGAGACTACCAGTACCACCACGGATGTCAATATGAAGATAAGCTGAGACTGGTACTGCGTCCTTCAGGTCATCGTTAAATGTTGGATGTGGATCGTAGACCCCTATAGAATGTGGCTTAAAAGAAAAAGATTTTGCAATAGCAGGCTTCAATCCTGAACTAACTATTAGCAACCCAATTATGATGGCTACTACGGTCTTCCACTTCACTGCGTTCACCTCTTTGAGATTGTTTGCAGTACACTCTAATCACTTCATCCTTATAAGCTTTTCTCTTCAAATAAGTGAAAATTCATCATTTCTTTTTGGAGTGTAAATTTAATTAAGAGCTGTGTTTTGCTCTTAAAATGAGGTAGAAGAAGCCTGAGTAAAAGAGTTACATGGGGATGGGACCAAAGAATTGAAAGCGGTTGAAGTTCAATCGAGCAAAATTAGGGAGAAGCTCAGAAGACAATCTTCATGTTCACCTGAACGATGTTCGGGCTGATGGTGTTGCCGTGGACGGTCTTCTTTCTCCTCTCGCCCCTCTCCCTGGGCCTGAAGCCGGGGCCGCGTGAGAGGAGAATCTTAACCCTCCTCGGGCCGTGGACGTCGGGCCTCATGGGGAAGCCGTCCTTGTCGGTTCCTCCGGTGATCTTGAGCTTGGCGTCGGCCGGAATCTCCTCACCGAATATCTCGGAGAGGTTGAGGCCGAGCTCGCTCGCCGGAATTTCCTCGCCTATTCTCCTTCCAATAAGCTTGTCAGCCTCTGGGCCGCTTATCTCAACCTGCTTCGCAACTCCGTTTTTCGGGTTCGATATAACCAGCTTGAAGGTCGCCATTCCTCCCACCTCCATTCATCAGCGGGATTCATTGGGGTAGCCCCTTTCCCAACCGCTCTTAAGCGGTGCATTTAAAAACCTTATCGTGAAATTTAAATAAACCAACTGAAGAACTGGAGAAGGTGAGAAAATATGGCAAAGGAAAAGGCGACGCTCCCCCCAACTGGTGCGGGTCTGATGAGGTTCTTTGACGAGGACACCAGGGCAGTCAAGGTCAGCCCGAAGGGCGTTATAGCCCTGACGCTCCTGCTGATCGCCTTTGAGTTCATACTCCACATGTTCGGCTCAAGCATATTCGGCTAAAGGAAGCTCGTTTTCTTTAATCCCCTCGCGTTGAGCTCCTCGTCTATTATTCCCCTAACTACTTCTTCAAGCTGTTTCTCGATGAGTGCCTCCACGGTGCTCTTTATCTTGTCGATGTCTCCCCTCATGCCCTCTAGGAGCCTTATGTAGTCCCTCGCCATCTCAAGCTGGCCCTCCTGTCTTATCAGTTGCTCCTTGAGGTTCTCGAAGTCCTCCTTCATGACTTGATACTTTCTGAGCTCGCGCTGGAGCTCCTCAAGCTCCCTCTTGAGGCGGTAGTTCTCCTCCTTAAGTTCCTCAATCAGCTTTTCTTTGGCCTCAAGCTCTGAAACGAGGTTGTTATACTCCTCTGCTATCTGGTGAAGCCTCTCTATCTCGCGGAGCGGCGGAACTTTGCCGTTTCCGAGTATTATGACGTGGGGGCCGACGTTTACTATATCATCGGGGCTTATCTTAAGCTTCCTCTCGCTGGTAAAAACGCTCTGCCCGCTTCCGAGGTTTTCAACTTCTTTCATCTTCAGGATGAAGTAGAACTTGTTTCCTTCAACTTCAACGTTGATGTCGGTAACGTAACCGAGTATCTTTCCTTCGGTAAGGGAGATTACAAACTTGTTGATGAGCTGGTTTGCCTTGGCATCCCCTTCCACCGTAACACCACCGCAGTTTTTACGTCCAACTTCTACTTAACCTTTCCGCCAAGGTTTATAAACGACCCTGAGTTGAAGAACGCGGGTGGTGGAACGATGATAATATTCGCGGGGCGCTCAAACGTTGGAAAGAGCACCCTGATATTCCAGCTTACTGGAAAAAAGGTCAAGAGAGGAAAGCGCCCCGGCGTTACCCGAAGACCGATTGAGATTGAGTGGCGCGGGAAAAGGGTGGTTGACCTTCCAGGCTTCGGCTTTATGAGCGGCCTGCCGAAGGAAGTCCAGGAGAGGATAAAGGACGAGATAGTGCACTTCATCGAGGACAACGCAGATAGAATAGAACTGGCCGTTCTTGTCGTTGACGGAAAGGCCGCTCCCGAAATCATCGAACGCTGGGAGAAGCGCGGCGAGATACCTATTGATGTGGAGTTCTACCAGTTCCTCCGTGAGCTCGAGATACCGACGATCGTTGCTGTGAACAAGATAGACAAGGTAAAGAACGTTGGAGCGGTCATAAACTTCCTGGCAGAAAAGTTTGGCGTTCCCTACGGCGAGGTCAATGAGACTTTCGTCCCGATATCCGCAAAATTTGGAAAGAACCTCGACGCCCTCAAAGCCCTGATGGAAAAGAAAAGGAGAAAGTCATAGCGTCTCAAGGACGAGATGCGTGTTCGTCTCTTTTACGCCGTCCAGCGACGCTATCTCCTCCAAAATTTCGTCCAGCCTGCCCTTATCGGCTTCGATGATCAGGTCTATGTCCCCTGTAACGCGGTATATCTTCTTCAGGTTCAGCTTCCTTATGGCCTCGTAGACCTGCTTTCTCTTTGTCGGTTCGATTTTAACGAAGACAAAAACGTCTCCTTTCTTCTCTCCAAGGAGTTCAAGGGCCTTGTCAGTTAGATCTATGAAGCCCCTGCCCGTCCTGATGTATCCAAGCTCCTTAAGCACCTTGAGGTGGTTGCTAAGGGCCTGCCTCGTTATTCCAAGCTCCTTTGACAGCTCGTCCTGTGTCTTTTCAACGGTGTGAACCTCTATTGTTCTCCCGTCCTGGTAGAGCTTTTTCAAAAGCTTCAGCTGGCGTGGTGTCAGTGTGCCGCCTTCGTTCATTAGTTTCACCTCCAAATTTTCCAAATTTAACCTCGATAAATGTAAAACTTAACCTTTCGGTAATCACTGGAACAGAAGTCAAACTTATAAGTTTTCCTGTTTTATGCCGATGGCCAACATTTTTAACCTGCAGGGGGAATTCGAAACCATGAACAAGGCCAGGTACACGCAGGACGTCCCTGAGGATAGGATTAAACTCCTGGAGAGTATAGCGAGCTACAACAAGCCGTTTACGCTCATGGTGGTTGGGGGTGTGGACAGCGGGAAGAGCACGCTAATAACGTTTCTTGGAAACGAACTCCTGTCTCTGGGTTTTAAGGTTGCCGTGGTGGACTCTGACGTCGGCCAAAAGGGTGTTCTTCCTCCCGGGACGATAAGCCTCGCCATTCCCGAGGGGCCTTTTGAGAGCATGAGCGAGCTTGAGGGAGTGGCACACTACTTCGTTGGAACGACTGCTCCCTCACAGTTTATAGGTGAAATGGCAGTTGGAGTAAAACGCATGGTGGAAATCGCTAGAAACGTTGCTGACGTAGTTTTGATAGACACGACTGGCTTTGTTACGGGTGTTGGGGCGGAGATGAAGCGTCTTAAGGCAGAGCTGGTAAAACCTGACATTATTGCGGTTATTCACTCGGGAGAACTCTCAGGCCTGGTTAAGGCTCTGGAACCGTATGGGGGGGTAATCGAACTGGCTGTCAGCGAAACCGTGAAGAGATACCCTCTTGAAGAGAGGAGAAATCTGCGTGCCGAGAAATGGCGGAACTATTTCAGAGACTCCCAGCTTGTTGAGTTCAGCGCATCTGAGGTCGCCATAACTGGCACTTCCCTCTTCCACGGGATACCCCTGAACGCTGATGAAAATGAACTCCTTGAGAAGGCCTTTGGGTGGCTGGTAGTGGCTGGCTGGAAGAACAAGGGCTATACCGTCGTTAAGGCGGACGTTGAGAAGTTCCCGCGTGCTCACTCACGGGAGCTGAAGGCTATCGATTTTGAAAAGCTGAGCAACCTGCTCGTGGGCCTCATAGACGGCGAGGGTCTGTGTATGGGAGTTGGAGTCCTCAAGTGGATCAACTTCAGCGAGGGAAGACTTCAGATTCTAACTCCCGTTAGAGACCTCTCGGGAGTCAGAGAAATCCGCTTTGGGCGCATACGGGTCACGGAAGAGGGGGAGGAGCTGGGCCTGTTGCGGCGCGATGAGCTTTAGCAAACCTTTAAAAACTTCCGACAGAATTTAGTTAGGTGCCCCTAATGGAATTCAAGGCATTCATCGAGATCACAAGACCCCACAACTGTTTGCTTGCTGGGATAGTGGGTGTCTTAGGCTCGATAGTGGCCGCTGGGGGTCTTCCAGAGCTAAAAACCGCCATCCTCGTGTTCTTGGTGGTTTTCCTTGGGTGTGCGGGCGGGAACACAATAAACGACTACTTTGACTACGAGATAGATAAGATAAACAGGCCTGAGAGACCGCTTCCGAGGGGGGCCATGAGTAGAAAAGCGGCTCTTTGGTACTCAGTGGCTCTCTTTGCAACTGGTATTGTCCTCGCTTGGTTCATAAACATCTGGGACTTCCTGCTGGCTATCGTTGCCTACGTGACAATGTTCATCTACGCATGGAAGCTGAAACCGATGCCTTTTATCGGAAACGTCGTTGTGGCCTCCCTAACTGGCGCTACCCCCCTCTACGGTGCAATAGCCGTTGGTGAGATTGGCCTCGCTGGGACGCTCGCCCTGTGTGCCTTCCTCGTTAACGTCGCGAGGGAGGTCATAAAGGACATAGAGGACATCGAGGGTGACATGGCAAAAGGTGCTAAGACTCTTCCCATACTTATCGGGAGAAAGAGGGCTGCCTACGTCGGCGCTCTGTTCGCGATTCTGACTGTCGTAGCGTCTTTCCTGCCCATTAAGGCTGGCATAGGCCTTGGCTATCTCGCCATGCTCCCCGTGGATGCTGTAATACTGTACTCTGCGTTCCTCATACTGAGGTCTCAGGACAGGGAGACGGCTCACCGCGCCCAGATACTCCTCAAGGTGAGCGTGTTCCTGGCTGTGGTCGCTTTCCTGATAGCTTCGCTCGTGAGGTGATGGATATGGATTTTGAGAAAGAACTGATTAGAGAGCTTGAGAAGGACGAACTCTGGACTGTCATAACGTTCAAGACGCCGCACGGCCCTGGAACGACGATGGAAAAGCTAGCCGAAGCCGTTGAGAAGGCCGGGTGGAGAATAACCTTCAAAGCCAACTGGTGGACGGCCGACATACCCTACGGTCTCGTCAGGATAGACATGAGAAAGGGAGATAGGGAGAAGATTCTCCTCGGAAAGTGGATACTCGGAGACGAGTGCAGGCTGATAAAGCTTGAGAGCCTCGACCTTGAAAGAGGAAAGGACGAGTTTTTCAGGATGGTGGACAGCATCACTTCGACGCTCATACACGACCCGGTCATCAGGACAATGAGAGAACAGTATTAAAAGAAAAAGATCAGAGCGGCTCGTAGAAGCCTATCTCCGGCTCGTAGATCTCGCCGTCGGCGAGGAGCTGAGTTATTGCCTCTTCTATTATTTCTTCATCAAACTCTGAGGACAGCTTCTTCACGATGAACTTGTGGGACAGGGCCTTGCCCTTCTCCCTCAGGAGGTTCATGATGGCCTCTTTGGCCTTTTCAACCTCGGGGTTCTCCTCAGTTTTCTCCTCCTCTTCTTCGGTCTCCTCCTCGAACAGCTCTTCCTCAAGGGTCCTCTGCTCAAGCATCAGGGTGTACAGCTCGTCTATCGTCTGGAGGAGCTCCTCGTCAACACCCTTGTTCTTGGCTATGACTTTAGCCTTGGCAGTTATACCATACCTGTCGTATATCTCGAAGGCTATCTTGGCCTTCTCGGCGTGCTCGACCTTCTCCTTGAGGGTCTCAAAGCGGTGGAGTATCCAGAAGTTGGGGCTGACCCTGGCAACTCCTTCAACGAGTATCTGCTTGTCGTCGCGCCATTCTGCAACCTTTCCTATGATCTGAACCAAATCACCCTTCTTCACGAGCCTTATGAAGCGCGTATCATCGCGGAAGCCGAGAACCCATATCGTTCCCGTCCCGTCGTCTATCTGGAACTTTCCGTAGGTCTCGTCGTCGCTTATGACGGGTTCCCTTACGACGGTGGCGACAACCTTGACACGGTAGACCTTTCTCGCGTCCTTGGTTATGAGGTAGTTCGGCTCAAAGTCGCCGTCGCTCCTGACGTAGTAGCCCTCGAGGATGTCCCTGATGTAGACCCTGCTCGCTGGTAGGCGCTTCTTCATTCCTCACCACCTCCGAAGAACTCGATTATCCCCTCAACCTTCGGAAGGATCTTCTTCTCAAGCTCCCTCACTTCCTCAAGGGCCTCGAGGTCTGCATCGCTGAAGTCCTGAACGACCTCGCCGAAGATGTGGATGCCTTCCTCCTCCCTGATGACCCTTCCGATTACCCGGACTATCTGGCCGTTCTCCGGGAGGACGTTCTCCTCGCTCTCGACGAGGATCACACCCGTGCCGTCGTCGAGCCAGAAGGTGTAGTCCATCTTGTCTACCTTAAAGGCCTTCCCGATGAGCGAGACGCGGGTGTCGTCTTCTTTTATCTCGGCTATCTTCCTCTCAACTGCGGGCTTTCTCCTTCTAAACCTCGTTTCCTCCATTTCAACCACCTCACTCAAGGCCGTACTCCTTCAGCTCGCGGTAGAGCTCCCTCCTCACGCGCTCTATCTCGGCCTTTTCGTTAACCTCGTCCCAGCTCCTTGCCTTGAAGAGGGTCCCAAGGAACTTGTCCTCCACGACGCTTCCCCTAACCACGATTTCCTTTCCAATGAGCGGGTAGTACTCGTCTTCGGCGAGCCTCTTTCCGGCTTCCTTTGGAGTCAGTCCCTCATCTATGAGCTTCTTGAGCTTCTCGTCAATGACTTCTGGCTCTTCTCCGATCAGCTCCGCCGCGGAGTCGCCGAAGAGAGTTGTCCTGATGTAGCCCGTTGAATCGTCCAGGCCGAAGTCGAGGACCGTTATCTTCACGGGGTTCACCGGCCCGTGCTCGGGGCATATCCAAGTGTCCGTTGACGGGTCGTAGTCCACCCTCCTCCTGCACTCGGGGCAGGCGTCGTAAACTAACACCCTGTAGAGCTTGGCTATCGTTCCGCGGACTTCTACGAAGCGCTCACCGCCCTGAAGCTCCTTTATCTGAACCCTGCGATAGTTATAGCTCCTGACCTCTTCAAGCGGAGGAATCTCCTCGACGCGCGGGTCCTCCGGGTTCTTGATTATCCTCGTCCTGAAGTTTGCGTGGAGTTCCACGCCCCTCATTCCTTCCTTGACAGTGGGGTCTATGACCTTGATTACATCGCCAACGTTCAGGTCGTCGTAGTACTTTGCCACCATTGCATCCCAGAGAACGAGCCTCGCCTGGCCCGTGCTGTCGTAAATGATAAGGTCGGCCACTCTGCCCGTTGAACCGTCCCTTCTTGTGTATTCCCTCGGCGGAAACTTTCTCTTGATCCTCGCGACTATGTTCACTCCCGTCATCCCTGGAACGAGGTCTTTGATGTACAGCATCTCCTCTTCCTTTCCGAGGCTTACCCCAAGCTCCTCTGCGAGCATTACGGCGGCAGCGTTTTCCGAAACACCGTGCATCTTGGCCAGTTCACGTATTTTCTCCTCGATTTCAGACCTCGAAAGTCCTCTCTCCCGGATAATCCGGTTGATTATCTCGTCCTTTGTCAGAACTTCCATAGCACTCACCCTGATAGTAATTGGCAATATGAGTATTTAAAGCTTTCTCCAAGGACTTCGTTGAGGCTAAAGGAGAAAAACTTTGCCCAAAAGCAGAAATGGGAAAACTATAGGGCCTAGAAAAACTTCAATCGGACGGAGCTTCCTCTTCTTTTTCTTCACCTTTGCCCTCAAGTTTGGCCATCAGGTCGCTGTATTCGGCATTGACGACCTTTTTGAAGGCCTCCTTTATTAGAACCGGATCGTTCTCAGGGAATCCGTAGAGTTCGGCGAACTTCTTCGTCGTTCCAAGGAGCTTTGTCCTCTCGTATGGTTCGGCGTAAACCAGGCCCATTTCAACGAGCCGTTTTATGTGTTCGTAGGCCTGACTGCCGCGGAGCTTGATTATCTTGCTCTGCTCGACCGGCTGGAGGTATGCAATCAGCGCCAGGGTCTTCAGCTCTCCAGTTCTCAGGTCTGGCTTCGGCATGAGGTGGATGACCCTCTGGCTGTACTCCTGCTTGACCTGCATCACGTACTTGTCCTCGAGCACTCTAACGACCTCTATCGCGCTCTTCCTCTCGGCATACTCGGCCGCTATAAGCTCTATCAGCTTTTCCAGGTACTCCAGTGATTTTATTCCAAGTGCCTTTGAAAGTTCCTTCAGGCTCAGCGGTCTTCCAGCCACAAAAAGTGCCGCCTCCACGAGGGCCTTGTCCTCAAGCAGTCCCATGCTACCACCTGAGGAGAACTTCACCGTAAGATTTATAAACCCATCCTTGGAGTGGTTATCGGCACGGCGGCCATAGCGGCGGGGCCACACCCGGTCTCGTTTCGACCCCGGAAGTTAAGCCCGCCAGCGTTCCCGGGTGTACTGCCCTCCGAGAGGGGGCGGGAAACCGGGAACGCCGCCGGCCACTATCATGCGCCCGGGTGGTGTAGCCCGGCCCATCATACGGGACTGTCACTCCCGTGACCCGGGTTCAAATCCCGGCCCGGGCGCCATACAGCCCTTTGCTTTGCAAAGCGCTGGCGGAATGTTTCTAACTGCTTCTTAAAGACTGTGTTTGAGTTTGAAACTTCTCCGGGCTCTTCTCGAACTTTCCGTATTGAGGAGCGTATGCTCGCCCGGAAAGCAAGTTCGCTTGGGTTTGCTCTCAAAATATCTTGCTAATTGTGATTTCGAACTTTCTTTTTAGCGCTCTTCGAGCGCTATACTGTGGGGAAATCCTTTGAATTGGCCAATTGAAAGTAAACCCTCATAAAATAAGCCTGCTTAAAAGCGCATACTCCTCTTCCGCCAGCGCTTTCGTAAGAAAGGGCTGATGTGGTGGACCGGGCGGGATTTGAACCCGCGGCCTCCGCCTTGCGAGGGCGGCGCTCATACCAGGCTGAGCTACCGGCCCACACCCGGTATTAGTGAACCCTCCCCTGCTTTAAAAAGTTTTGGTCATGAAATCTAGGGCGTCCAGTGAGCACGGGGAGGTACGTTGTTACACAAAAATGAGTTTATTTTCCAGTGGAAGGGGTGAGTTTTTAACATCTGGGGGGTCACTACCTCAGGTGGTGGCATGAATCCCCTCGAATTCCATAGGGACAACTTTCCTGGAAATGGGAAGATAGAGGTCATACCGAAGGTACCAGTTAACAGGGAGACCCTGAGCCTCGCCTACACTCCCGGCGTTGCCGAGCCCTCGAAGGCGATAGCCAACGGAGCCGATCCAGACGAGTACACCGTCATACCGAACACCGTGGCGGTTGTTACCGATGGTTCAGCAATTCTGGGCCTCGGGGACATAGGGCCGGTCGCCGGAATGCCCGTCATGGAGGGAAAAGCTGTTCTCTTCAAGGCGCTCGCGGGCGTGGACGCTTTCCCAATCCTCATTAACACGAAGGACGTTGACGAAATCGTCAGGACGGTTGAGCTGATAAGCCCCGGCTTCGGCGGGATAAACCTGGAAGACATCTCAGCACCCAGATGCTTTGAGATAGAGGAGAGGCTGAGGGAGAGGCTCGACATACCAGTTTTTCACGACGACCAGCACGGGACGGCCGTTGTAACCCTCGCCGGGCTGATAAACGCCCTGAAGCTCGTTGGCAAAAAGTTCAGCGAGATAAAGGTCGCGATCAGCGGCGCGGGGGCGGCTGGGATAGCTATAGCGAAGATCCTCCACAGCGTTGGTGTCAAGGAGATAGTCACCGTTGACAGGAAGGGGATAATACACGAGGGCAGGGAGGACCTCAACCCGTACAAGCGCGAAGTCGCGGAATACAACGTCCACGGGATAGAGGGCGGCCTGAAGGAGGCGATGGAAGGGGCCGATGTTTTTATCGGAGTCAGCGCTGGCGGGATAGTAACCCCGGATATGGTTAGGGCTATGGCCGACGATGCAATAGTCTTCGCGATGGCCAATCCGATTCCTGAAATAATGCCGGAAGAAGCGAAGAGGGCGGGAGCAAGGATCGTTGCCACGGGAAGGAGCGACTTCCCGAACCAGATAAACAACGTGCTCGGCTTTCCCGGAATCTTCAGGGGCGCCCTCGACGTTAAAGCAGAAGACATAACGCCAAGCATGAAGCTGGCGGCCGCTGAGGCTATAGCCTCGGTCGTGAGCGATGACGAGCTGGGCGAAGATTACATAATCCCCTCTCCGCTCCATCCTGACGTTTTCCCGAAGGAAGCGAGGGCAGTCGCGGAAGTGGCCATGAAAGAGGGCGTTGCGGGGAGAAAGGTAAGCGGTGAGTGGGTCGAGGAGCACACGAGGAGGCTCAGGGAGTTCTACTCGGCTTTCATCGAACCATTGAACGAAAAAAGAAAGACCTTCAGCGGTAGAGGGAGTTCCCCCTAGAGTCTATCGCGACGAGAAGTGGGAAGTCCTCCACCTCAAGCACCCAAACTGCCTCCGGAATTCCGAGCTCGTCGAGCCAGTAAACGTCAACTACCCTCTTCACGCTCTCCGCCGCAAGAGAGCCAGCCCCTCCAGTGAAGGCGAAGTAGACGGCCCTCCCAACGAAAGGCCCGACCTCCATGCCGCCCTTTCCTATTATTCCCCTGACGCCGAGGGACAGAATTTCGTCGAGGTATCGGTTCATCCTCGCGCTCGTCGTTGGGCCCGCTGAGACGACTTTCCATCCGTCCTCCTTTCTTCTGACCACCGGGCCGCAGTGGTAGATTACTGCGCCTTCAAGCTCGAAGGGAAGCTTCCCCTTCTTCGAGAGCTCCAGAATCTTCCTGTGGGCCGCGTCTCGTGCAGTATAAATCCTTCCCGAAAGGTAAACGACGTCGCCCGCTCTAAGCTCCAGGACTTCCTCGCCCAGGGGCGTCTTCAGCTTCACTGCCAAACCTCGACCCTCCCGTCGGCCTTTATCCTGAGGAAGGCCCTCCTGTTCGCCCAGCACTGGACAACCAAACCAACTGGAAAGCTCGCAGGGTGCCTGTGCGCAATCTCAATCTTAACATCGAGGGTTGTGGTCTTCCCTCCCATGCCCATAGGGCCAACCCCGAGGGAGTTAACCTCGGTGAGCAGCTCTTCTTCAAGCTCCGCTATCCTCTCGTCCGGGTTTCTCTCGCCGACCTTTCTCAGAAGGGCCTTCTTGGCTAGGGTTAGGGAGTAGTCGGCCCCACCACCGACGCCGATCCCGAGAATTATGGGCGGACAGGGCTTTCCGCCGCACTCCGTTACCCGCTCAAGGACGAAGCGCTTAACGCCCTCCCAGCCTTGAGCTGGAGTCAGCATCGCCAGGGCGGAGCAGTTCTCGCTCCCGCCGCCCTTGGGGAGAACGGCTATCTCAACGTCGCTTCCCTCAACCAGCTCCCAGCGGATCACCGGTACGCCCTTCCCCGTGTTGTCGCCCGAGTTTCTGCCAGTGAGCACGTCAACGGCGTTGGGCCTCAGCGGAATCTCAAGGGTCGCCCTCCTCGTTGCCTCTATGATCGCCCTCTCAATCTCGCCCAGGTAAGGACTTCCAATGCCAGCCTTCACGAAGAATGTCAGTGTCCCCGTGTCCTGGCAGACAGGAACTATCCTGGATTTTCCAATCTCAATCGCCCTCAGAATGTTGCCGAGGTTGAATCTCGCTATTTCACTCTCCTCGCTCTCGTAGGCCTGCTTGAGTGCTTTAACAGTGTCCCCTGGAATTGTCGTGACCGCGAGTTTGATGGCATCAACAATAGGGTCAACGAGGTCTTTCAATAGACACCCACCGATCAAAAATGAGAAAGGATACTTAAAAAGTTTGACAAAATAGAGTCAGCCCTTGAGGGCTTCCACTATCTTCTCGGCGACCTCGACGCCTGCCCTCATCTGGGCCTCAACAGTCGAGGCGCCGATGTGCGGCGTTAGAACAACGTTGTCAAGCTTTGTGAGCGGGTGGTCTGCTGGAAGGGGCTCCTCCTCGAAGACATCAAGGCCTGCTCCCGCGATCCAGCCCTCCTGAAGGGCCTTGACGAGGGCATCGGTGTCAACTACCGCACCCCTTGCGGCGTTGATGAGTATGGCGGTCGGCTTCATGAGCTTGAGCCTCTCCTCGTTTATGAGGTGGTAGGTTGCATCAACCAGCGGGACGTGGAGCGTAACGACGTCGCTCTCCTTCAGGAGCGTCTCAAGGTCAGCAAACTTTCCTCCGACCTCCTTTGCCCTTTCCTCGTTTGGATACGGGTCGTAGAAGAGAACCTTCATGCCGAGGGCGTTCGCTATCTTTGCAACCTGGTAGCCTATTCTTCCGAAGCCGACGACTCCAATGGTCTTGCCCTCAAGCTCTATTCCCATGCACTGCTTCTTGGCCCAGACGCCTTCCCTCATCTTCCTGTCGGCGAAGGCTATCTTCCTCGCGACGGCGAAGATAAGGCCGATGGCCAGTTCGGCGACGCTCCTGGAGCTAGCCCCAGGACTGTTTACGACCTTAATTCCCCTCTCCTCGGCGGCCTTGAGGTCAATGTTGTCGAGGCCAACGCCAGCCCTTCCTATGACCTTGAGCTTGGGAGCGGCCTCGATGACCTTCCTGGTTACCTTCGGCTTGCTCCTAACGATTATCGCATCGACGTCTTTAACGAGTTCAACGAGCCTGTCCTCATCGGGATACTCCTCGTAAACGACCTCAAAGCCGGCGTTCTTCAAAACCTCTATCGCCTTCTCGTGAAGCGGAGCGGCAACGAGAACCTTCATCCTTCATCCCCTCCTCTTTATTGCCATCAGCATGACCTGATCCGAGGCATCCTCGGCGCGGTCGGCTATGTCGCCGATTTTCGTCAGAACTTGATTCCATATTAACTTTGCGTAGGTAGTTATGGTCTCGCTCTCAAAGACCTTTTCTTTCACGTCGTACTCTATTTTATCGGCGCTTTCCTCGGCGTCCTCTGTCTTTTTAGCCAGCTCAAGGGCTTTGTCCACATCCTCGTTGAGGGCTTTGACGGCCTCCTTTAGGATTTTAAACGTCTCTATGGCGGAATCTACGAGGCCGAGTATGTCCCCTTTAACTTCCGTCGGGACTTTGGGCTTGGCCAGGATGAGTGTGTGTGACGCGCTCTCGGCGGCATCGGCCACCTGATCTATCAGCTCGCTAAGCCTCACGTAGTCCCCCCTGCTGACCGGGAGAAAGGCCCCCTCGTAGAGCATCAGCTCGATGCTCCTCCTAAGTCCGTCCGCTTCGGTCTCAAATCTTGAGACCTCTTCCTCCAGCTCCTTCGCCCGGTTAAAGTCCCCATCAAGGTAAGCCCCAACCAGCTCCCTGAACGCCCTTAGAGCGTTCTCCACGACATCAAGGTGCTTGTCAATTGCCTCAAAGACGTCAGTCTCTTTTCCACCGAACAGTGACATTCTCAACACCCCTCGCTAATATTTCTGGTCTTACCCCTATTTATCCTTTCCTTTGCCTTGACGAGCACCCAGAGAAGTTCGTTCCTCGGCGCCTCCATACCCACGGAGCGGGCGTACTCGACTATTTTGCCGTGTATGTAGTCAACCTCGGTCTCCCGTCCCCGCCAGATGTCCTGGAGCGTCGAGTTGTAGTTTTCCCGGGTTCTCTCTATGGTGTCCCAGAGGAGTTCAAGCGGATGAATCTCGAACTCAATCCCCAACTGCTGGGCGACCATACAGCCCTCCCTGGCTATGTCAACGGAAATCCCCTCGAGATGAGGATCGTCCTTAAGGTGGCCGTTCTTGACCTCAAGAACGGTGCCGAGACCGTTTATCACGGAGTTTACTATCGCCTTCGCCCATTTCCACCCGATCGCGTTTTCCGTTACGCTCGTATCTATTCCAGCCTCGTTGAAGACTGAAGCAACTTCATCAACAAAGTCGTCTCTTCCGGTGGGATACCTTCCGATCACAGTTATTCCTTTCCCTGCCCAGAGAACTTTTCCCCATTCAACCAGCATCGCCCCGTTGGTAGTCACTCCCCCCATCACGTTAGGAGTGTACTTAAGCGCAAGCTCTTCGTTCCCGAGGCCGTTCTGTATGCTTAGAACCCACGTGTTCCTCCCTATGCACTGCCTTGCACATTCAAGGGCTGTCTTCGTGGAGTATGACTTGACGGCCAGGATGAGCAGGTCGGGCGGCTCCTCTGGAGCATAGATTGTGGCCTTTGGCTTCACGGTAAACTCCTCGGCACCAAAAACGTGAAGCCCGTTCTTGTTTATGGCATCAACCTGCTCCCTCCGTCCGATTAGTGTAACGTCGTTCCCGGCCCTCGCCAGAAGAGCGCCGAAGAGGGACCCGATACTGCCCGCACCGAGAACGTATATCCTCATTCTATCACCTCGCGAGCTTCCTAAGATGGTGGAGTGAATAGACCAGCGTAATCACCCAGAGTGCCAGCTTTAGGTTCTCAGGAACGGCGTAGCTTCCTATGAGGTAGAGGGCTGACGCTGGTAAAAGCCCCGCAGAGGCGAGAACCCTGTTTTTCAGTATGAGCAGCAAAACGGGTATTCCAAGCAGTGCAAAGTCCTCGCCCGTCTGGTAAGCACCCACCGCTATTGCCAGAGCGGTGCCGCCGATGACCGCGTTCACGAACCTCTCCCAGAACTTCACGGGCTGTCTCTCAAAGGGCCAGCCGAGGAGGAACAGAACTAACCCGAGCAGTGAGAGGATATACCTCAGGTCGTCCTGGAGCGGATAAGTCCACGCAAAGGCAACTACGCTTCCTCCAACGAAGGGACGGGCCCGCTTTTTCACGACCGCGAGCGAGAGCGGGAGGTAAACAAGCCCAAATTCAGGCCTCATCCAACCACCACAACCGTTTAAAGCATCTCCCTTAAAGACCTACCGATGATATCGGTCGTTCTGGTCGAGCCCGAGGGGCCGGCGAACATCGGCATGATAGCGAGGACGATGAAGAACTTCGGCTTCTCAAGGTTAGTGCTCATCAACCCGAACCTGACCGAAGAGAGCTACGCCTACGCCGTCCACGCGCGGGACGTCCTTGAAAACGCCCTGATTCTGGACTCATTTGAAAAGGCCCTTGAACTCTTCGACTTCACAGTTGGGACGACTGGAAAGCCCGGAAAGCGCTTTATCCCGCATAGAGCCCCGCTGATGCCCTGGGAGCTGGTTGGGCTTATCAAGGACTACCCTGGAGAGGTAGGAATATTCTTTGGGCGTGAGAGCATCGGCCTGAAGAACGAGGAGCTTGATGCAATGGACGTCACCCTCACGATACCCACGAGCGAGGAGTACCCCGTTATGAACCTCGCACAGGCCGCAGCGGTAGTCTTGTACGAGCTGTCGAAGAAGAGGCCAGAGCCATACGTTGAGGCATTAAAGCCAGCTACCAGGGAGGAGAAGGAAGCGCTTGTAAGAACCTGGGAAAAACTTCTCAATACTCTCGACTATCCAAAAGATGCTGAGAGAAGGGACGTCTTTGTTAAGGTCTTTCAGAGGGCCGTTGGCAGGGCGTTCCTCTACGGGAGGGAAGTCCACACGCTCATCGGGCCTCTAAGAAAGGCCCTTAAAAGGCTGGAGGAATGCCGATGCTGAGCGTGGAGAAGTTTAGAGTCGGGGAGAGAGTGGTTTGGATCGGTGTAATCTTCTCTGGGAGGGTGCAGGGGATAGCCTTCGCCTTCGACAGGGGCACGCTGATGAAAAGAATCCACGACCTTGCCGAGCACCTGGGGAAGAGAGGAGTCAGCATATCACTCGACGTCCAGCCGAGCGATTACCCTGAGAAGGTCTTCAAAGTCCTGATTGGGGAGCTCGACAATGCCAGCTTTCTCCGGGAACTTTCCTTTGAGGGCGTTACACCCTTTGAGAAGAAGGTTTACGAGTGGCTCACAAAAAACGTTAAAAGAGGGAGCGTTATAACCTACGGTGACCTTGCAAAGGCGCTCAACACGTCCCCGCGGGCAGTTGGTGGGGCAATGAAGAGAAACCCGTATCCAATCGTTGTTCCCTGTCACAGGGTCGTTGCACACGATGGTATTGGTTACTACAGCTCCGGGATTGAGGAAAAGAAGTTCCTGCTGGAAATTGAGGGGGTGAAAGAATGGACAAGCTGAAAGCTTACCTGATAGGGTTTCTTATTGCAGTCATAGCTATAGCGGCCGGGATAGTCTGGTACGGCGGCTGGAAGCTTCTGCTCCAGGTGATACTCGTTCTTGGTTTCCTCGGCCTCACGCTCGGCCTCGGCTTCTTCACTGCGCTGACCCTCTACGCCGAGAGCTGGAAGTATGGAACCATACTGGCTGTTTTCACGGCCATCAGCGCCTACGGCCTCTACCTCAGCTGGACTTGGAAGAACCTCGAAGTGGTCGCAGGTATAATAGTCTTCTTCATAGCGGTGGTTGCCTTCGGAATCTGGTACATCAGCGAGCCTGACCTTGGACTTGTTGACCGCTTCAAGAGCGCGGAAAGCCTCGAAAGAGCTGGAAAGTACAAGCAGGCAGCCAGAAAGTACGAGAAGGCAGGCAACTACCTGAAGGCAGCGGAGATGTACATAAAGCTCGGCTGGCTTGAGAGCGCGGCCTGGGCCTACGAGAAGGCAGGAGAGTACGCAAAGGCAGCTGAAATATACGAGCAGCTCTATGGAAAGGAGAAGGACACCTACTACCTCAAGGAGGCCCACGAGTACTGGAAGAAGGCCGGAGACATGGAGAGGGCAGCGAAGGCCCTGGAGCGCTACGCCGAGGAGGAGCCCTGGTTCTGGGAGGATGTTGCTAAACTCTACGAGGAGCTTGGAAACGAGGAGAAGGCCAGGGAAGCCTGGGAAAAGGCCCTTGAGTATTACAAGGGCGAAGCCCAGGAAGAAGGAGTATTCTGGGAGGACGTCGGGAACATCGCAAGGAAGCTCGGCATGGAAGACCTTGCCAGGGAAGCCTACGGGAAGTTCCTCGAGTACTGCCTGAAGGAAGCTGAGGAGGACCCGATGTGGTGGAAGCACGTGGCAGAGGCCTACGAGTACCTCGGCGAGACAGAGAAGGCCGAAGAGGCCAGGGAGAAGTACGAGGAGTACAGGCAGAAGATCATGAAGGCGAACGAAGAAACTTCAAAGTTCCCTGAAGACGAGAAGAGGGAGTGAATTTTCTCTTGTTTCTACCTTTACAATCCTTCAATTATTCTGTCAATTTCTTCAGCGTTTAGCTTCTCCCCCTTCACGATGCCCCAGTACTTTTCGATCTTTTTCCTGACTGGGATGATTCCAGTTTCTTCGGTCTTTTTGGCTTCTTCTTCCTCAAGCTCTCTCCTTCCTTTCCACGTATCCCTTTATCCACCGTGAGAGTGCCCAGTAGAGAACCGCCATCACTAGCAGTCCTAGAGTGGCCAAGACAATCCCTCTCTCAGTGGGCACGGATTGTGGAACGGCGGGCATCGTCTCACTGAGCTTGTTTATTCCAGAAAGATGCTTTAAGGGTTCTCATTTTCTCAACCTTTTTAAAATCCCCCGACAACTCTACCCGGTGGAAGCTATGATGGGAATGAACCCGAGACAGATGAAGAAGCTCATGAAGCAGCTGGGCATTAAGATGGAGGAGCTTGAGGGCGTGGAAGAAGTAGTTCTGAGGATGAAGGGCAAGGAGATAATCTTAAAGGAGCCGGCCGTTACCGTGATGGTCGTCCAGGGAGAGAAGACCTACCAGATAATCCCTGGAAGTGAGGAAGTGAGAGAAGTCCTTGAAATTTCAGAGGATGACATAAAGCTCGTCATGGAGCAGGCGGGAGTTGACTACGATACCGCAAAAAAGGCGCTGGAAGAAGCGAAAGGAGACCTCGCGGAGGCTATCCTGAAGCTCACTGAGGGGTGATCCTCACTCCCCATGCTCTTTTTGGAAGCTCTCTATGGCCTTAACGAGCGGGATGAGGTGCATCAACGCCGGGCCGCCGGCCATCAGAACCGCCACGAGGCCAGCTTCAATAAGCTCCTCCGGCTTTGCACCGGCTTCGAGGGCCTTCTGGGTGTGGAGGTAGATGCACCACTCGCAGCCTGCAGCTATTCCAAGGGCTAGGGCTATGAGCTCCTTCTCCCTCGTTGTAAGGGCTTTGTTGTCAAGGGTCTCGCGGAGGAACCTTGAGAACGCCGCTATCTCTTTAGGGTGCTCTTTACCGAGCTTTTCGAGGAGCTCCTCAATCTCTTTCAACTTAACCATAACGTCGCCGTTCTCCATAAATATCACCGGTATAAGTTAGAACGGCAGATTTAAAGGGATTTCCAGAACAAAAGGTTGAAAACTAAACGTTCGCCACGATTCCCTGCCTTCTCATCTTGAGTATGTCGTCGATAACGTCTATCAGGCCCGCTATTATCTCGTCGTATTTACCCCCCTCCGAGCCGTAAAGCTCCTTGAGCTTGTCTTTTATGGTGAACAGCACTTCCGTATCAAGTTCAAGGAGTTTCTGGGCTTCCCTTGCTAGGAACTTGAGGGCTACTCCCCTAGCTTTCTCGTCGTCCAGAAGGCGGAGTATCAGCTTTGTTATTTTTTCGCGCATGTCTTCGCTAGGAATCTTCTCTGACAGCCTGGCCATGAACTCAAGTGCCCCCTCAATGTCTCTTGGATTTCCCGATTTCAGGAGAGCGTCCAGGAGGGAGGCGAAGAATTTGGAAGTTCCTGGGTACAGGGCGTGGATATCCGCCAGGGTTTTTGCGGCGGTTTCCCTCGCCCAGGCGTTCTTTGACTTGAGGAACTCTCCGAGAATCGGCAGGATCCTGTAGGCGTCCGTGGGGGTAAGATGGGATGTTAACTTTGAGACGATCCAGAGGGCGTCCATCCTTCTCGTGTAGTCCTCACTCTCCAGCATTGAGAGGACTTTTTCCATGACTGCTGGATCCAGCTTGGCCATCTCTGCCACTATATCTGCTTTTC
The DNA here is from genome assembly GCF_000009965.1 of Thermococcus kodakarensis KOD1. NCBI lineage: Archaea > Methanobacteriati > Methanobacteriota > Thermococci > Thermococcales > Thermococcaceae > Thermococcus > Thermococcus kodakarensis. The sequence goes on from NC_006624.1 coordinate 1,779,975, forward strand.
CAGCGTCGAGTAGCTTTTCAACGTCGTCAATCGAGTACTGGGAAACCTCAAGGGCCTTGGTAACGCCCTCGCTCTCGATGGTTTCTTCGGCAATGTTGGTGGCCTTTTCAAGCTTCTCCATGACCTGGGATGCAAGAAGGCCGAGCTTAACGTCGCCGCGAAGCTCTTTGATCTTGCTGACTGCCTTCAGCTTGTTTCTCGTGGAAAGCTCCTTCTCCCTTGTTAGGAGTCTGTCGATTGAGTAGAGCGCCCTCTCCACAACGTACGGGTCGGGGTGGGAGAGAAGATCAGTGATTCCGTCGAACACTCTGTTCAATATGTTCGAGTCTGTTGTCTTGCTTGCTATCTCTGTTAGGGCCGTGATTGCCGCACTCTGTACGTCGCGTTTTTTGCTCGAGCCAATGAGAGAGAACAGCCAGTTTATCAGCTTGTACGCTATGGCAACAACGTTTGCCCCCAGCTTTCCGAGGCCCTCCGCGGCGTATTCTCCAAGTATCGGCACTCCCGACTTGAGGACATCCTGAAGGGTCTCCATGACCCTCTCGTAATCTTCCTCACTTAGGTCTCCCGACTCGAGAAGGGTGTTTATTACCTCGATGGCTTTCAGTGCGACCCGCTCATCCTTATCCCTGGCCAGCTCAAGGATTCTCGGAAGAACCCTCTGAAGGCGCGGCCTTGACATCTTGCCTTCGGATATCATATCTTTTATTATCTGGAGCACGTTTGCCCTTACGTGAGGGTTGTCGTCATACAAGAACTCGACGAGAACAGCGAACACTTTGTCATATTTTTCTGCCAGAGCTTTAACGTCCTTTAGCCTCCAGGCGAGAATATCTTCCTTTAGGCCCTCTTTATCGACTATGAGGTCACTACCTTTTATAACAGCCAAAAGCGCGAGGCTCAGCATAGTCTCCCCCTTAATTATTACGTTATGAACTATTTTAAGGTTAGCCCAAAGGTTATTAACCCGCCCAAACAACTCCAGTGTGATGAGGGCAATAGGTGTCATCAGAAACTCCAGAAGGGAGCGCCTGAGCAGGGCGGAGTTCGAAGAACTGCTGAGGAGCGCTGGCTACGAGGTTCTGGCCATAGTAGAGCAGAACAGGGAGGAGCACCCACGCTACAACATAGGGCCTGGCAAGCTCGAGGAGCTCAAGGAGCTTGTTAAAGAGCTCAAGCCCGACAAGGTCATCTTTGCGAATAGACTGACTCCGAGTCAGGCCTACAATCTCTGGAAGGAGCTCAGGATTGAGATAATGGACCGCTGGCAGCTCGTCCTTGAGATATTCGAGAAGAGGGCACACTCAAAGGAAGCTAAGTTGCAAGTAGAACTCGCCTCGCTCCAGTACGAAATTCCTCTGGTCAAGGAGGCCATCAGGAGGATAAGGCTCGGCGACAGGGCCGGTTTTAAGGGCATGGGTGAGTACCAGACCCAGCAGTACCTCAAGCACATCCGCTATAGGATGGGCAAAATACGGGACGAGCTTGAGAGGGTTAAGGCAGACAGAGAGGTTAAGAGAAAGAAGAGGGAGAACGCCGGCTTCGTCCTCGTTGCCCTCGCTGGGTACACCAACGCGGGAAAATCAACCCTTCTCAACGCTTTAGCGGATGAGAACGTTGAAGCGAAGAATCAAATGTTCACGACACTCGACACTACAACGAGGCGCTTCAGACTCGGCACGAAGAGGATTCTCGCAACCGACACTGTTGGGTTCATCGACGGTCTGCCCCCCTTCATAGTTGAGGCCTTCCACTCCACGCTTGAAGAGATAGTGAAGGCCGACATAGTTCTCCTCGTTCTGGACTCAAGCGAGCCTTGGGGGGAGATACGGAGGAAGTTCCTGGCCTCTCTTCAGGTGCTCAGGGAGCTGAAGGCCCTTGAAAAGCCGATCATAGTTGCCCTCAACAAGATAGACCTGATAGAGGAAGCTGACGCCGAGGAGAAGGTCAGGCTGATATGGGAACTCGCCCGCGAAAGGGGAATAAGCCTTGAGGACGTGGTGAAAATCTCGGCGAGGGAGGGCCGCCTCGAGGAACTCATGGATGCATTAAACAGGGTCGTCCTTAAACTGCCCAAGTACGGTGCTTTCAGGATAATCGTGAAAGAGCCTGAGAAAGTCCCTGCAGTGATGGCACTCATAAACTCCGTTGGAGAAGTTCTGTCAGTCGAGTACGGTGAAAAGACGAGGATAGACGCTTACGTCCAGACTGGAATGGTCGGCGAGATCAAGAAAATGGGGGCCGAGATAGAGAGGTTAAACCATTCCGGCGAGGGCGAAGAGCTTGAGCAGGACGAAGGATATTCCGATGGCGGTTAGCGGCGTCGCCACCCATCCGAAGACTATATCGACGATTACCTTTCTGTCCACTCCCCTACCAGCTAAGAGGCCGACGCCGACAACGCCGCCGACTATCGACTGACTGGAGCTGACTGGAAGGCCGAAAACGTTTGCTATGCTGACCGCCATTGCGGAGCCGAACTGGGCAGCGAAGGCCGAAACAGGGCCGAGGGCCGTTATCTTCTTCCCAACCGTGTGCATAACTGCGTAGCTGAACGTCAGTGCCCCAACGGCCAGGCTTAACGCCACGAGGACTCCGGCAGTTTTTGGCGCCATAAAGCCAGCACCGACGATTGGCCCGGAGGCGTTGGCCACTTCGTTCGTTCCAAAGTTGAAGGCCATATAAGAACCGCCGAGAATGGCAAGCGCCTTGTAGAGGGCCTCAATTGTCGAGACGCTCTTAATCTTTGAGATTACGTAGGAGTAGAACTTGTAGAGGATTATCGCAAGGATTCCCGAGAGGACGGGAGATGCGACCCATGCAGCGGCTATCTTCGTCAGCGTCCACCAGTTTACGGGCGCGCTCGTAGCCAGACCGACACCAATGACACCGCCCACTATTGCCTGAGTAGTTGATACTGGGAGTCCTTTGATTGTCGCTATCGTCACCCACACTCCAGCGGAAAGAAGTGCTATGAGGGCCATTTCCATTGTGAGGTATCCCTCGGGCACTATCCCCTTACCGACCGTCTTCATGACCTTGTAGCCTTTGAGGTAGGCGCCGAGAAGGGTGAATATCGCTATTGTCAGTGTTGCCTGCCTGAAGCTTAGTATTCCCGCACCAACGGCCGTTCCCATTGCGTTGGCCGAGTCGTTCGAGCCTATGTTCCAGGCGATGTAGAACGCAACTGCCACGATGGCTATAGCCAGTGCGTCCATGTTCCCTCCCCCGATTTGAGTTGATATATAGACTATATAGTTTCCGTTAAAAAGTTTTCGAGAAACAATGACCGTAAAACACCATCGGCGAGCTTAAGGGTTCACACTTACCCAAAGACGCCTGTCGAGAAGGTCTTAGGGAGATACCGAAACCTAAATAAATGTTTCGGACTAACCCAAAGTGAAAACCTTTAAGGAGGCAGGAAGGATGATCGAGATTCGTTTTCACGGTAGAGGTGGACAGGGCGCAGTTACGGCAGCCAACATTCTAGCTTCAGCGGCCTTTAAGGAGGGCAAGTACGTCCAGGCCTTCCCGTTCTTCGGTGTTGAAAGGCGTGGAGCACCGGTTACCGCCTTCACCAGGATCGACGACAAGCCGATCAGGATAAAGACCCAGATCTACGAGCCTGACGTCGTTGTCGTCCTCGACCCGAGCCTTCTCGACACCGTTGACGTCACCGCTGGCCTCAAGGACGGCGGAATAGTCATCGTCAACACCGAGAAGAGCAAGGAGGAAGTCCTTGAGAAGCTCAAGAAGAAGCCGGGCAAGCTTGCCCTAGTTGACGCTACCGGCATAGCCCTTGAAATACTTGGACTCCCGATTACCAACACGGCCATCCTCGGTGCAGTTGCAAAGGCCACAGGCCTCGTCAAGCTTGAGAGCGTCCAGGAGGCCATTAAGGAGACCTTCTCTGGGGCCCTCGGCGAGAAGAACGCCAAGGCCGCCGAAGAGGCCTTCAACAAGACCGTTGTCTACGAGCTCTGATTTTCCTTTGCTTTCCTTAACCTTAGGAGGAGGGGAGGAGTTTGAACACGCTGTTTGGGGAGAAAAAGGCGGAGGCAAAGAAGATAGTCCTTACCTCCGTCGACCAGTACCCCGAGGCGCCAATAAGCCTTGGGACTACCCTTAGCAATTTCACAGGTGACTGGAGGACTTTCATCCCTGTGGTCAATGAGGACAAGTGCGTCAAGTGCTATATCTGCTGGAAGTTCTGCCCGGAGCCAGCAATATACATCAAGCCCGACGGCTACGTGGCAATCGACTACGACTACTGCAAGGGCTGTGGAATCTGTGCCAACGAGTGCCCGACCAAGGCCATAACCATGGAGAAGGAGGAGAAGTGAGGTGGTGGAGATGGAGTACAAGCCGATCAGAAAGGTCGTGAGCGGAAACTACGCGGCTGCCTATGCCGCTTTACACGCGAGAGTCCAGGTCGTTGCCGCTTACCCGATCACCCCGCAGACGAGCATCATCGAGAAGATAGCCGAGTTCATAGCCAACGGAGAGGCAGACATCCAGTACGTTCCCGTTGAGAGCGAGCACTCCGCTATGGCCGCATGTATCGGCGCCTCGGCTGCTGGAGCAAGGGCCTTCACCGCTACCTCTGCCCAGGGTCTAGCTTTAATGCACGAGATGCTCCACTGGGCGAGCGGTGCAAGGCTGCCGATAGTTATGGTGGACGTTAACAGGGCTATGGCTCCGCCGTGGAGCGTTTGGGACGATCAGACCGATTCACTCGCGCAGAGAGATACCGGCTGGATGCAGTTCTACGCCGAGAACAACCAGGAGGTTTACGATGGCGTCCTTATGGCCTTCAAGGTGGCCGAGACGGTAAACCTCCCCGCTATGGTCGTCGAGAGCGCCTTCATCCTGAGCCACACCTACGACGTCGTTGAGATGATTCCGCAGGAGCTCGTTGACGAGTTCCTTCCACCGAGGAAGCCACTCTACGACCTGGCCGACTTCGAGAGGGAGCCGTTCTCGGTAGGTTCTCTCGCGACTCCAGCAGATTACTACGAGTTCCGCTACAAGATACAGAAGGCCATGGAGGAGGCCAAGAAGGTCATCAAGGAAGTGGGTAGGGAGTTCGGCGAGCGCTTTGGAAGGGACTACAGCCAGATGATAGAGACCTACAGGACTGACGATGCCGACTTCGTCTTCATGGGTATGGGTTCGCTCATGGGCACCGTCAAGGAGGCAGTTGACATCCTCAGGCAGGAGGGCTACAAGGTCGGAGCGGCAAAGGTGCGCTGGTTCAGGCCGTTCCCGAAGGAGGAGCTCTACGAGCTTGCAAAGAACGTTGACGGCATAGCAGTCCTCGACAGGAACTACTCCTTCGGCATGGAGGGCATACTCTTCACGGAGGCAAAGGGTGCGCTCTACAACACCGACGCGAAGCCGCTCATGAAGAACTACATCGTCGGCCTCGGCGGCAGGGACTTCACGGTGAACGACGTTAGGAAGATAGCCGAGAACATGAAGGCAGTCATAGAGAAGGGCGAGCTTGACGTAGAGGTGGACTGGTACCACCTTAAGAGGTGAGAAAGATGGAGATTCCCGAGCAGATTAAGAAAAAGCTCACGCTCCCGGCGGAGGAGCACTTCTATGCCGGTCACACGGCCTGCCAGGGCTGTGGGGCTGCACTCGGGCTGAGGTACGTCCTCAAGGCCTACGGCAGGAAGACGATATTCGCAATCCCGGCCTGCTGTTCAACAATTATAGCCGGTGCTTGGCCCTACAACACCCTGGGTGCCAACCTGTTCCAGACGGCCTTTGAGACGACTGGTGCCGTCCTGGGCGGCATCGAGGCCGCTTTGAAGGCCAGGGGCATAAAGGTCAAGGGCGAAGACGGCGTCATGATCGTCGGCTGGGCCGGCGACGGTGGAACCGCTGACATTGGCCTTCAGGCACTCTCGGGCTTCCTTGAGAGGGGCCACGATGCTCTCTACATCATGTACGACAACGAGGCCTACATGAACACTGGAATCCAGAGGTCAAGTTCAACCCCCTACGGAGCATGGACGACCAACACCCCCGGAGGAAAGAGGCACTTCCTCGAGAAGAGGCACAAGAAGAAGGTCATAGACATCGTCATAGCCCACGAGATTCCCTACGCGGCAACTGCAAGCGTTGCCTACCCTGAGGACTTCATAAGGAAGCTCAAAACAGCTCAGAAGACTCCAGGCCCGAGCTTCATCCAGCTCTTCGCCCCGTGCCCGACCGGCTGGCGCTCACCCACCGACAAGAGCATTGAGATAGCCAGACTTGCCGTTCAGACGGCCTACTTCCCGCTCTTCGAGTACAAGGAGGGCAAGTACAGGATTAACATGCCAAACCCGAAGAAGGAGCCAAAGCCGATCGAGGAGTTCCTCAAGCTCCAGGGTCGCTTTAAGTATATGACCAAGGAGGACATCCAAGTTCTCCAGGAGTGGGTGCTCCGCGAGTGGGAGAAGCTCAAGAAGCTCGCCGAGGTCTTCGGCTGAGCTTTCGTTTTCCCTTTGGAAAAAGTTTAAAGTCCACATGATAACTCACTCGAGGTGATACATATGGCTGAGAGTCCGTTTAAGGCCGATATTGAGAGGGTTCAGAAGGAGTACAGCGAAAAGATGACGCCCGGAGCGATAGCTTACATCCCGGGAAGCAGCGTTATCAACAAGACAGGTTCCTGGAGAGTTTTTATGCCTGAATTCAACCGCGACAAGTGCACTCGCTGCTACCTCTGCTATATCTACTGCCCGGAGCCGGCTATCTACCTCGATGAGGAAGGCTACCCGGTCTTTGACTACGACTACTGTAAGGGCTGTGGCATCTGCGCCAACGAATGCCCTGTTGATGCCATAGTTATGGTTAGGGAGACCAAGTGAGGTGGTGAAAGATGCCGATAAGAACCGTTATGAAGGCAAACGAGGCTGCCGCCTGGGCGGCCAAGCTGGCCAAGCCCAAGGTTATCGCGGCCTTCCCCATTACCCCGTCAACGCTCGTTCCAGAGAAGATTAGTGAATTCGTCGCCAACGGGGAGCTCGACGCCGAGTTCATCAAGGTCGAGAGCGAGCACTCAGCTATCTCCGCCTGTGTTGGTGCCAGCGCCGCTGGGGTTAGAACATTCACAGCAACCGCTTCCCAGGGTCTCGCCCTGATGCACGAAATACTCTTCATCGCCGCTGGAATGCGCCTTCCGATAGTCATCGCCGTTGGAAACCGTGCCCTTTCAGCCCCGATCAACATCTGGAACGACTGGCAGGACACGATAAGCGAGCGCGATACTGGATGGCTCCAGTTCTACGCCGAGAACAACCAGGAAGCTCTGGACCTCATACTCATAGCCTTCAAGGTAGCCGAGGACGAAAGGGTTCTCCTTCCGGCAATGGTTGGCTTCGACGCGTTCATCCTGACCCACACAGTTGAGCCAGTTGAGATTCCCGACCAGGAGGTCGTCGACGAGTTCCTCGGTGAGTACGAGCCGAAGCACGCCTACCTCGATCCGGAGAGACCGATAACCCAGGGCACCCTCGCCTTCCCGGCCCACTACATGGAGGCCAGATACACCGTCTGGGAGGCCAACGAGAATGCAAAGAAGGTCATCGACGAGGTCTTCGCCGAGTTCGAGAAGAAGTTCGGTAGAAAATACCAGAAGGTCGAGGAGTACAGGACTGAGGACGCAGAGATAATCTTCGTCACCATGGGTTCACTCGCCGGAACCCTCAAGGAGTACGTTGACCACCTCAGGGAGAAGGGCCTCAAGGTCGGCGCTGCGAAGCTCACCGTTTACAGGCCGTTCCCGACCGAAGAAGTCAGGGAGCTCGCCAAGAAGGCCAAGGTTCTCGCGCTCCTTGAGAAGAACGTCACCTTCAGCGTTGGTGGAGCACTCTTCCAGGACTTCAGCAGGGCCCTCGTCAACCTTGACGAGAGGCCGAAGATCGTCGACTTCATCCTCGGCCTCGGTGGCAGGGACGTCACATTCAAGGACCTCGACGAGGCACTGGCCATAGCCCAGAAGGCCCTCAACGGTGAGGAGTTTGATGAGGTCAACTGGATCGGCCTGAGGAAGGAGATACTGTGAGGTGAGGAAAATGGCCGTTAGGAAACCCCCGATTACCACTCGCGAGTACTGGGCGCCTGGTCACGCCGCCTGTGCCGGCTGTGGCTGTGCCACCGCTCTCAAGCTCGCCACCAAGGCCTTCAGCGAGGCCATGGAGGAGAAATACGGTGATCCCAATGCATTCGCCATAGCCCAGGCCACAGGCTGTATGGAGGTCGTTTCGGCAGTCTTCCCGTACACCGCTTGGAAGGTCCCCTGGGTGCACGTCGCTTTCGAGAACGCCGCGGCCGCTGCCAGCGGTGTTGAAGCGGCCTGGAAGAAGATCGGCAGAAAGGGTAAGATACTTGCCATCGGTGGAGACGGTGGAACAGCCGACATCGGTCTCCAGGCCCTCTCGGGAATGCTCGAGAGGAGGCACAACGTCGTCTACCTCATGTACGACAACGAGGCCTACATGAACACTGGAATCCAGAGGTCAAGTTCAACCCCCTACGGTGCTTGGACCACCACCTCACCGCCCGGAAAGTACTCAATCGGTGAGGACAAGCCCAAGAAGTGGGTCGCCCTCATCGCTGCTGCCCACCAGGTTCCGTACGTTGCCACCGCGAGCATCGGCAACCCCTTCGACTTCGTCAGGAAGATGAAGAAGGCCGCTAAGGTCGATGGTCCGGCTTTCGTCCAGGTTCACTGCACCTGCCCGACCGGATGGAAGAGCCCGCTCGAGAAGGGTGTCGAGATAGCTCGCCTTGCCATCGAGACCGGCGTCTGGCCGCTCTTCGAGATCGAGAACGGCGACTTCTTCAACATCAAGATCCAGCCGCCCGGAGGAGGCGCCAAGGTCACCCGCGAGGGCGGCAGGATAGTCGCCATAGAGTTCAAGAAGCCCATCGAGGAGTACCTCAAGCTCCAGGGCAGGTTCAAGCACCTCTTCAAGAGGCCTGAGGCAATCGATGAGCTGCGCGAGCAGATCAAGGCCATGTGGAAGACCCTCGGCGTTGATGTCACCCTCCCGAAGCTGGAGGAGTGATTTTCAGTTTCTTTTTCTTTTAAAATTCTTGATACCGTGTGGCTTCTTGGGTTTCGTGGAAGAAAATTCTTTCCATGCTCTTCGGGTTTTTGATTTTGGGATTGGCGTTCAGCGGTGCGAGTGCAACGGCGAACCTCGTCAACAGCACAGTGAACGGCACCGTAACGGTTCCGTCAGAGTTAACTCCTGAGAAGAAACCCGGAGACGAGGTACGGCCGCAGTTTGGAGGGGCTACAGTTGTTGTGGAGCCCTTCATAGAGGCTTTTGTCCCCGGTGTAGGATGGGTAGTGGCGGTTGGAAGCCTCGTGGCGTTAATTGCCAAATACTTGTACTCAAAGCCTGTCAGCGAGTTCACTGAGGGGTTTGTAAGTGAAATTCCAGATAGGATTACTTACAATGGGCAGGAGCTCGCAAAGGGCGTTAAGACTAACTTCTGGGGAACGGAAGTAGAGATTGGCTATGGGTACGTTAAGAAAAAATGGGGCGGTCTAAAGAAGGAAACCGTCATAGTGAAGTCGGTCATAACAATAACCAGGGATGAAGTCAAGGCTGTAGAAGACTTATTCAGCCCAAAGGAGTACGGCAAACTCTTGGCACAAGCGTACTTAAACGGCTGGGATGCCAACGATGCTAAAAAGCTTGCAGAGGATTTTGACAGGGAGTACAGGGGTTTCAGGGCACACTTCAATGGGGCAAACCTCGATTGTGGAGTATTCGAAGGAGGAGATGTTATCATTGATGCAAAAGGGGCAAAACATATTATTTTCAACCACATCATGAAAAAGCCTGGAAAGGATCAGTTCACTCACATTTCCGCCGTGGATCTTTTAAACGAAATGGGCAAGGTTATAGAAAACCCAGACAAAATTAAATGCGGAGACATTATCAGTGGAAAACAGAGAATAGTACTTGTTAAATATTCCCCAAAGCTGGGAAAGAAAGTGGTGGTAGTGATTGAGAGAATCAAGTGGGGGATGTACCGGATAGTTACGGCATTCCCACCATCTTCAAGGAGATATTGACAGGGAGGTGATTTCAATCTTTGCTTTTTCATTCTTCCTACAGGAGGGAGATAGGGGATTTCCAGTGCTGGTGCTCGAAGAGGGGCCAGTTTTCATCAGTGAAGACCCAGTGACGCTGGATGAATTCATAAGCTCCCTAAAGGCACTCCACTCGATGGATGCTCTCCCGAAAAAGCTCTGGGACCTCAAGATAATGGCTGAGGGTGGATGGGTTCACCTGACCCTTCGGGATGGTGGGGAAGTACAGCTCACCCGTGACAACTTCATCGAGGCAATCCGAACTTCCATCCAGAACCTGAAAGCGGTTCTCAATAATAAACCCGTGAGGATGGGGTGGCTCAGGTTCAAACTAAAGCCGCCTTCGCATGAAGTTCTTGAGATGTTCGGTGAACCTGAGGATATCATGGACGAGTACGAAGTTCAAGTTTACGGGAGCACGTACGTACTGGAGGCGTTTGTTAATCTCGAAGGGTACGTTGAGGAGCTTAAACTTCTCAAGGCGTTTGTGGCGGATGGCAAACTGCCTGCGGAGGAGTGGCGGGTAAAGTGGAACGTTGATGGTGAAATCAAGAGGCTGTCTTCCAAAGGGGCAAAAAAGCCGGAGGATAGGGGCCTTCTCCGCGAACTGGCGGGCCTTAAAAAGCTCTCAGCAGGAGCAGCTCCTCCTTTCGTTCGCTTTACCCTTTCAACCTATGACCCCTTTGAAGTTCTCTACGCGGCAGACTCTGGAAAGGGAGAATTTTTGCTGGCATTCGTCCTGTATTCTGGCATGGCCGTCAAAGTCCCAAAGAACGTCTTCCTGAGGGCCATCGATGAGGCCATCAAAGATGCAGAAAAGGAACTTAAAAGGGTAAAGCTATCTGGGAGGTGAGCTCATGTCTTTCCCCTTTATCTTCTTTGGCTTCGAGGAGGCTCTCAGGGGCGAGGTGCCTGCGGATGCTCTAACCATTGCCATCAAACACGGGATGAAAACAGAAATTGGCATAATTGCCAGGAAGGGTTCTGAGAGAGTGGTGATAGGGTGCAAGAGAAACGCACATAAAATAAGCGGGAACAGCTTGCAAAGTACGCTGAGTACGCCATCAATAAGGGAATCAGAAAAGATTGAGGTGTACTATGCTGGAGGCATTGAGAACATAAGGGGCTACTATTACTACACCCAGTACCTGCCAAAGGAGATAAAGTCCAGGTTTGGTGTGGACGTTGAAGTGCGTTACCTAGCTTCAGAATTCGACCGAACCTGTTTCTTTATTTTTCATTAATGAATGAACCATGGGGGGAGTGGTATGGGAACCACGTATTATGTTGTCGCCGTGTTTGATAGGCCTTGGGGAGAAGTGCTTGAGAAGCTCTCGCGCGAGTTCAAGTACACTCGCGAACTCGCGTACCAGCGGGAAAGACGAGAAGAGCACCTGAAGTTCATCTTTGATATGAGGGGATTTAGGCTGGTTGCAGTGGGAGAACTGCACTACGAGCTGAAAACCACCGAGGAAGATTCCTTTGACTGGCTTGAGGTCGAAACGTACTCAAAGGAGAACATGACGCTCCTCCAGATTGGAGTCTCCACCGGCAGGTGGCTGTTCGTCCTAAGCCCCGAACTTATGAAGTTTCTCGGAAAGCTGATGAGGGTTGGGGCGGTCCTCATCTGTGGTTACACAGACGACCACGACCTCAGAGATGCAGGCTTTGAAGAAAACAACCAGTTCCTTTTCTACGAATGGTTGGTTGAGACTGTGAAAAGAAAAAAGCTTGAAATCGTTCCTTCGGACGTTACCATAGTGAAGAAAGAACTCTTAGACTTGGAGGACGGTCTCTACGAGCTGATTGAAAGACCTGGAAGGGAGGATGAAGAGTATGTCCTAATCAAGAGATTGGATAGTTATAAAATACTTGTTTCAGTAAGAGAAAGCGATTTAACCGATGAAGAGAGCTACCGAGAGCTAATTGAAGACAAAACATGGTTCAGCTCTCATATAATTGTGGTGGTCTTTAGGCGAATTGGAAAAAAGGTCGAGAACGAGCTTCTCATTAAGAGGGTAGAAGAATACTTCAAAGCGCAAACAGAAGAGTGACAGCGCTTGAAACTTTTCTGAAATGTCAGCATCAGGCAATCCGATGAAAAATCTCCCTCCTTTTCCCACACCGGAAGCCTCTGAAGTAATAGCCGAGAGCTACAGCGCCATAGACCAGCTCCTCTACTCCGGTGACGTCCCCGAGCTTGGGAAAAATGTCCTAGTGAACTTCGGCAACGCGCACAGCATAACCCTCGTCGGGACAGCTTTCCTCGTGCTCGCGGCGGCCCTTGAAAAGAGGAGGAAAACAATGGTGGGCCTTAACGACGCGGCCGTGTTAAGCTACACCTCTGCAGGCGGCGCTGGGCTCCCACTGCTCACAAAACCGATGCTGAGAAGAGTAACCGTGGTTGCAAGCGAGTACGCCCTCGATTCGCTCCTCAACCTGGCCGGTCCCGTTTTGCTCCTCTACCACGACCCCGACGTCCAGAGCTTCGTTTACGAGACCAGCGGCGTACCGCCGGGGCCGAGCAGGAAGCACGTCCACAAGGGGGAGGGGGCCTTCATCTACCGCACCCCTGAAACGGTAAACGTGGAGTGGGGCAGGATGCCCCTTTAACCTCTCAAACCTCTTATCAGATTCTCCATAACGCTCAGAAACGTCTCGACCTCCTCAACGCTGTTGTAGACGTGGAATGAAGCCCTAACAGTTCCCTCCACTCCGAGCTTCTTCATCGCGGGCAGGGCGCAGTGGTGACCGGAGCGAACCATGATGTTGTGCTCGTCGAGTATAGCGGCAACGTCGTGAGGATGTAGCGGCGGGACGTTGAAACTGACGACGCCAGCGTGCTTTTTCAGGTTCCGCGGCCCGTACCATGGAACCTCAAGCTCGTCAAGGCCTTCTGTTGTGCGCTTCACCAGCTTGTGCTCCTGTTTTTCGATCTTCTCTATTCCAATCCTCTCGATGTAGCGGATCCCAGCGGCGAGGCCTATGGCCCCTCCAATGTTCGGCGTTCCCGCCTCAAAGCGCTCCGGCGGCTCTGCCAGCTTGTAAGAGTCAAGGTCAACGTCCTCGATTGTTCCCCCTCCTATGAGTGGCGGCTCGAAGACGTCGAAGAACTCGCTGTTGATGTAGAGGACACCAATCCCAGTCGGTCCCATCGGTCCCTTGTGGCCAGAAAAGCCCAGAAAGTCAGCGTAGAGCTTTTTCACATCAACCTCCATATGGCCAGCACTCTGGGCCGCATCAACAACGAATATCGCGCCCTCCTCCTTCGCCATCTTTCCAAGCTCCTCGACCTCGTGGATTACTCCAAGGGCGTTCGAGACATGCTGAACTGCCACGAGCTTCGCTCCCTTGATCTTCTTCTCGGCATCGGCGAGGTCGAGGTTCCCCTCCAGGTCGCCCTCTATGAACTCCAGCCTGAGGCCCTTCTTCTTCGCGAGCCTCTGCCAGGGGAGTAGGTCTGAGTGGTGCTCGTACGGTGTGGTCACTATCTTGTCTCCCTTCTCAAAGATGTGCTCCAGCCCGAGGGCGACGAGGTTGAGGCTCTCGCTCGTGTTCTTGGTGAAGACTATCTCCTCGAACTTCGCGTTGATGAAGTCCGCCACGACCTTTCTGCTCTCCTCGTACTTGTGAGTCGCTATCTGCGAGAGCCTGTGGACGCCCCTGTGGACGTTGGCGCGGTACTTCAGGTAGTACTCATCCATTGCCTCGATGACTGGCTTTGGTGTGAGTGATGTGGCGGTGTTGTCAAAGTAAATGACCTCGCTCGTGAGCGGTATGTCCTTTCTAATATCGTCCGGTATCTTCATGCGACCACCTCCAGGATTCCCGCGCAGTCATAGATCGTCTCGGCGATCTTTCTTCCAAGCTCGGCATCATCGAGGAGCTTGACTATTATCTTCCCGCTTGGATAAACACTGACTTCATAGCCCTCCATTTCGAGAATGAGCATCATTCCTGGAAGGAGCTTCTTCACGCTGTGCCCTCTCTCGCGGAGACACTGGGCTGTCTTTGTGAGGTCTATCTTTATCGGCTTCTCCCAGGAGTAGCCCGAGATCACGATCCCCTTCATCGTAGTGCATGGTTTGGCGATTATCACTCCCACCACCGAAGTGGATGTTGGATTTTGGGCTTATACGGATTTCCTGAACCCAAGGTTAAGGACAGAAATGTGAAATGGGAGAGTATTTTAATTTGGGCTCTTAACGTTTCGACAAGCTTATAAAGGCCCAGTCGAGCTGGAGGTTGATGAGGACTTATCTGTCTTTCAGCCGCGACGCCTATCTGGTGGTCATCTACTCCTTCTTCGGCTGGTTAGGGGGCAATATAGCCTGGTTCATAGTCCCGTTCTACTTCAAGTCCCTCGGAATGGACTATTCGAGTATGGGCGTGCTTTTCTCACTCTCAACTATAGCCCAGGCCGCTCTGCTTCTCTTCACAGGGCCCCTTGCGGTAAAAATTGGGTATAAAAGAAGTATAATCCTAGCACTCATATTTTTCATGTCTGGAAGGCTGGTGCAGGTCTTTCTGCCCGAGTTTCACTTCCTGGCCATAGCTTCAGTACTCCTAGGGATTGGCATGGCACTAGAGGGGCCTGCTTTGATGTCCCTCCTCAGCGAGGAGGCGAGCGATGAGAACAGACACTACCTCTTTTCCATGAACTCCGCCATGGGAACTTTTGGTGCAGCCTTTGGGACTCTACTTGGGGGTTTTCTCCCCGGGGTTCTGGACGGGAAGAACCCGTACAGGGATACGCTTGTGGTCTCAATAGTCTTTGTTCTTATTCAGCTGGTTGTTATTTCCCTAGTGCACCCAATACTTGACAGAAAGGGTCGGGAGATAAAATTTGAGCGCGAGACCGTGGTAAAAATCCTCAAGTTCTCCCTTCCCAGCGCCCTTATCGGTCTAGGGGCTGGAGTGACTATTCCATACATGGGCCTGTGGTTCAACAGGAAGTTCGGCACTAGCTTGGAAAGCATAGGCGGCCTCTTCGCGATCCAGCAGTTCATAATGGGCCTCGGCACCTTTCTCCTTCCGGCTTTGGCTGATAGGGCCGGGAGCGTTAGGACGATAGTTGCATTCAACGGCAGTGCCACGCTTCTCATCGCTGGAATGCCGTTCCTGCCGAGTTTTCCGCTCGCCGCACTCGTCTACATCATCAGGACGATCCTGATGAACATCGTGAACCCTATATGGGACGCGTTCATGATGCGCTTCTTCTCAACGGAGGAGCGCTCGACGGCTTTAGCACTCAGAAACCTTTCGTGGACGGCAACCTTCGGGATGGGTCAGTACATTGGAGGGGTGATATTCGACCGCTCCCTCACGATGCCTTTCCTGATAACGGGCTTCCTGTACGGGGCTTCAATGGCGACCTTCTGGGCCCTCTTCTCAAAGGAAGAAGAGTAGAAAATCAGCATATCCTCGGAACGGGGTCTCCCTCGGGAGGCTCCATGAACCTCTTTCCACCTATTCCCGTTTCGAGGAGAACCTTGCCACGGTAGTCAGCTATTACCTCACCGATTATCGCCGCGTTCCTGCCCTTCTCCGTTTTTCTCATTGCCTCAAGGGCCTCTTCCGCGTACTCCCTCGCGACTACCATGACCACTTTACCCTCGTTTGCGACGTCGTAAGGGCTTATTCCCAGCATCTCGCTGGCAGCCCTAACCTCTGGCCTTATCGGGATGTCAGCTTCCCTCACGAGGATTCCAACGTTGCTCTTGCGAGCGATCTCGTTGAGGGCGTTGCTCAGTCCGGCCCTCGTCGGGTCTTTCATCGCGTGGATGTTCTCCCAGCCGATTGTCTCGGCGACAGCTTTGACAACGTCCCATATCGGTGCGACGTCGCTCTTGAGCTCGGTCTCGAAGGCTATACCTTCCCTGTGGCTCATCAGGGCTATGCCGTGGTCGCCTATAGTCCCGCTGACAAGCACGGCGTCGCCGACCTTTGCCCCGGCGTCGCTTACCGGGTGCTCCGCTATTCCTATTCCAGCGGTTATGACGAACATCTCTATTTTGTCCTCGACGACCTTGGTGTCGCCCGTGACTATTGGAACGGGGACTTCCCTTGCCGTCTCGTCCATGGACTTGAGAACCCTCTTCAAGACTTCCATATCAAGGCCTTCGCCGATTATCATCGAGTTTGCAAGTGCTATCGGTTCAGCACCCATAACGGCCAGATCGTTCACGGTTCCACTGACCGCTAAGCGGCCTATGTCTCCTCCAGGGAAGAAGAGGGGCTTTACCGTGTGTCCATCTATCGTGAAGACGATGTGCTTGTCTCCAAAGGGTATTGTGGCACCATCGTCGAGTGCATCCAACCCTATGCCTCCGGCGGATTTCAGCGTCAGGGTTTTTAGGATAACGTCCCTCAAAAGCTCCTCCATTATTTCTCCACCGGCTCCGTGTTCGAGCTTTATCTTTTCACCCATTTTAATCACCCAGCAGACCTTTTTCCTTCAGGTATGAGCGTGTGAAGTCCAAAAACTCCTCGCCTTGCGTATTATGGCAGGGTAATTGATCATACTTTTATGCCCTCCCGCATCACGTTGAGGATCAGTGGGTCCGAGCTCATGTCCGGTTTCTCGATGTAGGGTATGAGCGATATCGCCACTCCTTTTTCGATGGCATACTTATTGGTCGCCTCTGCCATTCTGTCGAGCTCCTCAAGCGTCGGCCACCGCTTCACAACGACGAGTACATCCACGTCGCTCCACTCTTCAGCCTCTCCCCTCGCGTAGGAGCCGAAGAGGATGATCTCGACTAGGTTCTCTCCGAGGATTTCTTGGAGCCTTGCCTTCACGTCCCGCAGAATTTTGAGGAGCTCTTCTTTTGGAATAACGGGCATTATACGACCTCCACATCCAGTTCCGAGACCTCTCTGATGTCTTTGAAGTCAGAATCGTGGGTTATGAGTTTTTCACCATTGGTTATGCATATTGCCGCAATCATAATGTCCGCAAACTGTTTTGGTCTTCCAATTTTTCTGAGCCTTCTTTGAAGTTCTACAGCCGTTGCAATACTTCTTCGGGTTATCAGAAGTACCTCTCCATGAAATTTCCGATAGGTTATGACAGGGGGATATTCAACCACGGTAACCTCTGTGATGTTCTCTCTTATTTCCTCTCCCGCCTTAACTCGTCTTATGACTATGTTTGTGTCAATAACTACCATTTATCCTCGCCTTCTCCTTTTTTCTCATCTCTGAGAGCATTTCTTCATCGTTTTCAAGAAGAACGTCATCCGTGGTACTGTACGTCTCGATAAAGCGGAGATAGGTTTCCCTATCCACCCTCCCAGAGGCGAAAGCCCTCTCTATCTCCTCCTCAACTAGTCGTTCTACCCTCCTCACGAAATCCTCACTTACCCAGTCGGGTACCCTAATGGTGATCACCTTTCCCATGCTTTCACCCCAAAGAACTTTGTCCCTTCTCAACTTAAATCTTACAGCATCAGATCCTCCTTCGTTAGGTAGCCCTCGAGGTAGAGCCCACCGAGGAATGCCTGACCGACGTTTACCCCGTTGTCCCCTCTCGGCACCTCGGTCGTCACGTGGAAGTTCAGCCCGTTCGCCTCCACGACCTTTCTTATCATCTTGGTTATGAGCTCGTTGTACGCAACTCCTCCGCTCAGGGCAACGTTCTTCACTCCGAACTCTCTGGCCCTTTCGACGGCAGTGTGGGCAAAGGCCCTCGCGAGGGCGAGGTGGGCGGAGTAGGCTATGTCCGCGGGTGATGCCCCCTCAATTGCCTCAAGGATACTCTGGAACAGCTCTTCAACCCTTATCAATTCTCCTTCAACTGGAACCTCGAACTTCAGGTCGTTCTTGCCCTTGAAGGCGAAGCTCTCAAGCTTCATTGCCGGTTCTCCCTCGTAGTGCCTCCTGTAGGCGACGTTGAGGAGGACGGCAATGGCATCGAGGACTCTTCCCGTTGAAGAAGCGTAGGCCGTGTTTATCCCCTTGGCGAGCTGGTTGAGGACGACGTTGAACTCGACCTTTCCGTACTTGAGGCTCTCGACGGCCTTCGGGCAGCAGCGGTTTATAACACCTTCAAGCTCGTCAATCGAATAGACCTTGCTCAGTATCCCCATCAGAGCCCTCAATGGATAGTAGCTCGCCAAATCCCCGCCCGGGAGAGGGTAGTAGTCGATGTGGGCCAACCTTTCAACGTCCTCATAGCCCAGATAAAGGACTTCCCCGCCCCAAGTGTTTCCGTCTGTCCCGTAGCCAACGCCGTCGAGCGCTATCCCAATGACAGAATCGAGGTTTTTCTCGGCCATGACGCTCGCTATGTGGGCGTAGTGGTGCTGAACCTGAAGGAGTTCCACGTCCAGCTCGTTGGCCATCTCCATTGCAAGCTTCGTCGTGTTGTAAGCCGGATGGAGGTCGGCTATGATGAGATCAAGGTTTTTCACCCTGAGAATCTTCCTGAAGTGTGCTATTGCCTCCCTCATGAACTCGAGGACTTCAACCTTCCCGGTGTTGCCTATATACTGGCTCGGGTAGACCTTTCCGTTCTTTGCCACGCCGAAGGCGTTCATGAGTTCAGCGCCAACTGCCAGGCCGTTGTATTCGAAAGGTATCTCTATTGGAAGTGGCACGAAGCCGCGGGAGCGCCTTATCACGGCCCTCTTCCCATCAACGAACCTTATCACGCTGTCGTCTGCCCTGTTCAGTATCTTCCTGTTGTGGAGGAGGAAGTAGTCGGCTACATCCTTAAGTTCCTCAAAAGCCCTCTCGTTGTCCTTGACCATCGGCATTCCTGGGTAATTGGCCGAAGTCATTACATAAACCGGAGTTTTGCTCCAGTGGAAGAGGATGTAGTGGGTTCCAGCGTAGGGAAGCATGACTCCAATGGTGTGAAGCCCCGGCGCGAGGTTCTCGGGGAGCGGGAAGGGCTCCTTCTTGCGGAGCGTTATTATCGGCCGTCTGTAGGATGTCAGCTCCTCCTCTTCCTCTGGGCTCACATAGGCGAAGCTCTTGACGGTTTCGATGTCTTTGGCCATTATCGCGAAGGGCTTCTGTGGCCTGAAGGTTCTCCTCCTCAGTTCAGCAACTACTTCCTCGTTGGCTGCGTCGCACGCTAAATGGATTCCTCCTATTCCCTTGATGGCCACTATGTAGCCCTTGTCTATGAGCTCGGCCGCCTTCCTGAGCGGATCGCCGTATATCTCCTGCCCGTCGCTGGTGTAGAGCCTGTATGAAGGCCCACAGACGGGACAGGCCGTCGGCTCGGCGTGGTAGCGCCTGTTGAGAGGATCCTCGTACTCGCTCCGGCAGAAGTCGCACATCGGGAACTCCTTCATCGTCGTGTTCTCGCGGTCGTAGGGGAGGTCCTCAATTATCGTGAACCTAGGGCCGCAGTTTGTACAGACGATGAAGGGATACATGTAGCGCTTGTTGGTGGGGTCAAAAAGCTCCCTCAGACAGTCGTCACAGATGGCTATGTCAGGTGGGATTATGGAATCCCCGCCCTTTCCCCCTTTGGAACTTTTCTCAATGTAAAAGCGGTCGAAACCCTGCGGCGGGATTTCCTTCTTTTCAATCCGGTCAATTCTCGCCAGAGGAGGCTTCTTTTTGTAGAGGTCTTCGATGAAGGCTTCGATGTCCTCTTCCCTGCCCTCAACGACTATCTCAACGCCCGCATCGCCGAGGTTTTTGACGTAGCCCCGCAGGTTGTGCTCGTGGGCTATTCTGTAGACGAACGGCCTGAATCCGACCGCCTGAACGATGCCTTGAACGTGAATGTGATAGGCCTTCATTCCTCTCACCGGTTTTGTTTTGACCTTCTGAGCCTTTATACCTTTCCAAAACCAAAAGTTGAAAACCATAATGGAGTTCTGAACCTTTGGTGCCCACTGTCATCCTTCTGGACCAACTACGAAACGAGAGCCTCCATTATGGGAAACAGAATTCGGAAAAGAGTTCCTTCAAGAGATAGGCTAGAAATGGAAAAAGCGGAATAGCGCCATCAGGCAAATGTAACGCTCCTGTCCTTGAGGGAGCGATTGAGCAGGTCGGCGTGCTCGAGGGTGACCTGGTACTCCGCTATCTTCTCGAGCTTGATCTCCTCGCCGTCGAGGAGTATCTTGTTGACGTAGACCTTGCCCTCATCGAAGCCGACGGTGTAGACGAAGAGATCCTTCTTACCGAGGTACTCCCTGATCTTCTCGTCCTTAAGGGCCTCGGCGAGTCCTCCTGCCGCGAATATCCTGACGTGGACGACGAATGCTCCAGGAACGTCCTGCTCGGCGAACTGTCTGAGGGTCTCTACGAATATCTTCTTGGTCTCCTCGATCGGGGTCTCACCACCGAACTGGAGGACTGTAACCTGCGGGGCGAACTCCTTGACGCGCTTCGCGATGTCCGCCTCCTTGCCTGCCTCTGCAAGGAAGTGGTAGGTCACTCCTCCGCTGAGGGTTATGTATGTAGCCTCGGTTGCGGTGGCTATGCTGGAGCAGATTATGTTCCTGCTGGCAACGACGGCAACCTTGTTGAGCCCGAGGTCTGCGAGGGCCTTTCCAACCAGCCTTCCAGTGAGGGCCCTAAGGTAGATTTCCTCCTCAAAGGTCGTCTTCGCCATTGGCACCACCTCCAATACCCAGCTATGGGTGTTTGTTCTCGTTATTGTCCAATGCAGTTAAGGAATATAACCTTTTTGGTTCTCCTAATGAACTTTTGTTATCCTAATCACACTTCTTTTTGAACAGATGACAAAATCGAGTCAAAAAATAGCCAAATATTTGACATTTAGACACCACAAATGTGTGGAATCATCACAGTGTCAATCACTCGGGGTGGTACTGCTCTCCTGCTAGAGCTCCGATGGTAGTTCGATAGATAAACTTATAACGTTCGAAAACAACAGAGAAGTGAGGTGATGGAAATGCTGAGCGAGAGAATGCTGAAGGCCCTGAACGAACAGCTTAACAAGGAGCTGTTTTCTGCATACTTCTACTTGGGCATAGCGGCCTACTTCAAGGACATGGGCTTTGACGGCTTCGCCACCTGGATGGAGGCCCAGGCCGAGGAGGAGCTTGGACACGCCATGAGGTTCTACGACTACATCTTCGACAGGGGCGGCAAGGTAGAGCTTGAGAAGATTGAGAAGCCCAAGCAGACCTTCGAGAGCCCGCTGAAGGCCTTCGAGGCTGTGTACCTCCACGAGGTTGGGGTTACTCAGTCGATATTCAAGCTCGTCGAACTTGCCCAGGAGGAGAAAGACCACGCTACCTACCAGTTCCTCCAGTGGTTCGTCGAGGAGCAGGTCGAGGAGGAGGCCAGCACGAAGGCGATAGTCGACAAGCTCAAGATAATCGGCGACAACCCCCAGGGCCTCTTCATGCTCGACAGGGAGCTTGGAGCCAGGGCGCCGAAGCTCAGGGCACTGCTCACTCAGAAGGGTGAGTGATTCTTGTTTTCTCTTCCTAGTTTTTTGAGGAAGAACTTCCAGAGAAGGAAGATGATGAGGTAGTTCTCTTATGAAACCGTTAGAATGAGGCCCAAAATGTACAACAAAAAATAAGGAAGTCAGAACAGCACGCCGTACTTGTAGAATATCTGGCATGTTCCTTCGTAGGACACCATGCACGGCCCGACCGGGTGTCTCGGCGTGCAGGTCTTTCCGAAGAGGGGGCAGTCAGTAGGTAAAGCCAGTCCCCTCAGCACGGCGCCGCAGCGGCAGCCCTTTTCGAGGTCGGGCAGGTTCTTGGGAACCTCTACTTTGTAGAAGCTCCTTATCTCGAAATCCTTCCACTCCTTCCTCAGCTCGAGGCCGCTCTTCGGGAAAACGCCGAGGGCACGCCACTTGGCATCGACGACCTCGAAGAACTTGTCTATCATCTTCTGGGCGACCACGTTGCCTTCGTACTTGACAGCCCGCTCGTACTCGTTGATTATCCTCGCCTCGCCTTCCTTGTACATCCTGATGAGCATAAGAATCGCCATGAGGACGTCGTTCGGCTCGAAGCCCGCGACGACCTGAGGGATACCATACTTTTCTGTCAGGTACTCCCAGCCCTTCACTCCGATTATCGTGGAGACGTGACCAGGGGCTATGAGGCCCTGAAAGACCGTGCCCTGCTTGAGGAGCACCTCAACGGCTGGCGGGGTTAGCCTGTGGACGGAGTATATCTTGAAGTTCTCAAGCTCCTCTTGGGCGGCGACGTTGAGCATTCCGGCCGCTGGAGCGGTTGTCGTCTCAAAGCCCGGCGAGAAGTGGACGACGGTTTTGTCCGGGTTCTCCTTGGCGATTCTGTAGGTGTCAAAGATACCATAGACGATTCTGACATCAAAGCCCTCACTCTTTAAGTCGGCGAAGCTCCCCATCGGCGTCGGGATCTTGTACATGTCGCCGAAGGTCGTCAGGATTATCTCTTCTCCCTCTTCCCGGGCTTTCCTCATGATGAGCTGCATCGCCACGATGTCCTCAACCGGTGTTATGCAGACCGGACAGCCCGGCCCGCTGACGACCTTAACGTTCTCCGGAAGAAGCGAGCGGATTCCGTGCCTCGTTACCGTGTCCTCATGGGTTCCGCAGACGTGCATTATCCTGATTTCACCGTCGAGGGTCTTCGCTTCCTCTCTGATCTTTTCAACGAGTTTCATGGCCACCTCACGCGAGCGGTAGGCCTCAAAGGGCTCCTCCATCAGAACCCCTCCATGGCCTTCTCAACCTCTGCCCAAGCCTCAAGGATTTCCATCGCCTTCTTCTCGTCCAGCTTCTCTATTGCAAAGCCCGTATGAACGATAACCCAGTCTCCTGGCTTGGTATCTGGCATTAGGTCAAGCCTTACCTCCCTTTTTACTCCCCCAAAATCCACGACAGCAACGGGGCCGTTTACCTCAATGACCTTTCCAGGAACTGCAAGGCACATTTTTCTCACCACTTTAAAGTTGGGCAAGGCTCTTATAGGGCTTTTTTAAACCAGGGGTTTAGAACCCCAAACTGTGTGATGACTATGATTGGAGCAGTCTTGGCTGGAGGGAGGGGCAGACGCTTCGGCGGAGACAAGCTCCTATTCAGGATCAGCGGAAAGCCCCTCCTCCTCTACACCATTGAGAGGCTGGAGCAGGCGGAGAAAATAGACGAGATAGTCTTAGTTGCATCAAAGGAAAACGCGGAGAAGCTCAGGGATTTTGGGCACGATGTTGTGGTTGATGAGCTGATGATCGGGCCGATGGGTGGGATTTTCACCGCCCTGAGCCTCGGTGACGCCTTTGTTGTCGCCGGCGATATGCCCCTCCTCGTCCCGGAGTTCATAGACTTCATCGTCGAGCGCTTTGAAGAGGCCAAAAAGCCAGCCTGTGTGCCGAGGTGGAGCAACGGCTACCTTGAACCGCTCCACGCCGCTTACTCAAGTTCTTTCAGGGATTTTTTGGAGGAGAGGATAAAGTCCAGAAACTACGCTATAAACCAGGCTATAAGGGAGAGCGACGCCTGTTACATCGAGATTGAAAAACTGCCAGAGGGCTGGAGGGAGAGCTTCTTCAACGTTAACACGAGGGAGGATTTAAGGAGGCTCACTCCACTGAGAACCCGAGACAATCCGGATACATTGAGATGATTTGAGGATGGCTAAAACCAGAAGAGCACGTTGGTATCAACCGCTATTCTTTCTCTCAAAGAAAGCCCTCCTCCTCGCCCCTATGTCCTTTGCGATCTCTTCAATGTCCTCATTGGTAAGCGTGGAGTTCTTTAAAATATTGTTGAGCTCAGCTAATTCTCTGAGCCTTTCTTCCACCAGCTTGGCAAAGCCCCGTGCAATTCTTGGATCGATTCCTGCAGGGACGTGGATTGTTATCGTGCCCATCTTAACCACGATCAAAAATTTTCACGGAGTTTTAAATAGCTTTCTTACTTGTTCTTCAGAATCTCCGCAATCAGCTCAGCCAGCCTCTCCGCCCTTTCCTTTATCAGTTCGCTCGGCTCCTCAAAGAGGCCCGTCGAACCCGGCTGACAGCCGATGAGGACTATATCGCTCCCCGTTTGCTCTTTAATATAGCTCGCCACAATCCTCAAAGGAAGCCCGTGGGTCGATACAGCTTCCCCGAGGGTTTTCAGCGGGTCGGCGATTATAAACTCCCCAATCTCACCCCCGAAGTGGATGGCATCAACGAAGACCACCAAGTCTGGCTTAAAGGCCGCTATCTTACCGACGTAGCTCTCCGGCATCTCGCCGCAGTTCAGGATGAGAACATCTGGGGTCTTCACCAGCTCCTTCAGCCTCTCGGCGACGAGAACGCCGAAGGCGTCGTCCCCCCTCACGTCGTTTCCGATCCCGCAGATTACGATCCGCGTCTTCCCGGAGAAGACATCTTCAAGGACGCTCATTATTCAATACCCCCTGAAAATTCCTTTCCGGTACAGCTCAATGAATTCCAGCCCCCTGAGGATGTATACCTGAAAGTCTCCTATCTGAAGTATCTTTTCGTCGTTCCTCATGTCTAAGAGGTCTCGGTCGTACGTGATTATTGCATCCGCGCCGCTTTCGAGGGCGAGCTCAAGCCACTTGTTGTCGCTTTCATCTTGGCACAGTGACAGTCTCGTTTTGGGCTCAACAAACACGCTGATTTCTTTTATAAGCTTCAAGAGGATGGCTGGGTCTTGGAGTGGATTCCGCGGGGCAAAGCCCGAGCGAAGCCCCATTATCTTCGGGTGGGCGAACTTCTGCTCAACCTCTTCGAGCGCTTCCTTCGAGATGTAATTCACCACGGCCCTATTAAGCATGAGGTTCAGGATAAACGCAACTGCGTTTTTCTCTGGATTCTTGCTGAGGAGAAAAGAAATCCACGCCGAAGTCTCTATCACAACTCTAACCCCATCTCCTTCAGCCGCCTCTCGATTTTCTGCCATTTTTGAATGTCCTCCTCGATTTCATTGAGAGCCTCTTCAAGCCCCTCGGGGGCATCCTCTGTTGGGAACTCTACAGGGATTGATTCTGGAATTTGGGCTTCTTTTTCAGCCCTCTCAAGTTTCCCCATGTTCTCCTTCCACTCCATGTAACCGAGAAAGTCTTCAACGGTCACACCCAGGGCCTCAGCCAGCTTAAGGACTACCTCAGAAACGAGCAATCTCTTGTCCTTGTCCTCCAGAAGTTTTTCAATGCTGTAGAGTTTGGGGTTCACGGCCTCGCTCATTGCATTAACGCGTACTCCCCAGGAGTATTTTAAGCTTTCGAAATTCAAAAATGAAAATCAAAGCCTCCCCGCCAGCTCCCTCACCTTCCCGGCGAACTCCGTCTTCATTAGTTCTTCAACGTTCCCAACCTTCGCGTCGAGGTCGGGGTAGAATGGTATGCCGACCAGGTAGGGAACGCCGAACTCCTCGGCGAGCTTTTCAACGTCCTTCTCGTCGTCGAGCTGCTCCGAACGGAGTTTCATGTTCTCAACGACGCCGATGACCTTGTGTCCTTCCTCTTTGAGGAGCTCGATGAGCTTCCTCACGACGTTGAGGGAGAGCTTTGAAGGTGTAGCGACAACGAGAAATTCGCCTCTCTTGAGGAAGCGGAGGACATCCAAGAGCTGGTCGCCAAGACCTGGCGGCATGTCTATGACGAGGTAGTCCAGCTCGTCCCAGCGGGTTATCGTGAGCAGCTCTATTAGCGCGTCGCTTATCTCCTTACCGCGGAGCGGTGTAGGTCTGTCTTCCGTGTAATACGCGATAGTCATGAACTTTATCCCGTGAACAGTCGGCGGAACGACACCTCTGTCCTCCTCGGGGAACTCCTTGGGCTCAAAGCCGAGGATGACGTGGTCGCTGGCCCCGTGGAAGTCGAGGTCGAGGAGGCCGACCCTGTAGCCCTTCTCAGCCAGGACGAGCGCGAGAGTAGTTGAGACGAGGGACTTTCCAACACCGCCCTTTCCGCTGACGACCGGGATAATCCGCTTGACTCCCTCAAGCCTCGCGTTTATCGCTATCTCCCTCGGGTCTATCGCGTTCATGACCCTCCCTCCTTCTCGATCTTTATTCCAGCAACGTAAACTCCCCTTCCCTTGACGACCTCGAAATCATGACTGCCGCACTTCGGGCAGGCGAGGAAGGCGTGGACGACCTCCGGGATGAAGTGGATGTCCTCCTTAATCCTCTCGTCGAACTTATCCTTTACCTCCTTGAGCTTCCACTCATAGTTACAATTCCTGCACTTAAAGACGGCCTCTTCCTCGACGAACTCTATTTCAGCACCCTCAGCAATCGTCCCGGCGAAGAGCTGCTCCATCGCGAACTTCACGATGTCCTCCGCAACGTCCTGGAGTTCCCCAAGAACAACCCTAACCGCCTTCACCCTGCTTGCCCCTTCCCTTTGAGCATAATCTAAGACCGTCCTTACTATCGCATCGGCAAGCGCCCACTCGTGCATGGTATCACCGAGTTCCTATTGGAGTGCTACCTTAAAAAGGTCTGAGTTTTAAACCATCCGTTTACATAACAAAAATCTTTTGAACGAGTGAACGGAAATCGAAATGAGGGGATGAAAGTGGCCCACCATCACCACGGCGAGCTTAAGGGCAGGATGCTGTTTTCCTTTGCCCTGAACATCGTGATAACCCTAGCCGAGGTCATCGGTGGTATCCTCTCCGGAAGTTTGGCCCTTCTCAGCGACTCCCTTCACAACTTCAGCGATTCAATGAGTATCCTCGCGAGCTATCTCGCCATAAAGATAGGCGAGCGAGAGAAGAACGAGAAGTACACCTTCGGCTACAAGAGGGCTGAGATTTTGGTCGCGTTCGTTAATTCCGCTGTCCTGGTCGGTGTTGCGCTCTTCCTCCTCGTTGAGGCTTACAAGCGCTTTAAGAACCCAGAGCCAATAGACGGCCCTCTGATGCTCGGGGTTGCTCTAATCGGCCTCTTCGCCAACTTAATCTCGGTTCTCCTGCTCCATGAGCACGCCCACGAGAGCATGAACGTCCGCTCCGCCTACCTGCATCTCCTGAGCGACACGCTCTCTTCGGTTGCGGTCGTGATAGGTGGAATCGCGATAATACGATGGGATGTTCTCTGGATCGATCCCCTCGTCACGGTTCTAATCTCGGTTTACATCCTCCGCGAGGGCTATGAGATACTGAAGGAGAGCGTGGAGGTGCTCATGGAAGCGGCTCCTGATTTAGATCTTGATGAGATAAAACGCGAAATCGAGAGTATTCCGGGTATCAGGAACGCCCATCACTTCCACGTATGGCGGATAGGGGAGAAGGAGATCCACTTTGAGTGTCACGTCGAAGTTAACGACATGCCGATAAGCGAGGCGCAGAGGTTAATAGACGAGATTGAGGAGAGGCTTAAGCGCTTCGGGATAACCCACGTGACGGTTCAGCTCGAGGCTGGGCGGTGTGAGGATAAAAACACGATCTGCGGTGAGAAAGGTGATTAGGGTAGCAGTCCCAACATCCAGAGGTGGGCTTGAAGACAGAGTGCATGAGAGCCTCGTGAGGGCCGAGACCTTCACTCTGGTGGAGCTTAAGGATGGAGAAGTAAAAAGCGTGGAGATTGTCGAGAACCCCCTACCGAGAGGAGCCCTACGGAGCTGGTTCTAAGGTGGCCATGTTTCTGGTCAACCTGGGAGTGAACGTACTGCTGACCCCTATGGACTGCCCGAAGGGAAAGGCAATACTTGAGGCGGGGGGCGTTAAGATAATTAAAGTAAAATCCGGGGAAAATGTCAAAGACGTTCTAAACCTTCTCAAGGATTGAACACGCTCTCAGCTCCGTTCGTGCTTTCTTCCTTCTTTTTCGTCAGGGGCTTTGTTATCTCAAAGGCCTTTCTTATGATCCCGTGCTCTATGACGAGCTTCTTAACGTACTCCTTTGGTGGGAACTCTATGGCGTTACATGGGCAGAGGATTGCACAAGTGTTGCAACCAACCATGCAGTTGTAGGGCCTCGCAACAACGGGCTTTCCCTCTTCGGTGTCCCAGTCGAAGACCCTCCGTCCACAGGTTATAAAGCAAAGGCCACAGCGGGCGCAGACGCTGTAGTTTATCTTTGGATACCACTCTATCTCCTTTCTATCAACCCCCCACCACGGAATAACGCTTAGGTCCTTAACCTCTCTCCCGAGAGCGTCCCTCCCGATGACGGGAGCCTTAACATCGGCCATTTCACCCACCTCAATTTATGCTGAATCTTTTTCATTTAAAATATTTTTCATATATCTAGGTTATCAACCAAGAGTTTTGGGCAGAAGTGTCCAGAAGCTTTGGATGTAGGCAAATGGAAGCTAGAGAAAACTCTTAAATAAAATGACGACAAAATAAAAGCAATCCAAACCGCTATGGGCATCCAGTTTTTCTTTTCTGCTCCGGTTTGGAGCGGAGGTGTCGTGATGAAAAGAACCTACCGTGTTCTGGTTTTTATGTTGCTAGCCGGGTTAGTTCTCATAGGCGGATGCGTGGAGAACGGCCCCGTTTCCACTGGAGGGGGCCAGACGACCGAAACTGGAACGAGCGTAAGCACTTCCACTGATCATATAGGCGAGACAGACACTGGGACAGCAACCACAACCGAAACTGTTACTGAAACGGTCACTCAAACCAATACTGAGACGGGCACGGGGACAGTTACGGAAACGCCGACGCCTAATGGGAGTGTCCAGTTCGACGAGGATGGATTGCCGATATGTACCGGGGACATGGACGAGGACCTTGGATGCGAGGACAACAAGACCATCGATGGGAGCGGCCCCGGCTTCTCCCTGCCGGAGGATATTCTCCTCAACATAACACTCGAGCCCGTTCTCCAGCTGGTGCCCCTAAACCCGCCGAACCTCACTTACGTTGGCCCTCTGAGCTCTATGGCAAGCGTTCCGGGCGAGGAGGACGTTATCGAGTGGGTTGGTCTGGCCACGTCATCAACGGAACCCGGGAAAAGCGTGACTCTAACGCTCCACTTCAAGAACGAGAGCCTCCTTAGTCAGTACATACATGTACCCTTCATTATGGATCCCGTAACGGGGAAGAAGGTAACGTACCAGCCAACCGTGATGAAGCTGAGCGAGGGAGACGAGTTCGGGAAGCGCTGGGAGGTCCACCTATACGGCGGGATAAGCGGAGGGAGCTTCACGCTCTACGAGATTACCGGAAACGGCCCTCTAAAGCTCCAGGAGGGGACGGTTGAGCTTAAGGGCTCCTCTGCGAGCTTCATCCTCGAGAACTTCTCCTCAATCTTTCCGGAGAAGACCTACATGAGCATGGAGGCCGTTCCGATGAGCTCCAAGTTTTCTACCTTCACCTACCCATCGAAGGAGAGCTTCGTGATAAAGGCCAAAGAGGGCAGGATAGACTACTACACTAGCGCCTTCTTTGGTATAGAGGATGAGCCAGTGAGCATCAGGACCACGAGCAGCGAGTACGACCTGATTTTTGAGTTCTACGTAACGAAGGACACCTGGCTGTCATTCACAGGGTTTATTGATAGCAGTGACGACGGAATGGCCGACTGGATACTTGAAGTTAGAGATAGAAACTACGAGCTGAAAGATGAATCCGGGAGCCTTTTCAGAGATGGAAACGTGACCGTTGAGAACACCCAGCTGGGAAAGAAGGTCAGTCTCAGGATAGAGAACTTCTACAGCCTCGTCCCGTGGAGGAAGTTCCGCTTCTGGATGACGAACTGGATCGAGCGCTTTCCAGCAAAGAGCAACCTCTGGGTTGACGCAAGCGAGGGAATGAGCATCGAGAAGGACGTTGACCTCTACCTGGTGGCTGTTGTGGAGGACGTCTTTGTAAAGGAGAACGGGGACTATGCGGAGGGGGAAATACAGCTCTCCTCGTGGGCCTACGGAATGACCTGGCCCGATGGAAAGGCCTGGCCGATAAACCACAGCTCCATCTACACCTTCGGCTATCCAATCGGCCACTGGGTCGAGGCTGAGGACAACAGCAGACTTTTGTATCACGACGATAGGATGACGGGCTCTCTCAACATGCCCTTCGTGAACGGCTATCCGATCCTCGCGATGCCCATTGACGAGGCGAAGAAGTACAAGATCATAGTCCTCGAAACAGCGGGCTGGGATAGAGACGAGCCCGGGAAATACGTCACCAAAACGGTAGGCTACCTAACGGACTTCGCCGTGGGAATGGCCACCGGGGAGATTGGGACGGTGGCGGACTACGCCTACAAAGGAGCTACATGGATGAACTGGCTGGCGACGGGCCAGAGCGGGGACGAGCTCTGGGGGAGCGTCTTCAACTGGCTTGCTGGAGCGGAACCCGACAAGGTCGGAAACGCCGTCTACGTGCTCCACCCCAACGAGGCCGACTTCACCAGGGGCTACCGCGTGACCGCAGAATCGAGGGACGGCAACATGCGCGTAACCTACGTCATTTACGAGGTGGAGGTGCCGAGGCTTCTCAAGTACGACAACCTCAAGGCGGAGCTCCTAGAGGTGGACTTCACGAAGGACACCGAGATAGGGGACGACGAGTATTACTACTATGCGAGGGCCTGCGCTGGCTTTGAGAGCCTCGGTGAAACTGAGGGGCTCCACAACGTCGAGGTTAACGTTTTAGCTCCAGCCGGCTACGCCTACTCCTATCCGGTGAGCTCAAGCGAGGGAGCGACCTTCAACCGCCAGCCCTGCTCGGCATCAAAGCTCTTCCACAAGTACCTCAGCGGGAACGAGCTCTCCCTGAAGCCCGGCTTGGCCATGCTGGAGCGCGACGACGCTAGGGTTCCATTCCTCTACATGGAGTACTCAGGCTGGGAAGAAGATGCCGGAAAGTGGGGCAACGACGACGACCCGATGGGTAACGTTGGGATAACGATAGTCTTCGATGACGACTACTTCGACTGGGACGTTACATCAGGAATCCCGAGCAAGTACTGGTCGCTGGACTTTGACGTCTGCGGCGTCTCAGGTGGCTGCTCTAAGGTGTGGTTCGGGCTGGACGTGAGGCGCGAGTGAGCGTTTCTCTTTTTCTCAATTCTTCCACTTCAAGCGTGCTCCCTAAAATATGAGAGCATCTGTTTTAACATTTAAAAAACTTTTTAAATGAGCGTCATTTCATTTGGCATGACAACAAAAATGAGATGAGCCTAATGGACTACATAGCAGTCGGCATCATAGCTTTCATCCTGAGCGTCATCTTCTCCATCGGCGGAGTCGGAAGCGCGATAGCAATAGTCCCGACTATGATGTGGCTCGGAATACCCCTCATGGTTGCGAAGCCCACTGGCCTTTTCATAAACACCCTCTCGATGCTTTCGGCGACGATCAAGAACATCAAGCACGGCAAGCTCGACCACCGCTTCGGTCTCCCGATACTGGTTATGGCGACGATTTTTGCTCCCCTCGGGGCCTACTCGGGTAAGTTCATACCCAAAGAATACGTCCTCTGGATCTTCATAATATTTCTCCTGTACTCTGGCACTATGATGATCTTCTTCAAGCCGAGGCCGAGGGACGGAGATGGGAACCATATCGTAGAGGGCTCGCTCATCGGAGGCTTGGCAGGGTTCCTCGGCGGACTGCTCGGCGTCGGCGGAGGGGGTATAATAAGCCCGACGCTCATAATGCTCGGCTACGAGCCGAAAAAAGTGGCCGCGACAACGGCTCTGGTGGTCTTCTTCTCATCCCTGAGCGGTTTCCTTACTTACTGGGGTATGGGCGCTCTCGACTGGAAGCTCCTAGGGGTTGTTTCAATCTCCGCTATAACGGGCGGCTGGCTCGGAACACATCTCATGCACTTCAAGATGAGTTCCGAGCAGGTAAAGAAGGTAATCGGCGTTATTCTCTACCTGATAGCGCTGAAGATGGTTCTCAAGGTTCTCTGATTATTTTTGATTAGGGAGAAAAATGGAAAATCACGAGGAAAAGTCGTGGAGAAGCGTTTTAACCCCCGTGACCAGCCACAGGGCCAGAAGGAACCAGTAGAGTGCAAAACCGAAGTCCACCATTGCACCTATCCCGAGGCTCGTCCCAACGTTGTAGGTCGCGCTCACGTAGGCCCCAAGGGGGAAGATGAAGCCCCACCAGGCGAGGCTGTAGGGGAGATGCAGGTTTCTGAGGTAGTGGAGCGTCATCAGGATAGCCATGATGAGCCACCAGAGTCCGAAGCCCCAGAGGATAAAGGCAAAGCCCTTGAAAGCCTCTCCTGCAACGGGCAGTACCTTAACGAGGTTTAACAGCGCCACTGCACCCGCTCCAAGCGGTCCGAGGTTTATCCAGACTGCCGGCGCCATCATGGGCGGGAGGAGCTCGTGGGTTATGAAGCGCCTCATCACTATGGCGAAGAGGGCCAGATAGAGGAAGAAGCCCGCGCCGAAGCCGAAGTAGTTGAACGCAATAAAAACCTCTCTCCACGTTTGGGACTGCGGGAGGAACGGCAGGGCCGTGAGAGGTATCACGATAAGCCCAACCGGCGGTATAAACCACGCTGGCGTTATCGTCTTTACATCTACCCCCTCACCCACGAAAAACAGGTAGGGTATCAGGAGGGCGAAGACCACGACGAGAATGCTCCCAAGAATCCAGAGCGGGAGGGCTATTTCCCTGTGGCCGACCATTGCGAGGTTTATCGCCACTATCGTCATCGCTATCGGCATCGTTCCGTAGAAGTGGCTCGTTACGGGGTGGTAGAGGTCTCTCTTCGCCTCAGAGGGATACTTGATCCACCTCAGCAGCCAGGGTATTAGGAGAATGAAGAAGACCGCGGCGTTCAAATACACCAGTGCCTTCGAAAACGTGCCAAGCGCTGGAAGCTTCGAGGAGTATGCCTTACTGACCAGCGCCAGGGCTCCCGTTCCCATAACGCTCGCAAACCAGCTCGGTGCAAAATCTCTCACGTTTATTCTCATTTTTCTTCACCTGAAGAAATCGCCATATTTTTGTTTTTAAGCGTTTTTTGAACGTTCAGTTGAGAACCCCTAAATGGCAAAAAGAGCATAGAAAGAATGGAGAGAACGGGAATGAAAATGGAAACAATCAGTGCTCGCAGTGCCCTCCCTTTTCCTTCTCCCGCTCTATCTTCTCCTTCCAGTGGGGGTCAACCTCAAGAACCTGCTCGATGAAGGCCTTAACTACATCGCCGACCTTTCCGTAGGCGCCGGTTACGACCGTTATTCCAAACTGGTTGAAGTATTCCATCGCCCGTCTTCCCATCCCGTAGACGATGACGACCTCGGCCCCGTGTTCCTTTATGAAGTTGGGCAAATCACCTGGGCCGTGCTCCTCAAAGGGGACAGGAACCACCTCAACGCCCCTTATCTCGCCGTCCTCCACGTCCACGAAGGCGAAGTACCTGGCCCTTCCAAAGTGTCCGCTCATCGGACTTTCCAGTCCAAGGTCTTCATCTACAGGAAGCGCGATTCTCATGCTATCACCACCACAACCATGAATCATTTTTCAAATATAAGCTTTGTGCATATGCACGCCTTTACTCCTTGGACACATCGGTTATAAGAAGATGCCATAGGATCATCTTAAGCTCACGGATCTGCCGGCTTTATTATCTCAACTTCTCCCTTTATCTTCTCCGCCCCGACGGTGTTGAAGACCGTCCCGTACTTCTCGGCCAGCTCCTTAACGCGCATAATCTTTTTCTCGTCCTCGTTAGTGAAGACGGTGATCTTGTAGGTTATCTCCTTCAGCTGGGGCTCGTCAAGCCCGCGCCAGCCCCTGACCTCTACCTCAAAGCCCTTCACGTCGAGACGCATCTTCTTGATCAGCCTGCCCCAGTTGACAGTCAGACAGCCACCTATAGCGGCCAAGAGGTATTCCGTCGGGTTTGGTCCTTTGTTGTGGCCGTCCGTGTTCGTGTCTATGTGAAAGGTAAACTCCCTCACCTTCGCTTCACTTCCGACGTTGCCGTCCCACTTCAGGTGTGCTGAATACTCAAGGCGCTTCATGAAATCACCATTGAAAGTTATCCCCGCCATTTTTAAAACCCAGTACAAACCAAAGGTTAAGAACACTAATTTTCCAAAAAGCATTTAAATCGTGTTACTATATTGGGTTTCGGTGACACAATGAAGAACACGCCCGATGATCGTATGGGAATTGTGCTCCAGTACATAGGGAAACTCCGAGTCGGAGTGTTCCACCCCTTGAAAACTCACCAGTTCTATCCCCGGAAAATCCCAGGGGGGATAACCAAACTCGAATGGAGGGCCTGAAATGAAGAGATTGATGGCAGTTCTTCTGGTGCTGTTCGTAGTTCTTGCAGGCGGTTGCGTGGGTACTTCCTCAAATGGGGCAGAGAAAGCCTCACAGCAGTACATAACCGTAACAGACTCCCTGGGCAGAATCGTCCAGGTTCCTGTGAATGTCCAGAAGGTCGTTGCCATCGGGCCAGGAGCCCTTAGGCTCATCGTCTACCTCAACGCGAGCAATATGGTCGTGGGAGTGGAGGACTTCGAGAAGAAGTACTCCTACGGAAGGCCCTACATCATCGCTCACCCGGAGCTGAAGAACCTCCCGAGCATAGGCCCGGGAGGCCCTGGAAAGCTTCCCAACCTCGAAGCACTCGCCAACGTCTCCCCTGACGTGATAATAGCGGTATTCATAAGCAAGGAGCAGGCCGATGAGATTCAGGAGAAGACTGGGATTCCAGTCGTTGTCCTCAGCTACGGTGCGAGGGGAGGAATGAAAGGTTTCAACGATCCTCAGCTCATAGAATCAATACAGCTGGCAGGTAAAATACTGCACAGGGAAAAGCGGGCAAAGGAACTCGTTGACTTCTTAAACTCCGTCCAGGAAGACCTGCAGAAGAGGATGAAGGGTGAGAAGAGCCCAAGGGTTTACGTAGGTGGGATAGGTTACAAGGGTGCCCACGGAATAGAGAGCACCTACGGCGACTACGCCCCCTTCGAAGTGCTGAACCTCACCAACATAGCCTCTTCCCTCGGCCCCGGCTGGAAGACCGTTGACAAGGAGTGGCTCCTCAAGGAAGACCCGGACTACCTCTTCATCGATGAAGGCGGCTTGAAAATAATCCTCGACGACTATAGGAAGAACCCGGACTTCTACAGGGCACTGAGCGCCCTAAAAGAGGGCAGGGTGTACGGACTGCTCCCGTTCAACTTCTACAACACCAACCTCGGAACGGCTATAGCAGATACCTACTACATTGGAAAAGTTCTCTACCCGGAGCGCTTCAGCGACGTTGATCCAGTGAAGAAAGCGGACGAAATCTATGCATTCCTCGTTGGAAAGCCGGTCTATGAAACCCTCAAGGAGCAGTTCGGCGGCTTCGGAAAGATAGACTTCGAGAACGGAACCGTTAAGTACTCACTGCCAACTTCACCGTGATGCCCATGGACTACGAGGGATACATCGCCAGAAAGTTCCTCATCGGCCTCTTTTTACTTCTTCTCACACTCCTGGTTAGCCTGTACTCTCTGTCCCACGGTTCGTACTCACTGTCCACGGGTGATGTCATAAACACGCTCCTTGGAAGGGAGGGCGGAAACGCTTACCTCATAGTCTGGAAGGTTCGCCTGCCGCGTATAGTTGCCGCCCTTTTCGTTGGTGCTTCCCTCGCCGTCTCCGGCGCGGTAATGCAGGGGTTCTTGAGAAACCCCCTGGCGAGTCCGTTCACAATGGGAGTCTCCCACGGGGCTATGTTCGGTGCCTCTCTCGCCATAATCCTCGGTGCCGGCTATGCGGAGAGCACCGGTAGAATCTCGCTCGACAACCCGTATGCAGTGGTCATCTTCGCGTTCGCTGGTGCCATGGCTGCTGTGGGCGTGATTCTTTTGCTGGCAAAGCTCAAGGGACTTTCCCCAGAGGCAATAATCCTCGCCGGAGTAGCTATGAGCTCCCTCTTTGTGGCACTAACGACCTTCATCCAGTACTTTGCGGATGAACTCCAGCTAGCGGCGATGGTCTACTGGAGCTTCGGCGACCTTGGAAGAGCAACCTGGAGGGAGGACGTTATACTGCTCCTGGTCTTTGCACCGGTGTTTGCATACTTCATCGTGAAGAGGTGGGATTTGAACGCCTCCGCAGTTGGAGAGGAAGTGGCCAAAAGCGTTGGTGTGGAGGTAGAGAGGGTTCGCCTCGTATCCACTTTCCTTGCCGCCCTGATAACTGCCATCAGTGTGGCCTTCGTTGGGGTTATAGGGTTTGTTGGCTTGATAGCTCCACATCTTATCAGGCTCATAGCGGGGGGAGACTACAGGTTTCTGATACCCCTCTCGGCCCTCGCAGGTGCTTTACTCCTCGTCACGGCGGACACCGTTGCGAGGCTTGTACTTGCCCCCACTGTACTCCCCGTTGGGATAGTGACATCATTCCTTGGAGCTCCGGCCTTCATATACCTCCTCGTCAGGATGGAGGGACGAAGATGACCGCTGTTGAGGCCAGAAACCTTCACTACTCCTACAACGGCACTGAAGTCCTGAAGGGCATCAACCTGAAGATTGAGGATGGGGAGTTTGTCGCAATACTCGGCCCGAACGGCGCCGGGAAGAGCACCCTGCTGAAGTGTCTCTCTGGAATCCTCAGGTGCAATGGTGTTTATATCTCAGGACGGCCAATTGGGGAGTACTCTAGGAACGAACTAGCGAGGCTTGTGGCCTATATCCCGCAGAGAACGGAACCGGGTTTTATGACCGTGTTCGATACAGTTCTGCTTGGTAGAAGACCCTACATGGGATTGAGGCCCTCGAAGAGGGATGTAGAGGTCGTTAAAAACGCACTGAAAAAGCTGGGGATAGATCACCTCGCCTTAAGGCCCACCAGGGGGCTGAGCGGTGGCGAACTTCAAAAGGTCGGCATAGCGCGCGCCCTGGCACAGGAGCCTGAGATTTTTATGTTTGACGAGCCAACGAACAACCTTGACATCAGGAGCCAGCTTGAGGTCATGAAGCTTGCGCGCGAGCTCTCTTCTGGGGGCAAAACCGTTATCATGGTCATGCACGAGATCAACCTCGCCATCCGCTTTGCGGAGAGGTTCGTCTTCATTTCAGAGGGACGGGTTGTTGCGGACGGTGGCCGTGAGATCCTGAAGCCTTCATTGTTCAGGGAGGTTTACGGAACGGAGGTCGAAATCGGGGAGGTGCACGGGATTCCGGTTGTTGTCCCCCTCTAATTACTCAAATGTGGGCAGTACTGTCAAATTTCTGGACAAACCTTTTAAGCCCTTGGGAAAACCTAAGTCGGAGGTGTTGCAGATGACGATCAAAGCTCCTACCCTCAACATAGGCGGACTTGGCGCCGATCCGCTCACCCAGAGGATTCAGGAGAAGCAGAAGAAGTGGAAGTACAAAATAGCCGTCCTGAGCGGTAAGGGCGGCGTTGGTAAGAGCACAGTCGCGGTCAACCTCGCTGCCGCCCTCGCGAAGATGGGCTATTTCGTTGGAATCCTAGATGCCGACATACACGGGCCGAACGTCGCCAAGATGCTCGGCGTTGACAAGGCCGACGTTCTTGCCGAGAGAATGGACGATGGAAGGTTTGAGATGATCCCCCCAATGGCGGACTTCATGGGTCAGGTAACTCCTATCAAGGTCATGAGCATGGGCTTCCTCGTTCCAGAGGATCAGCCTGTCATATGGCGCGGTTCCCTCGTGACCAAGGCCATAAAACAGCTCCTTGGAGATACAAAGTGGGGAGAACTTGACTTCATGATAATCGACTTCCCGCCTGGAACCGGCGACGAAATCCTCACCGTTACCCAGAGCATCCCCCTTGATGCGGCTGTGATAGTCACAACTCCACAGGAGGTAGCCCTACTCGACACTGGGAAGGCCGTCAACATGATGAAGAAGATGGAGGTTCCCTACATAGCGGTCGTCGAGAACATGAGCTACCTCATCTGCCCGCATTGCGGCAACGAGATAGACCTCTTCGGCAGGGGTGGTGGAAGAAAGCTCGCCGAAAAGGAAGGCGTTGAGTTCCTCGGTGAAATACCGATAGACCTCAAGGCCAGGGAGGCCAGCGATGCGGGAATCCCGATAGTCCTCTATGGAGACACCATGGCGGCAAAGGCATTCATGGAGCTGGCTGAGAAGCTCGTTAAGAAGCTTGAGGAAATGAAGGGCGAGAAAGCTGAGGAGTAAACCCTTTAAGTTTTACATTTCAACCTTTTCAGCGCGGCTCAGGCCGGCGGGAGCCGAAGCGATGGGGCCGCGCTGGACCAGGCTGCATTAACTTTTTAACACCTTTTTCATACCAATTGCGGGAGGCAGATGAAGAAGGCTCTTCCTGCTCTGTTTCTCATACTGATGCTGGCGGGCTCCGTTTCAGCCGCTGAGGTTAGTTATCGCCCTAACAAAGATGCGTTCGTGAAGTTTCTTGATTCGAATCTGACGTATCAAGTTGTTCCGGGCAACGACCCATGGTCGAGGGGATGGGCTGTTTACGTCGATGAAAAGCTCTCCGCTGTCAAAACACACGGAAACGATACCTTCGTTCTCGTTGGGAACGTTTATACAAACGACCTGATTGCCAAGATCTGGAACGAGACTGGCCTTGATCCCTCTGCTTCTCTAGAGCCTTCAATCATTGTGCTGAATGGCACTGTCCTGATTACCGGAAGCTCTGAGAACCTTTATCTGACATACGAGCCGTTTGTTGATATAAAAGAGAACACTGTAAAAATTGCGGTTGTTACTCTGAGCATTATCGTTTATGCTGTTATCCTGATGTTAGTTTTAAGAAGGGACGGGAGCTACGCTGGAAGCACCTTCCTGATGGGTGCTCTTCTTTTAGGGGAATGGGTTCTACTCGAACCAATCCCTGCACACCTGATTTCAAAAACACTCTACCTTTCTCTGGCACGTTTGAACGGCGCCCCTATCAATGATGTGCCCATCGTAATAATTTCCCACACTCTGGAAGTTCTTCCCCCCGATGAGAGGCTGTTCTGGGCAGTGAGGTGGCTTTTGATCTTTGTCCTTCTCGGCGTAACCGCTTACACTGCCCATAGAAGGGAACGCAGTCTGGGTATTGTGGCGTTCTTTTTGGTGCTCTCCGCGCCCTCGTTTAGGGAGTGGCTCCTGACTTCGAACGATATATTGGGATTGCTGGCCTTCGCGGTTGTGGTGGCAATTGTGTGCAGTTCAAACTTCGCCCCCTCTTCTTCGGGGGTCTTTTCGATGCTTTTGATGGCGCTGTTCACGGTGGTGGGAACGGCCTTCAATCCCTGTCTGGCTCTCTTGCCCTTTGTCTTTGTTATAGTATTCCCGGGTAGGGTCAGCAGAAACGTTCCTTACTTACTGCTATCATCAATTGGAGCCCTCTGGGTATATTACAATCTTGGAAAATCCTGGATATCGCCTTGGTATCCTGGAGCATTCCATACTGAGATTATAACTGAAAATATCGCGAAAGAAGCGTTGCTCCAGCTGGTAGTTCTGGTGTATGTTGGGGCTAAGATTATTGGGGGAAGAAAAGATATCAAAATCCGGAAAAAGGGTCCAACGGTGTTCGTTGGAGTCGTTACTGGGATACTACTGCTTTTAACACCCTTTAAATCCGAGCTTCTTCCTTATGCACTCTTCTCTCTATCTGTGCTTGCCGTCAGGCTGATCAGGGCTTCTCCTCAAATTTGATTGCCCCGAAGACGGCTCCGGGCAAGTGTGGTCCTATGGCCTTTATGATTCCAGGAGCCTGGGTGCCCTTCTTCAGAACCAGGAGGGTCTCCATAAGGCCGAGTTCCTCCAGCCTCTTAACGTCCCTTCCGTGACCCGTCCTTATGAGTGCTTCCTCCACTTTTTCACTGATGGTTCCGACAACAAAGAGCTTGTCGAATCCGTCACTTATCCATGACTTGATGCGCTTCAACTGCTCCTCGGTGAAGGCCAGCTCGACTTCCCTAGCTCCAAACTCGACCCTAGTGACTTCCACTTCCACTGGAAGGTTATCAACCCATCCAAACCTGCGTATCATCCCCCTGACCGGAATGTCTCCGAAGGTCTTTTTGAGGTAGTAAAGGGGCAACAAAGCGTCCTTTGGGGCCGGTCTGAACACGCCTATGTCCACGTAGGCCCCGTAGCCGACCTTTCCAAGGTCGATGAAGCGTCCGCGGTAGCTCTGGCCTTCTTCCACGTTCTTCAGACTGTAGGGGACTTCGCCGAACTCCTCTCTGACGAGGTTGGCACTTACCTCTTCGTCTTCCCCTGAGAGGGTTACCTTCACCCAGTTCTTCTTAACAGCTGAGAGCTTCCACTCAACATCAAGCTCGCCGAGAAGCGAGCGGAGCTTTTTGTTCAGCTTTTCAAAGCCGCTTCTGTCTCCATAAACCTTCTCCAGAATAACAACTTCCCGCATCTTCACCATCCCCGAAGTTCATTAAGAGGCCATTCACTCAGACCTTGACTTCTTTTTCTTTGAGGTCTTTCTGGGCTTCTTCTTGAGGCCCAGCTCGATCTCAAGCTCCTCAATTCGTCTTTTGAGTTCCTCTATGATGTGTGTGTTGTCGTACTGCATGAGCATCTTGCCGCAGATCGGGCACTGGAACTCGTACTCCATTGCCTCATCAAAGGTGAGCTTTGGATGCCCCTCAGTGCCGCACCAGTAGTATATCTCACTGGTTTCCTCCTCCAGCATCTCCTTGAGCTTCTTAAGCTCCGCCATTTTTCTGGAACGAATTATTTCGGGGAGCTTTTTGGTCTCAAGGCGCCAGTAGTAGTAATACCATCCGGTTTCAGGGTCCCTGATTCTCTTGAAGTCGGCCAGCCCCTCGTCGTTGAGCATGTAGAGTATTCTCCTTACCGTGTTCACCCTTATGCCTGTTGCCTCTGCCAGCTCTTCATCGGTGGCCTCTTTCATTTTTTCGAGAGCCTTGACTACCTCAACGGCCTCTTCTCCACCTATCTCCTGTGCGATTTCGAGGAGCTCCTTGTTCTTGCGCTTTGCCACTGACAGCAGCCTCCCAGAGTTTGATTTTATTCTGAGTGGATACAATCGCCTTAACGGGTAAACTCCAATAGAAAAATAGGGCCCAATGATATATATACCTTTCCCGTCTCCATAGAAACTATAATGAACAGAAAAGGACATCAATCATTAAAGTATTCGTCCAGAAGCTCCTTGGCAGAGGGCTTGTAAAGCTCAAGAACCTCGATTTTTTCTATCACGTTCCCCTCGCGGAGCTTCAGTTTTACCTTGCCCCCGTAAACCTGAAGGTCATCGAGCATTCCATAGATGGCATCTTCAGCCTCCAGAGGGCTTTTAAACTTCATGATGTACTCCCCATCCTCAGTGATGAGCTTGACCCAGTACTCGTTTTTCCTTTTGAAAGGACGGGTAATCTTTGGCTTGAAGTTGTCGATTACGACTTCCAAAGGACTCACCTCCAGCCTAAGCCCCTTCTGCTACCATATCATTAAGGCGATGCTCTTTTAAGGGTTTTCTATTTCGCTCTTAATGAGTCTTGTACCTGCCTATTTAAAAGTTATGAAAGCAACTTTTTTAGATATCGGATTGAGTTTAGTCGGGTAGAGATATGAAGGCCGTTGAAGTTAACAACCTCAGAAAGAGCTACCCCAAGAAGATTCCCCTCCCCTTCCGAAAGGTTGAATGGGTCGAGGCAGTTAAGGGTATAAGCTTCGAGGTCAAGAGGGGAGAGCTCTTCGGGTTGCTCGGCCCAAACGGTGCGGGAAAAACGACTACGATAAAAATGCTGACGACGCTCCTCGAACCGAGCGGGGGGAGCGCCAAAATACTCGGACTCGACCTCATAAGAGATGCAAGGGAAATTCGGAAGAGGATAAACCTTGTGGCCGAGGGCGAGAGGACGCTCTACTGGAGGCTCTCCGCCTATGAGAACCTCAAGTACTTTGCGAGGATTTATTACGTCCCGAAATCCGAGATGGAGAAGAGAATTGAAGAGCTTCTGAAGCTGGTCGGGCTCTGGGAGAGACGGAACGACCTCGTGATGAGCTATTCACGCGGTATGAAGCAGAGGCTTGCAATAGCGAAGGCCCTGATAAACGACCCCGAGGTGCTTTTCCTCGATGAGCCCACACTTGGTCTGGATGTTCAGAGCGCTCTCTTTGTCAGGGACTTCGTGAAGAGGCTCGTAAAGGAAGAGGGAAAGACCGTGCTCCTGACCACTCACTACATGGTCGAGGCAGAGGAGCTCTGCGACAGGATAGCCATCATAGACCACGGAAGGATCATAGCGCTTGATACTCCCGAGGGCCTGAAAAAGCTCGTGAAAGACGAGGAAACAGTTGAAATCGCGGTGAGGGAATTCAATCCAGCACTTCTCGAAAAATCCCCCTGGAAGCTTGCAGTCGTCCAGAGTACTGAAGAGAGAACAGTGCTTAGGGGGAGCGTTGACGAGGAAGACCTTCCAAAGCTGGTCGAGTGGCTCGTCAAAAATCAGGTTAAAGTGGTCTCCGTCGAGAGAAAGGAGCCGACGCTTGAGGATGTTTTCATAAAGCTGACCGGAAGGGGGCTGAGGGATTGATATCGGCGGTGATCGAAAAGGAGTTCAGGATGTTCTTCCGCTATCCCCTGAGGGTTATAAGTTCCGTCCTCGTCGGCATAGTCTTTCTCCTCCAGTTCGTTTACTTCGGGCAGGCGGTCCTCGGCGGGAGGTACTCGGCGCTTCTGGAGGCCTCAACAGGGCTTGGGGATTACCCGACGTACGCGCTCATCGGCTATACCCTCTGGTGGGTCTCTTCATCGCCCATAGAGGCCTATGTATGGGGAGTTCGGAGGGAACTCCAAAGAGGTACGTTCGAGACGAACGTCCTTTCCCCTTCGAGCCTGACGGCCATCCTTCTCGGCCTGGCCCTCAGCTGGATGCTCATGGATTCAATACTCATGCTCATCGTTTTTCTCTTTGGCGTCTTTCTGTTTAAAATCCCTCTCAGCGCTGTGATTATCCTCAAATCCCTCCCGGTGATTTTCCTCTCCCTTCTGGCATTTCTTGGTTTTGGGTTCCTCTTTGCGGGCCTCGTAATGCTTCTGAAAAATATAGGCCCGTTCGCCCAGCTCTTTGAGTTCGGAATGCTGTTCTTCTCTGGCGTCTTCTTCCCGCTCACCCTCATGCCGAACTGGGTGCGGAGTTTCGCGGAGTTCATTCCCCTTACTCATGCAATCTCAACTGTCAGAACCATATTCTCTGGAGGTGGATATTCACAGGCCTCCAGCTCTATTGGGTGGCTGGTCATTCTTGCCCCACTGTACTGGCTGATTGGTTATCTCCTGTTCCGGTGGGCAGAGAGGTTAACCAGGGTGATAGGTTATGGAGGTTACTGAACTCAGGGCGCTCTGGGGCGTCGCAGTGAAGAGCTGGAGGGTGTTCCTCAGCTATAAGGTCTGGTTCATCAGCGACATAGGGATGGGCTTCCTCTTCGTTGGACAGGCCCTCCTCATAGGGCTTGGACTTACCGGAAAGAGGAACTCCGAGGCCCTCCAGAGGCTCACCGGGTATTCCGACTACGTGGCATTCGCGGTTCTAGGTCTGTTGGTTCTCGGCTTTGGTCTGACCTTCCTCAGCGGCTTTGTGTGGAGCGTCGTTGACGAGCTGTACGCGGGAACACTGGAGTACTCCTTTGCCGCCCCGATGAAGAGGATAACGTTCTTCCTCGGCAACGTCCTGGTTAGGCTCTTCCTCTCGCTCCTTTACATGGCGATCTATCTCCCAGTCTTCAAGCTGCTCTTCGGGCTGGGAATTGACCTCCTGGTAGTCCTTAAAGCCCTCCCGGTTCTGCTCCTCGGAAGCCTTGGGATGGTCGGGCTCGGTATGGCGGCCGCTGGTATCGTGCTCTACCTTAAAGACCCGGGGCCCTTCATAAGCATCCTGGAGATGCTCGTCTTTGCCCTCAGCGGCGCAATGTACCCCCTCTCAGTTCTTCCCAGGGCCCTCCAAACTCTGGCGAAGGCCCTCCCCTATGCGCCGACAACGGAGGCCCTGAGAAAAGTCGTGGTGTACGGCTACGGCTCAAGCACGGGCGAACTTTGGTACCTTGCCGTGATATCCCTTCTGTATTCCGTTCTGGGGTATCTCATCTATAAATGGAGTGAAAAGCAGGCGAGAATCGTTGGCCTCAAGTCCTATTGAAGGGCAGATCCAGGCCGACTTCCCTTGCTATCCTCTTTACCTCCTCAAGCGGGACTATGGCGCTCCTCGCCCCAACCTTCTGGACGGTCAGGTACGCGAGCAGCATTCCAAGCTTGGCGGAGTCGAGGAGGGACCAGCCGTTGAGGACGCCGTAGATAACGCCCGCATCGAAGGAATCTCCAGCGCCCGTCGAATCAACTACCTTCGCACTCAGACCCCTGACCTCGAAGACGTTATCCCCCTCCCTGACGAGCGCACCACCGCCGTTCAGCGTGACCACGAGGTTCTTGGCCCTGCAAAGACTCGGGTCAAGGCTCCCGTACTTGCGCCTGTACTCGTCCTCGTTCATCATCAGGTAGTCCACCTTGCTCTCAAGCTCCCGCGGGAGCGGCGCCTCACCTATATCCAGGGAGACCTTTATTCCCCTCTGGCTCGCGAAATTAACTGCTTCCTCTATAAGCTCCGGCGGGTTGGATGAGAGGTGGAGAAACTTGGCCCTCGATGCGTATTCGGGC
This sequence comes from Thermococcus kodakarensis KOD1, assembly GCF_000009965.1. Lineage (NCBI taxonomy): Archaea > Methanobacteriati > Methanobacteriota > Thermococci > Thermococcales > Thermococcaceae > Thermococcus > Thermococcus kodakarensis. Next base: position 1,824,555 of record NC_006624.1, read on the forward strand.
TTGAACCTCCTCCTGAGGTTTGCCCCGGGGTACTTGACTATTCTCTTGTCGTCCCCTGCAACCATCGCAACTGCCACGCCCGAGGGCTCTTCAACGACGTCTATTCCGCCGGTATCAACCCCGATGCCCTGGAAGTATTTGATGTGCATCTCTCCAACGTCGTCGTTTCCCACCGCCCCTATGTAGCCCGTTTTAAGGCCGAAGTGGGCGAGCCAGCTTATCGTGTTGGCTGCTGCACCGCCCAGTCCAAAGTGGGCACCTCTGGCATTGATCTTCTCATGGAACTCTGGAAAGCGTTCCAGCGTGAATATTATGTCGTAGTTCAGGTTGCCGATGCCGATGACGTCCAGCTTCACTTTCACCACCAAAATTGGGAATTGCACTGGGAGGTTATAACACTTGGGGAAAAGATTTAAATATCCATTCCTACCCACATATGAGTAAGAGGTGAACAAAGATGATGCTCATACTTGAGGCCTATTTTAAGAACTATCCCGCGAGGAGAAAGGTCGCGGAGTTCCTGTTTGAGAACGGACTGAGCGTGAAGAACGGTAAAATCTACATAAAGAACGTCGAGGTACCGATAAGCGAGCTGGCAAGGGCAATCGGCGTAAACAGGAAGATAATCTACCATACGATAGAGTACATAGAAAAGACCTACCCCTTTAAGCTTGTGTTTGAGAGACTGAACCCGCTCCCGAGCCTGATAGACGTCGCCCCCCTTATGGGCTGGGAAGTCCTGGAGATAGACGTTGAGAAGGATCAGTACCAGATGGCGTTTTCAGACGTGCTCAGGCTGCTCGCCGAAGACAACACCCCCATCATGGAGGTCTTTGGAAGGAACCTCAGGGGAAGAAACAAGCAAGATTTACATAGTCATAGATGGAACGCTCTCAACCGAGACATTTGGCAAAATAAAGACAATCAGAGGCTTCAAGAGGCTCATACTCCACACACCTGAAAAGGATAAGGAGAAGTTCGTCTGCAACTACTGTGAGGTCAAGTACTGCCCGAAGAGGGTGCTGCTTGAGAGTCTCACCCAACGACCTTAAAGCCCTCCAGCCCCTCGGGTTCTTCCCATTTTACCTCGACCCTTGTGACCCTGGCCAGCGGCGGCCCCTGATGCGCCCATCCTATTAAAGCCTCCACCCTTTCAGGATCGCCCTCGATAACGGCTTCCACCGTCCCATCCGGCAGGTTTCTGACCCATCCGTGGACTCCAAGCTTTCTGGCTTCCCGGCTCATGCTCCAGCGAAAACCAACCCCCTGAACCCTTCCGTATATTCTAAGGTGTGCCCTTACCCGCTTCATCACACATCCCGTTCTAAAATCTCCCGCAAGGGATTTAAGCTTTGCCCGATATCTATCATTGGGTGGGCATATGGAGGCGATCATCGTTTACACGACGTTTCCAGACTGGGAGAGCGCCAGAAAGGTCACCAGGGAGCTCCTGGAAAGAAAGCTGATAGTCTGCGCAAACCTCAGGGAGCACGAGGCTATGTACTGGTGGGAGGGCAAGATCGAGGAAGGGAAGGAAGTCGGCGCCATCTACAAGACCGAAGTTAGCAAGTGGAAGGAGCTGAGGGAGACGATAAAGGAGCTCCACCCCTACGATGTTCCGATGATAGCTAGGATTGATCTCGACAAGCTCAACCGCGAGTACTCCGAGTGGATGGCGAGGGTGCTCTTCGGATGATACGAAAGGTTAAGCCCCAGATCAGAGTACTCGGCTTCGACGACGGCACCTTCTCCTTTTCTTCAAAGCTGAAGCATGAAAAGACGATACTGATTGGAGTCGTGATGAAAGGCTCCCTTGAGGTCGTTGGCGTTCTCTCGCGCTGGATAACCGTTGATGGAAGGGACGTTACCGACGCTATGATAAACTCCGTGAACTCATCACGGTTCAAGGACTTGAGGGTTATCCTTCTCAAAGGGATAACCTACGCCGGGTTCAACGTCGTTGACCTTGAGAGGCTCCACAACGAGACGGGTCTCCCCGTGGTGGTAGTCGTTAGGAAGAAACCGGATATCCTGGCAATGGAAGATGCCCTGAGAAAGCACTTCCGTGATGCGGAAGAGAGAATAGCCCTGCTCAGAAAGACTCCCCCTCTTGTTGAACTTGTACCGGATAAGCTCTACTTCCAAACTGTTGGTTTAGACGAGAAAACGGCCGCTGAGGTGATTAAGGTCACGACGAGAACGGGTTTTATCCCTGAACCCTTAAGGTTGGCTCACATGATAGCAAGCGCCGTGATGACGGGCGAGAGCAAACGGGAGTAGGTTTATAAAGGACTGAAAAAAGTTAAAGCCGACCGATGATGGCAACAGGGTAGCTACCGAAGTTGATGTGGAAGCCGTTCCAGTCTGAGGTCTCATTCACACGGAACGAGGAGCACCGGGAGTTTTGAGTCCCTTATGACCCTTTCCGCTGTGGAGCCGAGTATGAGCTCCTTGATTATGCTCCTGCCCTTCTTGCCGATGACTATGAGCGTTGCTTTTTTGGCTAGGGCCGTTCCTATTATGGCCTGACTGGCCGTTCCAACCATAACCTCCTTTTCGAACTCCACTCCGAGTTTCTCTGCAATTTCCTCTAGACGCTTTTTCGCTGCCTCTATGTTGCTCTCCAGCTCATCTATTTTTCCGTAGTCAACCGAGTGGAGCAGGATTCCCTTTTCAATTAGCTCCCTGAACTTTGCAACGGCATTCGTGATTTTTTCGGAGCACTCTGAGAAGTCCAGCGCAACAAGCGGCCTCTGGAACAGCTCTGAACACTTCACGGGGAGCTCAAAGGAGTCGTCTTTCTTTGAGTACTTGAGGAGGAGCACTGGCCTCCTCGTGGCCCTGACGAGGTTTGAAGCCGTGCTTCCCAGGAACATCTGCCTCCAGACGTTCTCGCCCACACTTGGACTGATGATGAGGTCAGCGCCTATGCTCTCCGCTTCCTCCGCTATTTCAAGGGAGGGAATGCCGATCCTCACGGAAGTCTTGACGTCAATCCCCTTTTCCCTGAGAGTTTTTGCAAGCTCTTCGAGCTTGTTTTTGTAAATCTCTTCAAGCTCAAAGGCCTGGAGTTCTGCGACCGTTATGTCTATGACGTGAAGCAGGTGGAGCTCCTTTGCACCCAGCTCAAACAGGTCGGGGAGGCAGTTGTGAAGGGCATGAAGTGATACATCCGAGAAGTCGGTCGGGTACAAAATCTTCTCAAACATTCTGGTCACCCCAGTATATTTTTGTACTTCAATGCTTATTAGATTTGTCCATGCATTGGAAAGGATTATAACGCTCAGGTCGGAGTTTTATCGGTGATTGCAATGGTCAAGAGAGTTCACATATTCGACTGGCATAAGGAACATGCCAAGAAAGTTGAGGAGTTCGCCGGCTGGGAGATGCCCATCTGGTACTCCAGCATAAAGGAGGAACACCTCGCCGTTAGGAACGGCGTTGGCATCTTTGATGTTTCCCACATGGGCGAGTTCATCTTCCGCGGTAAGGACGCTCTGGAGTTCCTCCAGTACGTTACTACTAACGACATAAGCAAGCCGCCCGCGATAAGCGGAACCTACACGCTCGTCCTCAACGAGAGAGGTGCCGTAAAGGACGAGACCCTCGTCTTCAACATGGGTAATGACACCTACATGATGGTCTGTGATTCAGACGCCTTCGAGAAGCTCGACGCCTGGTTCAACGCCATCAAGCGCGGAATTGAAAAGTTCGGCGACATAGATCTCGAGATAGAGAACAAGACCTACGACATGGCGATGTTCTCAATCCAGGGGCCCAAAGCTAGAGACCTCGCGAAGGAGCTCTTCGGCATAGACATCAACGACCTCTGGTGGTTCCAGGCCAAGGAGGTTGAGCTCGACGGCATAAAGATGCTCCTTTCGAGGAGCGGCTACACGGGAGAGAACGGCTTTGAGGTCTACTTCGAGGATGCAAACCCGTACCACCCAGACCCGAGCAAGAGGGGAGAGCCCGAGAAGGCCCTCCACGTCTGGAAGACCATCCTTGAGGCCGGCGAAAAGTACGGCATAAAGCCGGCCGGACTGGGAGCGAGGGATACCCTCAGGCTTGAGGCAGGATACACCCTGTACGGAAACGAGACCAAGGAGAAGCAGCTCCTCAGCACGGACATAGACGAGGTTACCCCGCTCCAGGCCAACCTCGACTTTGCGATCTTCTGGGACAAGGAGTTCATAGGAAAGGAGGCCCTCCTCAAGCAGAAGGAGCGCGGACTGCCGAGCAAGATGGTGCACTTCAAGATGGTTGACAAAGGCGTCCCTAGGGAGGGCTACAAGGTCTACAAGGACGGTGAGCTCATCGGTGAGGTCACCAGCGGAACGCTCTCACCTCTCCTCGGCATAGGCATCGGAATAGCCTTCGTCAAGCCAGAGTACGCGGTTCCAGGCGTTGAAATCGAGGTCGAGATAAGGGGCAAGCCCAAGAAGGCGGTCACAGTCGCTCCGCCCTTCTACGACCCCAAGAAGTACGGCGCCTTCAGGGAGGAGTGAGCTTTTTAAGTTCCCTCTCATTTTTTTCTCCGATGTCAAAGAAACATGCTGTCCTCGCTGTTATCCTCTGGTCAACGGTCGCATCCGCTTTCAAGCTCTCGCTTAGGCATCTTACTCCACTTCAGCTACTGTTTTATGCGTCTTTAACTTCCCTGCTGGTTTTCGGACTTCTCCATTCCCGGGAGTTTTCTCTCGACCGGAGGGATCTCCGTTCGGTGTATCTTGGGCTTATAAACCCTTTCCTTTACTATCTCGTTCTCTTCTCGGCATACGACAGACTGCCCGCCCAGGAAGCTCAGGCCCTCAACTACACGTGGCCCTTAATGCTCGTCCTGCTCTCCATCCCGCTCCTCGGAAGGAGACCTGAACCGAGAACAGTGCTCGGTCTCCTCGTTGGATTCGCGGGGGCGCTGGTTATCGCGACAAAGGGTGAGCTTACGTCCCTGACCTTCTCTGACCCGCTGGGGGTTGCACTCGGCCTTGGGAGTGCCGTTATCTGGGCTTCCTACTGGCTCCTGAACCTCCGCGACGAGAGGCCCCTCGTGGAGAAGATGTTCTGGAACTTTCTCTTCGGGTTTGCCTACGTTTCAACGCTGGTTCTGGTGAGCGGAGAATTCCAGCTCCCGCCGCTGGAAGGCCTGGCGGGGGCAGTTTACGTCGGGCTCTTCGAGATGGGGGTCACTTTCCTGCTCTGGTATAGGGCGGTTGAGGGGGATATGGCATTCGCCTCCAGCATAGCCTACCTTGTGCCGTTCCTGAGCCTCTTTTTTATATCCCTCATTGTGGGAGAGAAAATAGCTTTCTCAACGATTCTGGGGCTCGTTCTGATAGTCACTGGAATAGTTATTGGAAAGAAGTAGGGTCAGGGCCGATTAGGTCATCACTTCTCAGCCACCTACCCTCACATCATCCCCTTAAAAGGTCATAACCCTATTCTTTCCCTTATCCACAGCGGAATTAGCCCGATTTTCGGAAACACGAGCTCTGCCTTGGCCTCGACGGCGTAGCTAGGGACGCAGCCGGCTATCATCCCGTTGGGCATACGGACTTCAAGGGAGCCTTGTGAAGTTGGGTATGGCGGATCGGGAACAGGGTTGTTGTCCCCCCACGTGACGAAGCAGGTCTCTTCTTTTCCATTGAGCTTCACGGTTGAGATGTATCTAACGCGGTGGATTATGGGGTAGGGGTAACCTGGGCGCTTGTAAACTATCACGTCGTTGACTCTCACCTGCGACGGGTCGGTGACGCCCTTCAGAAGAACTACGTCACCGCGGTAGAAGACGGGCTCCATCGAGCCGCTGACGACTATGACCAGGGGCGAATCGGTATGGAGGACGAACCTGAGGCCCGAGTGTATGCCGGCGACTATGATGATCGTCAAAACGACCCATGCGACGTCTTTTTTCCACTCTTCCATTTTAACGCCTCCATGTACGTTGCTATTCTAGCGCCTATCGCGCCCATCGCGGTGCACGTTTCGAGGCTCGTTCTCTTTCCAGTCACATCCATGTGGTACCTTGCAATCTTAAAGATTTCCTCCGGCAGGCCGTGCCGTCCAAGCCCTATGAGGAGGAGAAAGCTTCTGCCCGAGAGCGCTTCCCTCGTTAGGTCGAGGGGGGTTATCTCCTTCTCCGGCCAAGGTTTTCTAGTTGTTGCAACTGGAGTCCCAAACTGTGGAGGGAACCCCTTCTTAGGGAATTCGAGAAGGTGGAACTTGTTTGCCTTAGCCAGTTCCTGGAGGTACTTTCCCCCATCTCCGATCGTGGTATGCCTGCTGACTTCTTCTGCTATCTCCATCGGTTTTCCGTCGAGCGGAAAGCCAACGAGGGCCAAGTGGAACCCGTAGGCATACGCTATGGGCGCGGCCCTGGCTATTGCCCTCAGGTGGGCTTCGTGCAAACGTTTTGTGTCATAAGTGTTGTACAATGCAAGGGTCAGCGTTGCCATAGGTTTGAAATTTCAAGGAACCCTTATAAATATTGAGTACCAAAAATATATCCATGATGAGCATAGATGATATACTTGCCCTTGCCGAGAGGGGACAGTTTGATGAGGCCATCCAAAGGGTTCCAGAACTCTACGATCCAGTGGAACAGATTAGGGCACTCACTAAGATTGCGCTCATAATGGCGGAAAAGGGTCTTGGAGAATGGGTATGGGACGTTATTGAGGATGCGGAGTACATAGCAGAGAACTCAAAAGAGAGCTACGTTAAGAGCCTCGGCTATGCACTGATAGGTGCTGCCCTTTTCAAGCTTGGGGATCAAGACGGCGCAGAGGAGTATCTGGATATGGCCTTGGAAGAGGCGAGTGGTATAGAAGACCCGCTCGAAAAGGGGGAGGTCGTGGCGGAGATAGCCCGCAGTGTAGCAATGACTGGAGACCTCGATGGGGCAATGGAGCTTTTTGACGAGGCATTCGACTTAATAGCAAGGGCAGAGATTGACTACAGGACGAAGGTTGATGAACTGATAAAGATTGGGGAGATTATTGAAAAAACGGGGGACGACCTTCCTTCGAGAACAGCGAGGGAGTTTTACAGGATAGCTTTTGACATATTCGACAAGCTCCGCGTGAATCAGAGGGCGGCGATAGTTGAGAAAAAACTCCTGCTTACAAAGACAGTCGAAAACGTTGGACTGCCCGAGATACGAAAGGCCCTTCTGGAAGGCAGGTATCACTATGCTTTGGCCCTCATAAGGCGTAAGTTTAAGGGCGTGAAAGTGCTTATGGGCCAGCTTGAGGTTGCACTGTGGATGAAAATGGTGAACGACCCCGAATATATAGACTTGACAAACCAGACCTTGAGCGAGCTTCAGAACACAGAAGTTCTCCCCTCAAATGCCTATTCAATTGCACTCATTCTGACAGAACTGGAGTACTTGCGGGAGGCCCTTTACTTTGTCAGGCTCATAGATGATCAAGTAAAGAGGGATGAAGCGCTCCGTAAGATAGCCCTGGCCTTCTCAGAGCAGGGAGAATTCGAAGCAGCCCGGAAAGTAGCGGGTGCAATCTCCGATCCAATACTAAGGACACAAACCTTAAGGGACATCGAGGCTATTGAGATAGGGTGAGCAGATGATATTCGACGCGCATTCCGACCTGCCGACGTTCGTTTACGATGAGAAAAAGAGCGGGGCAACAAGGGTTCTTGAGAGGAACTACTATCGCTTCTTTGGGGATAAGATAACCTCCAGAGTTATGGCCATCTGGACGCGGCCCGAACGGAGAAAGGACGCAACAGCCTACGGGCTTGAGGTGTTGAACACCCTCCTCAAGGACATCGACGAAAGCGATAGCTTTGAGCTTGTAAGGAACGTTGAGGAAATGCAGAAGACGATCAGAGAAGGCAGGGTCGCCCTGTGGCTCGGCCTCGAAGGTGGAGAACCCATCGGCGAGAGCATTGAGCTCCTCGAGGTCTTCTACCGTCTCGGCCTCCGAGTTCTGACTCTAACTTGGAGCCTCAGGAACGCCATCGGTGACGGCGTCTTTGAGAGAACCAACGGCGGCCTGACCAGGTTCGGCGTTGAAGTGGTCGGAAAGGCTGAAGAGCTGGGAATAGTCGTTGACCTCAGCCACATAAACGAAGCTGGATTCTGGGACACGCTCGACGTCACATCTTTCCCCGTGATTGCGTCCCACTCAAACGCCAGGGCGCTCTGCGACAGCCCCAGAAACCTGACCGACGAGCAGCTGAAGGCGATAGCGGAGAGGGACGGCGTTGTTGGGGCCGTTGCAATACCCTCCTTCGTGGACAGGGAGAAGCCGACGATTGAGAAGTACGTTGAGCACATAGAATATATGGCCGACCTCATAGGCTATGAGCACGTGGGCCTCGGATTCGACTTCGTGTACTACCTTAGGGAATGGGGTGGAAAGAGCGTTGAAGGCTTTGAGAACGAGTCAAAGATTCCGGAGCTGTTAAATCTCCTCCACGAGAGGTTCAGTAAGAAGGAAGTTGAGGGGATAACATTCAAAAACTTCGAACGGGTGTTCGAGAGAATCACCTAACGCCTCCCGAGAAACCTTGGCAGGCTGAGGGTTCTAACCTGATCCATAATCTGGGAGCGCAGGAGCATCCTCGGCTCTCCTGTCAGCCTAACTCTGAGCATCTTGGGTATTCTGGTTTGAGGGGGTAAAACTCTGATTTCCTGTATTTTCTTTACTTCATGCTCAACCTCTTCCGGGGAAAGTGGCCTATACAGTCCTTGGGCGATTGCCAGCTCCCTGTCGTGTGCGCCATCTTTCTTACCCCTGCGGTAGGCATCAATGGCCTTCCTTAAGACGCCGCTCTCCTCAGCGCTCTCCAAGACGGAATCTCTAAGCTCACGCCATACGCCGACCCAGTCGGTATGGCCGTAGTACGCTATAAAGTAGCCCAGAAGGTAGGCCTTCTTTACAGGATCTCCCTCCGCAAGAATCTTTTTGAGGTCGAGCGGCCCTTTCGGCAGTTCCTTCATAAAACTGGCCCCCTAACAACGAGGCCCTTTGGTCCGAACTCCAGGCGGTACATCTTGGTCTCGTGCCTTGTTCTCCTCATCTTGAGAACCTGGATTGCCCTTGCCATATCGTTGCCTTCCAGGTAGTAGTGGAGCATTATGACGCCGTCAACGAGATAGTGCTCCTCGCTGTACCTGTCCAGGTCGGTCAGCTCTGCTATCAGAAGGCTGGTTATCCCGAGGGCACTCATTGTCCTGAGGAACGTGGCAAGCTCTGCCCTCTTCTCAGCGGGGTCAGAAGTCGGGAAGTCTATGGCCGTGAGCGGGTCTATTACAAGGCGAGTTATGTTGCTTTCCCGGACAAGATCTTTTATCCTGAACATGACACTGCTCCACTGGGGCGGCTTTGCGGTCGAACCCCAGAGCTCCTTCCCCAGGTCGTACAGTATCAGGTTTCCCTTCTGGACGTAGTTCCAGACTGCCGGATCAAAACGCTCGTAGTCCTTTATTACCTCTTCAGGATCCTGGACGAGGGATATGTAAGCTACCTTCTCGCCCCTTTTGGCACCATCAACCAGAAACTGGACACCGAATGTCGTTTTCCCGCTTCCAGGAGGGCCAGTGATGAGGTATGACTTTGACTTAACAAAACCCCCCTCTATTAGGGGGTCAAACCCTTCGATACCAGTTGGAACCCTTTCAACCCTTCCAGTAATCATGTTGCAGCACCTATGCTCATTGTAGGTTCAAAATCCTATAAAGTTTTTCGTGAAAGTTTTGGTAAAATATTCAACTTCTTGAAGGGTTGAAAGGGTTATAAAGGTGAACGCCAGAATAGATTATGGTGAGCATCAATGCTCAGGGAAATCCTTGAGACCATCGAAGCGCGCGGCGGGGGGCTTGTTTTAGTGGAGTATTCTTCCCTCGATCACCCGGAGCTTGTGTTCGCTGAGATCATTACCGGCTGGAGAGAGAAAGGTATAATACCTCTGATTGTGGACATTGGCGACACTCTCCATATTTTCACGTCCAAATTGCGGATGATGGGGGTAAACATCGAGGTTGAAGATTTCCCAGTTGTTAAAGAAATTGGGAACACGAGGGTTGGTAACATCGTAGGTGAAGTCCATGAGATAGAGGATTTTGATTACCATATGGCAAAATACGCTCAAATAGCCAAAAAGGTGCCGGAAGAGAGCAAAAAGCATACGATAGTCCTCGGAATGGAGAAGTTCTCTTTTACCTTCATGGACAATCCCCCGAAGCTTGAGAGGTACTTTGAGAAGATAAACAGAAGGTACCTGAAATATCCTGATGTGAAGGACGTTATCTTCCTGAACACTTCAGTGGCTAGCGAATACCTCACCAAGAGCCTCGAACAGGACTATGACTACGTTCTCCGACTGAGGGGAACAGATCTCAGCCTCGTAAAAACACCCGGGGGTGAAAGCGTTGAAGTTCGGTGAGTACTTAGAAACTTTAAGGCCGGGAGAAAGTGTTCTCGTCGAGCACACATCTATTTCGCCCTACCCAGTGCTCTTCTACGAGATAGGAAAAAATAGCGGGTGGGACAACATCCTGGTGATTGACATAATAGACTCTGCACTCCCCGTTTTGAGGTGGCTTAAGTTTGCGGGTTTAGATGTGCCCGAGAAGAGCATAGCCAGGATAAAAGCGGGCGGCACTTCAGAGTGGGGGAGGATTGTAATTGACGTGGATCCGCATAAGGATCCGGGGATTTTCATGAGCAAGTTCCTTTCGAACCTCCTCAGTTATTACCGCGCAAACAAAAACGTGACGACGATTATAATGAACCCCGAGAGGATTATTCCCCTCCAGGACAACAGACCTTCGTTCGTTCTCTACCTTGCGAACGCGGCCGCTGGGTTCCTTGGCAATCCGCACAGGAAAACTTTCTACTTCGTGAATTATGAACTTGCGCATAAGGGGTACCTTGCACTTCTTGAAGAAGCCTTCACGCGCGTCCTGAGGATAGAGGACAGCTCAGTTAGGATACTGAAGTCGCTAAACCTTGACGAGGAGGGGACAACCCTCCAGCTTTGAGGCGAAGCCTTTTTAACACCCTTTCAAATTTCGGAACATGGAAGAGATTTATTACATCACGTTCAGAGAGGCCAGAATGCTCCTCGCTTCAAGGGGAAATGTCAAGCTCAACCTCGACCTAAGGAAAACTAACAGGGTCCAAGAAGTCGAGATAAAAGATGAAGGAGCGGTTTTTCCGGACGGTACCCTCGTTGAGAGGGAAGTTCTTGAGAAGATAGCCAGAGACGATGGGACGGTCTACTTCGTTTCTAACGGTGGGGTGTATAAAGCGGCCATAGCGGGTGAATCAGGCTTTTACAAGCTCGTCCCAACGATTCCACCGACGATAGAGATAAACGGTATTCGAATGCACCGAACAAAGGAGATGAACCCCCTCCAGGACACGAGGAACAAGGTGAACACTGTGATGCCGAGGGAGGGTGAAACAGTCCTCGACACCTGCATGGGGCTGGGTTACACCGCTATCGAGGCATCAAAGAGGGGAGCCTACGTCATAACCATAGAGAAAGACCCCAACGTCATTGAAATAGCGAGGATAAACCCCTGGAGCAGGGAGCTGTTCACGGGAGGGAAAATCCAGGTCATCCAGGGGGACGCCTTTGAGGTAGTTAAGAAGTTCAAGCAAGCAAGCTTTGACGTGATCATCCACGACCCCCCGCGCTTCTCATTGGCGGGCCATCTCTACTCAGAGGAGTTCTACAGGGAGCTTTTCAGGATTCTTAAGCCTGGTGGAAGGCTCTTCCACTACGTAGGCAACCCGGGGAAGAAGTACAGGAGAAAAGACCTCCAAAAGGGAGTCATGGAAAGGCTGAGGAGAGTCGGTTTTGTCGGCGTTAGAAGGGTCGAGGAAGCGCTTGGGGTTGTGGCAAGAAAGCCTGAAAAGGGAGTAAAAGCGAGCCAGCGGGATTAAATCCCGCCGACCTCTTCCAGCTCTTCGAAGGCTTCCAGGTTGGTGTAGTAGTCCATTAGTTTAGCCAGCTCTTTTCTCAGCCTGATGCTCCTGACTATGGCTATTCCAAAGCCTATGATCGAGGGCCATATGAGGTAGAGGAGCAGCCTTGCGTCGCTTATCGGTATCGGCCTCGGGTCTGTGAAGCGGTTGAAGTTCCATATCATAAGGGCTATCATGAGCCAGGCCGTCGAGAAGTTGGTAAGTCCACTGCCGCTCTCTCCAAGCTTAAATCCTGGAATGACGTCCTTGGTTATCGGCGGGAAGAGGTTGCTGCCCATGAAGCCCAGCTGGTCCTCGAAGACGTGGAGCCACTGGCCTATCATCGAGGCGAGGGCAAGGTCAGTCGCGTGGCTGTAGCCGAAGAGCTTCGCCAAGAGGAAGACCACAGCACCGATTATCACTCCCATCGTCATCGAGTGGCTGAAGCCGTGGTGCCAGGGCAGGAACCTGTCCTTGACCACCGTCTTGCCCTGGTGTTTTGTGAGTCTGAAGGCTATCTCTGGCCCTGAGAACGAGTCTATTCTCGTCGGCTTCGGGTAGGTCTTGATGAACGGCACGTTCACCCTCGCTATTCCGTACTTCCTGTACTCCGGCGGCTCGCCCCCAATGGCGACCCCACCGGGGGTGACTATCGGCCCCATCTCGACCCTTACCTCCCTCTTCGGCGGGTCGAGGTGTATCCAGAACTGCCTGTAAACGTCTCCCGGAAGGCGGATGTTGTGTATCTTGACTATCTTCTCGCCCTCTTCGTAGGCCTTTTCTATTGCCTCGGCTATGATGTCGGCGATTCCCTGCGGGTGCGGGGCATCGCTGACGACGAACCTCAGCGAGCCGTCTGGATCAACGTCCACGTAACCGAACACGAGCATTTCTTTGCCCTCTTCGATCTGACCGAACTCCTCCTCGAAGATCTTGTAGTCGTCTCCAAAGGCCTCAACGGTTATCTTTCCAGTCCCGTCATTGAGGATGAAGACTATCGTGTTGTACTCTTCCGTTACCGTCTTCACGTTGCCCTTCTCATCAAAGACCTCGTAGGACATCGTCCCTGAGCCTTTTGTGAGTATCTCCTCGACCCTACCCTCGATGGCGAAGAACTGGTAGCGGTTCTTCTCGCTCAGATCCTTTATTTTAACGAGCTTGGGCGCGTAGTGCTTCTTCTCGTCCCATGGAGCCGGGTCTATCTCGTAGTCCCTCCTCGCGAAGAACTTGCCGAACTTGAAGTCCACGAAGTCAGGGAAATAAGCCGAAGCCGCCGCTATGACCGCTGCCAGAGTGCCCATCCTTATGTCGGCAACTAGGGCGGGGAAGAAGGTCGCCGCGGCGAGGCCCGATATGTAGTGAGTGAAACCCCTCATCTCACATCACCCCAGTCCGAGCAGGTGCATGAACACTTCTGTGTGTCCGGTCATGCTGAGGAGTACTGGCAGTATGAGGCCGCCGAGGCAGTAGCTCCTCCTCGTGTTGAAGGCAGCCGCCATTAGGCCGATGGCAGTTGAGACGAAGAGCACGACCACTCCCATCCAGCCCGTCAGGAGGTAGGAGATAACGACGAGCACTGCCGCGACGAAGTAGGAGACCTTCTTGATGTGCATGACGTTGAAGCTCCTCGCTATGAGCCTTGAAAGCCCGTAGGTGAAGAGGAAGCTTATTCCAGAGGCGAGCAGGATGACGCCGATGGCCGCTATGTACTCCGAGTAGCTCTTGGGCGTGTAGAGGGAGCTGACGAGCCACGCTCCAGCTCCCCTCGTGAGCCTCAGGTTCGGCAGGAAGAGAAGTGAGAAGGCCCCGACGTAGTAGAGGACTCTGTTGACGCCCTGGCTGATGATGAATGCGTCGTCGCCGCGCTGGCTCGTCATATGCCCCGCTACCATTGCTCCCATACCTCCAGTGATTATCGGATAAACTGCAGCTATTGTCCCTCCGAGGGCACCTCCGAAGCTGGCCTTCAGGGTGTTGTAGATACTGCTCTCGACTTTGTCCTCGGGCTTCTGCGGGAGCATCGGCGGGTTGGAGAGTATGTTGAGTATCACCCACGACATTCCGAAGAAGCCTATGAACATCGGCGTTAGCCTCGTGTAAGCACTAGTCGCTGGCAGGATGTTGGTGTTCGTGACTATGAACCCGAGTATCCCCGAGAGGAAGAACACGAAGATTCCGCCGAGTATCTGCCTCCAGGCAAGCCAGAGCCTTTCCTTCACCGTCTTGCCCCTGTCGCCTTCCTTGGGCCACTCGCTCATGAACATGAAGAGGACGATGGCCACGAGGAAGTAGGTGATGTACGGGCTGGTCGCCTGGTATATCGGCGGCAGCACCTTGGGGAATACGAAGAGCATTCCGAGGACGAGGATCAGCGTTCCCGCAACGGCCCCGATGAGGTAGAGCAGTACCGCCTCATGCCCCCTGCCGAGGAGGAGGTACCTCTGTGTCGGGAAGAGGAGGAACACTGCACTCTCGTCAGCAACGCTGAAGTAGACGCTGGAAATTGCGCTCACGTAGGCGTAAGCGACTATGGCTCCCACTGCGAAGAACGGGAACGCCTGGACTGGCATGAGCTCACCCACGCCGAAGACCGCCACCAGTAGGGCTATGATGTTGTAGATGTGGAACCCTGGAATCCAGGATATCAGCGAGCCGAAGAGCACGCCGGCGAACGACCAGATTAAAAGATCTGAGAGGGGGAGCACGGCCATCACCTCACCTCTATGGCATCGGCGGTGTACGGGATGACCTCAACCGTCCCCTTGTACTCAGTCACGTAGCCTCCGACCCTTATCGTCTGTCCCTCGCTGAAGGTTAGGTCTCCTCCGACGCTCTTCGGGATGAAGATAACCAGCTCCCCGCTTCCGTCGTCTATCGTGAGCTTGATGAAAGTCCTTCCTTCGTAAACGTCCTTGATCGTGCCCTCAACGATTACTGTTTTGCCCTTCATGTCGAGGGTGACGTCGCCAGTCTTGTAAGTCTCGGAAGGTATAGCCTCGATGACGGTGAGTGAGACCACTTTCTTTGCGTCGGCGTCGTAGGTTATCTCTATCCTGCTTCCCGTTCCGGCCTCGAACGGGTTCGGGAGGAGTTCGCGGCTGATTGAGAGTGTGGCACTTCCTGTATCGTCGCTGACGGTGATGTAGTAGCCGTTGTCGTAGTCCAAGCTATCCCAGACCACGGTAAGGTTCACCTGGCCAGTAGCTGAGGAAAGCTCTGAAACGGTGACCTCCTTGGTGGTCTCAGTTCCTCCTTGCGATGGTGCTCCCTCGACCTTCACTGCCTCGGTGGTGTACACTACGAGCTCCGGTGCACCGTTGTACTCTTCCACGTAGCCTGCCGTATAGACCACTGAGCCCTCGTCAACGCTCAGTTCTGCACCGTTCGGTATGAACACCGCTATCCCACCGCTTCCGTCGTCGAGGGTGAGCTTGAGGTTGTCTCCAACTGCCGCTACCTTGACTGCTGTCGCGTTGAGTGCTATGACCTTACCCTTCATGTCGAGCGTAACCTCTCCAGTCTGGTAAAGCTTCGGTGGAACTGCTTTTGCAATCTCCAGGGAGGTTACACTGCCGGAGAGCGGGTCGACAACGAGTTTGAGAGTGCTCCCAGTGGCAGCTTCGAGCGGGTTCGGTAGGAGATCCTTGGTTGCCGTCACGGTCGTGCTTCCCGTGTCGTCGTGGATTCCAAGGTAGTACTCTCCGCTCTCATAGGAGAGGGAGTCCCATGTGACCGTCAGGAGGAGCGGCTCGGTTGCGCTCTTGAGGTCAGATACCGTTCCCTCAACTGGCCCGCTCGCCCCTATCTTTCTGATGGCCTCTGGGTGGAAGACGACAATCTCAGGCTCGTCGCGGTAGAGCTCAACGTAGCCGCCTATCTCAACTAGGTCGCCCTCCTGTGGGACGTAGGCCAGCTCGTTGGCAGTAGTCCTTGGCACGAACACCGGGAGGCTTCCAAGGGTTATCTTGAGGTTGCCGCTGAGGTTCGCAACGTCCGTGACCCTGCCCGCGACGGCCACTACTTTGCCCACCATGTCCGATGTAACGTCCTCAGGCTTTATCTGAACTGGCGGAACCGCAGCCTGCACGGTCAGGGACTCTCCCTTGAGATTGTTCGGATCCTTGACGAACCCCCTTATGACGAGGACGCTTCCTTCACCCGCGTCGAGTGGGTTAAGGGCCATCAGGACGTCCCTCGAAATGGAGACGGTGACGCTGTCAACGTTCAGGTAGTAGGTTCCGTTGGCGTAGGTGAGTCCCTGGAGGGAGCCGACGAAGTCAACGAGCTTTCCAGTGTATTTTCCAAGCTCCGAGGCCTTAACCTTTGGAAGCTCGACTTCTGAAGAACCGACTGGCCTTCCCAGTGCCTTTATTCCGCTGCCCGTGTAGACAACTACCTCCAGGCTGCCGCGGTACTCGTCGAGGTAGCCGGCGACCTCAACGCCGAGCCCTTCCTTGAGGTCTGCTAGGGTCTCGTTGGAGAGCTCCCTGAGGGCGGCCGACGGTATGAATACGTCTATCTTCCCCGTTCCGTCGCTCACGACGAGCTTGAGGTTCGAACCGACGTTCTGGACGTCTTCAATATTCGCCTTGACTGCCACTATCGTGCCCTTCATGTCGGGTGTTAAAACTCCAATCGGAAGGAACTCCGTTTTGACGGCCTCAATGACCCCTAGATACGCGCCGACGAGCCTGCCGTCGTCACCCATCTTTCCAGCGGCCTTGATTAGGCTTCCGCTTGCCAGCTCGAACGGGTTGAGGTTGGCGAGGACTTCCCTCGGGACGAGAACTTCGAGGTAGTTGGTTCCGTCGGTGAGCGTGAGGACGTAGCGGCCGCTCTCGTAGGTTATTCCCGTGAGGCTGCCCTGAACTGACATGACCATTCCGACGTAGCCAGGAGCTTCCGCCAGCGGAACGAGCGGCGCGCTCTCTATCGGCGTCACGTTGAACTGCTCAAGCGACCTGACGACGATTTCAGGGGAGGTTCCCTTGTAGAGGTAAACGATACCAGGAGCATAAACCGTGTCTCCAACCTTCACAGAAACGTTGTTTTTGATGAGGAGAACCCTCGGTATGAGGACGGTCACGGGCGCAACTCCAGTATCAACCGTCAGGAGGTAGCCGGAGCTGACGTTGGAGAACTCGGTAACGACGCCCTGAACGGCGACGTAGGTGTTGCTCATGTTCTCGGTGAGCTCCATCACTGTTTTGGGACTCTCGGAATAGAGCTTGTTATTAAATTCCAGGCCCCCGAGATATTGGAGTATCGCATAGGTGTAGGTCTCCCTAACGCGGAGCTGCACTTCAGCGGTGACGTTGTCTCCCGGGAACGGGATCACGCCCTTTTCAACCATTTCATCCGCGAGCGGCGAGTAAACCCTGACGTCCATCTGACCAGTCCCGTCGTCTATCGTGAACGTCAGCGAGAGCTTACCGCCGGATTCCGATACGTAGGGAACGCTCGAGATGGTTCCGCTCAGCCTTACGACGGCGTAGTTCATCATGTAGTTGCCAGTGACGTCGCTGACCTTCATCAGCGGGGCCTGGGCGCTCTGAGCAGCCACCAGGAGCACCGCGACCCCAATCACCGACAGCAGAAGGGAGAGGTATTTCAGCTTCGATACGTCGATCTTCTTCTGTTCCTTTAGGCCGTGATAATACAGCTTTTTCTCTTGTTTTTCGCCGGCCATAAACCTGACCTCCGATTATTTAACGTAGCGGAGGGGTTGGTGGGTGGCCTTTTTAACACTTTCGTGTCAAATCAATTCAGAGGTGGGCAGAACTGGGTAGGATTCAACATGACTTTCAGATATTGTAACTCTCAAGCCCTTGCACTGTCAAGGAAAAATAAGGTGAGAAGAGCGTCAGGAGTCCCCCTTCAGAATCTTCTCAACCTCAAAGCCTTCCTCGTACTTCTTCAGCTTCCTCTCGAAGAACTCGATGAAGAGCTTGTAGCGCTTGGCCCTGTGCTTCGGGCTTCCGCGGATGCTGTGGCCGTGTGCTCCCCTCCTGAATATCGCTATGTATGCCTCCTTTCCAAGGTCTTTGAGAACGTTGTAGAACATCAGGCTCTGGTCGAGCGGGCAGCGGTAGTCCTCAAGGCTGTGAATGAGGAGGAGCGGCGCCTTCACCCTGTCTGCGTAGAACAGAGGGCTTAACTTGCGATAGTTCTCGTTTTCGAGCGGGTTAGGGCCAATTACCTCGACATCGTACCAGAGGCCTATGTCCGAGAATGCGTAGCTGGTCAGCCAGTAGCTTATCCCGTTCTCGCTTATGCCTGCCTTGAAGAGGTCTGACTGCGTTACCGCCCAGTTCGTCATATAACCTCCATAGCTTATGCCCGTTATACCAACCCTCTCGCGGTCTGCCTGGGGCTCAAGCTTGAGGAACTCTTCTATGCCGTTCATTATATCCTCGAAGTCTTCCAAGCCCGTCCTTTCGAGAACTCTCAAAGCGAAGTCTTCATCGTAGCCGTTGCTCCCGCGCGGGTTTACAAAGACGACGTAGTATCCTTTGCTCGCCATCAGCTGCATCTCGTACTTGAAGTAGTGGCCGTACATCCCCTTCGGCCCGCCGTGGACGAAGACTATGACCGGGGCTTTTTCTCCCTCATTGAGTTCGGGCCTGATGTACCAGCCGTCTATCTCGAGGTCTTTGCTCCTGAAGAGGAAGTGCCTCGGCTCGAAGGTCTTAAGCTTCGCGAATATCGGCCCGTTGTAGTCGGTTATCTGCTTAAGCTCGCCATCGTAGAGGTAGAGCTCCCTTAGCCTCGTTGCTGTCTCTATAAGGAGTGCTATCCTTCCGTCATGGACATCGAAGCCCATTATCCAGTGGTCGCCGACGATGAGCGGCTTAACTTCACCGTCCCAGAGGTAGAGGTTCACCCTTCCAGCGTCGGGAACCGTGAAGTAGACTTTCCCGCCGTCGAGCTTTGCACTCCCTGTGTTGAGCGGACCTTCATATACGGGCTTAAGTTCTCCGTCCCAGAGGTAGAGCCAGTCGTGCTCGCTCATGAACTTCTTCTCCCTCTTTCCGTGGAGGAGGATGGCCTTTCCGTCGGAATCAACAGCCTCGAATGAGACCCTCTCGAAGAGTTTTTCCTCATCTCCGTCCTTCCATAGGTAGATGTCGTAGAACTTGAAGAGGGCCGGCTTACTCCCTTCCCTGTGCGGGACGTTGATAACTACTCCATCGCCGTGCCATACCCCGCTGGAAAAGCGCGGCTTCTCGAACTCCTCAAGGATTTCTTCGCTCTCCGTGTCAAGTATCCAGAAGGTGGTCTTCTCGCCGTCGAGGAATCCCATGTTGTCGAACCAGACGGGAACGTCGTCATCGAAGACAAAGTCCTCATCATCCCTTCTCTTGAAGCCCACAACGAGAAGCCTCCTCGAGTCGTCGTTCCACTGGACTGAGCGGATGTTTTTGGCGGAGAGGACTTTCTTTGCGCTGAGGGTCTCAATATCTGCAACCCATATCTCGGTCTCCTTCTTCTCCTCGTTGGAACGCATGAATGCGAGCTTTTTCCCGTCCGGAGAAATTCTCGGCATTGAGGCGTTCTCAACGAACCTCTTGGTTCCTCTCTCAAGGTCTTCAACCACAACGGTGCTCTCGTATTTGTTGTCCTTCATGTTGACCTTCGTGAGAACGTAGGCAACTTTGCTTCCCCTTATCCTGGGATCGCCGAGGTAGGCGAACTTAGAAAAGGTCTTCTCGTTCCATTCGATACTGCTCATAACGATATCACCGAATTATGTTTGAGCCGAAGCTTATATCGTTTGCGGAAGGTTTTAAACTCCAAAACTGTAGTTTTTCTCCATGAGGGAGACAACCGCGGTTGGAATCATACTGGCGTTGGGCGTTGGAATCTCACTTGTAACAAGGAACTACCTCGGCATAGCGTTCGCCGCGCTTGGAATTCCAGCGTATCTGGCCTACACAGCGAGGGAGCAGAACATTCTGGCGAAGTCCAGGCTCTACGACAGGGACCTCTTCCTGATGATAGTTATCTCAGCGGCGGTCATACTGGCCTTCAACTACTTTTTCGACCCAAGGGCGGGCCTGATAATACTGGCGCTGGCGGTTCCACTGATAGCGCTATACGCGGACAGGCTAAAGACCAGAAAGAAGGCTCAGGAGGCGTGAGAGGCTTCCGGTTCTCTTGTAGTGCCTCAGGGCATCTTTCATTTCTTCCCTGAACTTCTCGTCGAGACCAAATTTCTCCCGCACCCTCTTTGATATTGCGTTCTCACCTATGAAAATCATCGCCATCGCCGAGGTCAGGTTGTTTGGCTTCCTGAACCCTGCTTTCTCGAAGTCTATCAAGTAAACGTCCTCGCCGATTATGATGTGCTTCCCGCCCTGTATCTGCCCGTGGTCTATGCCCAGCCGATCCAGGAGTGCGGTTTTCTCCACTATCCTGAAGAGATGCTCCTTTTCCACGTCCGCGAAGAGGATAGGTTCACCCTCGGCGAACTCCCTGATGAGGTAGGGAAGGCCCTCGAACTCGCCAAGGCCAATGATCGGAGGAGTTACCCCAAAGGTGGAGGCAATTTTGGTAAGTTCAGCTTCTTTTTCGAAGTTGCTCCTCGGTGAGTCTGGTCTTTGAAGCTTTATCACGACTTTCCTCCCGCCTAAAACTCCAGTGAAGACTAGGCTCGTCGTCCCCTTGGCGAGTGGCTCAACGCCTCCAACGCCCTCCTCGGCCAGGTGCCTTAGAAATCCTTCCAGCCTTTTACTACTTATGATGTGTTCGAACGTCATACGCGATAAGCTTAAATAGTCCGGCGATAAAATATTTTTGGTGATAGCCATGGTGACGGCTTTTATTCTGATGGTTACGGCCGCCGGAAAGGAAAGGGAAGTTATGGAGAAGCTTCTTGCCATGCCCGAAGTTAAAGAGGCCTACGTCGTTTACGGTGAGTACGACCTCGTTGTTAAGGTCGAGACCGAGACGCTCAAGGACCTTGACCAGTTCATAACCGAGAAGATAAGGCGCATGCCCGAGATTCAGATGACCTCGACGATGATAGCCATCTGAACTTCTGACTCTTTTTGTTCTCTTACTCACTGACTTAGCTATTTCTGGGTGCCAGGAATACCCTGTCATTATCGTTGTCAAAAAGGAAAGAAAAGGGTTCATTCCACCATTTTTAGGAATATTTCTTCGAGGGTGGGTTCTTTGATTTGTAGGGTGAGTATTTTTGCTCCTTGTTTTGCTACGTAGTCGTGGAGTTCTTCCCTGATGTCTCTCTCGGCCACAATCCTGTACTTGTTTTCGCCGAGGGGTGAAGCGCGCCAGGGAGCACTGCTCCAGTCGACGGGCTTGCTCGTCTCCAGAATTATCGTGTAGCCCGCTTTCTCAAGGAACTCGCGCTTAATCTCTTCCAAGCTTCCTTCCCTGATGAGTTTTCCCTTCACGATGACTCCAACGGTATCGCAGATCTCCTCAACGTGGGCCAGGATGTGGCTTGAGAAGAAGACCGTTTTGCCCGCCTTCCTCTGCTCCCTGATTATGTCTTTGAATTCTGCGATGCCCTTTGGATCCAGGCCGCTCATTGGCTCGTCGAGGATTAAGAGGTCCGGGTCGTTAATTAGGGCCTGAGCCAGGAGGAGTCTCTGTCTCATGCCCTTTGAGAATTTGCCGACTTTTCTGTTCTTAGCCTCGCTTAGGCCGACTAAGTCTAGGAGTTCTTTGATTCTTTTCTCCTTCTCGGCCTTCGGAATTTTGAAGGCGTCGGCGATTATATCGAGGGTTTGGACTGGTGTGAGAAAGTCCCAGAGGGTCGCATGCTCGGGCATGTAGCCGATTCTCTTCTTTGCTTGGACGAGGTTGTTCTCGTCGAATTTTCCATCCCTGAAGACTTCTAGGTCGAAGAGCTGAATGCGGCCTTGTTGTGGGAAGATTAGGCCGAGGGTGCTGAGGATGGTGGTGCTTTTTCCTGCTCCGTTTGGGCCTAGGAAGCCGTAGATTTGGCCGGGTTTAACCTCAAGGTTAAGGCCGTCGAGGGCCCTAACGTCCTTGTAGAATTTGACGAGATTCTCAACTCTCATCACAAACCATCACCTCAAATCCATCCTAAGGAACCTGACTAATCCAAGCGCGAGGTACACGGGGGTGAGGCCCAGGATTATGAGAACCGGGGCCGGATTTTTGGCTATGGAGTGGCTGACCCCCAGGTATTCAATCGTGTATGTTCCGTCGTTATTGAACGAGATTTTTTCTATGTCTTCAAACGCCTCTATCATCATTACCTGGGGTGCGTAGAAGAGGTACTTCAGGTGGTACTCTTCCTGAAGCTCCTCAAGCCTCTGCTGGTACGCCGAGGCCTCTTCCGGGGTTAATTTGAGAAAATCTCCCCTCTTCTGGATTCCGAATTCCTTATCCGCTTTCTTCTCTGCCCACCCATCAACAACCTGGGGCATCACCAGGGAAGTCACAAGGAATAGGACAAGGGCAACTCCAAGGGCCGTGTTCTGGGAGCGTATCACGCTCGATATAAGAATTCCCAGGGCAAGGAGCTGGAGCATCGCCAGGAGGATGAGACCGTTGGCCAGCACGAGGTCGGAGATCAGCTTCCCCGTGAGCGAGACTCCGTAGTACTTTGTTATAACGAAGGAGAGCAGGGTGGCGATGAGAATGGCCACGATTATGCTGACCGACTGGCCCAGGAACTTGCCCAAGAGATAGGGGGCTCTTCTTATGGGCTTGCTGAGGGCCAGTCTTATCGTCCCGTTCTCAAGGTCGGAGTTCAGCGCGGTTGCCCCAGCGATGAGCGCGTAGAGCCCTATGAAGAGGAATGCACCCGCTACCACGTATTCTACGAGGCTCACTGCCAGGACTTCCTGAGGATTCGAGGCACTCTCAAGGTTGCCTTGGATTTCATAAAAAGCCATGATGTAGATCAGCACCATCAGAGCCGTTATCAGCCAGAACTTCTTCTGCCGTATGCTGTTCCCAGCTTCTAGTTTTAGACTCCACACCTATATCACCTCAGGTCTGCCTTTTTGAACTTCAACCAAGAGGCGACGAGGTAAAGTACCGTTGGGACGATCAGCATAAGCAAGTTTGCCTCATAGTCTAAAATACTGTCCAGTGGCCCTGGCGGCAGTGCTTTCTTCGGAGACACCGCCGATGCTAGGACAGAGTGCTGAACCTCTGGAACCGGGAAGTAGAGGGCCTTTCTCGCGAACTCTTCAGAGCGTCCAAACACTGCCATAAATGCTATCGGTACTGCGAAGTCCAGCAGGAAGGCCAGTAGGATTGAGGTTAGGAGTGCTTTTCTGCCCCCTGTGAGGGTTGAGAGCAGGTAGCCGAGGGCAAGGTAGTAGAGGAGCGAGAGGAATAGGAGAACTCCGAAGACGAGCCCAATTTCAACGGCCCTCCTTCCACCCCCGAGGTGAACGGCGTAGGCGATGAGAACCCCAGCGTAAAGGGCCGTGCCGAGGAAGACCGCCACCACGTCGCTCAGGAGCGTTCCCAGGAAGAAGTCCTTTCTCCTTAGGGGCTTGCTGAGCAGGACTCTGGCAGTTCCGTTCTCCACGGTCGAGCTTATTGAAAGCGCCCCGAGCGGGAGAACCACGAGGGGCAGGGGAACCCCGCTTAGGTTGAAAATGAGCGAGTTCAAAAGGCCTGCAGGGCCGTAGTGGGTGTAGCCTTTGCTGAGGGAGGGTAACTTCATCAGTGCCATCAAGCCTGAGAAAACTGCAAAGGCAATGAAGCGCTTGCTCTGCAGGCTCAGACCGAGGAAGACTCCGTAAAGCCCGCGCAGTGGGGAGGAGACACCCACGGGCACTTCCGCGGGTAGGGATCTGGATCCTCTGAGCTCCGTCAGTCTGAAGATCTCCATTCCAGCGATTGAGAGGGCAAGTGAGAGGGCTAAAAGCTCTCCAACGGACCTGTGAGATATCGAGATTTCACTTTCAAGAGAAAGAACCTTTCCGAGATAAACCGTCGGGATAAACGAATAGTCCAGCCCTCCCGCGAGGGCAAGGATGACGAAGGCCCCGAGGCCGAGAACGACTCCGAAGTCTCGGGAGGTCGCGAGCGGGAGCAGGAGGAGGGCGATTCCGATTACACCGATCAGCGAGAGCGAGAGTGCGAGCGAGCCGAGAACGTAGTCCCTGACCTCGAAGTCGTGAAGGAACATCGCGAGAGCTCCCGAAAGCACTATCCCAATAGTGGAAGCTAAGGCGAGCTTTAACCCCTCAATGACCCAGTTGAGGAAGTAGCGCCTTCTCGTTAGTGGCTTTGAGAGCATCAGGACTAAGTTGCCGCGCTCAAAGTCCGAGCCGAAGCGCGAGAGGAGGAGAATCAGGATAACTGGGAAGATCAGGTACTTGAGAAAGACGGGAAGCCACTCTGTCAAAAGTCTGAGTGTCACTAAGTAGCCAAGCTTTTCTGGGGGGAGTGTTATGTTGTGGACGCTGAAATAGTATAGCTCCAGCTCTACTCCGATGGCTGGGAAGAGAGAAAGGAGGAAGACGATAACTGGATGGTTAGTTCCGATCCGTTCCATCAGCTTGGCTCCTTTCATCTGACCACGCCCCTAAGCTCGATTCTGAGAGCGCGCAGATGGATAAGGAGTATAACGGGTAGCGTGAGAATAAGGAACAAGACGGCGACGAGGATTGAGTTCTCCTGGAGCGTTGGACTCATCAAAAGCCCTAAAAACGGGAGCACTACGAGCGCCAGTTTCCTGCTGAAGAGACCGATGAGAAAAATGACGGCCGACGTGAAGAGAAGCACTGGGAAGGAGGGGCCAAAAACAGGTGTGAAAAGAGTAAAAACGGCCGAAACCACGAGGAAACGCCTGGTTATGTATGTCCTTCTTACGGGTTTGCTGAGGATTAGGGAGTAATCTTCCGAGAGGATCTCCAGCACTGCCAGGGGGAGGAGGAATAGGGAGAAGAACGCCTTAAGAGTTCCCTCAACCGGAAGGATCAACACCATGAAGAGCGCGAGGAACGCTCTCGAAGCCCAGAGGGCCGCCACCTCCTTCCGAACCCACCAGGGGAGCGATTGGACGTACAGTGATGGGAGTGTCGGTCTTAGAAGTCCGCCTGGTTCGAGGCGGAGGAAAGTAAGGAGGGAAACCGCGAGTAGAAGGGCCGTAAAGCCAAGAGAAACCCCGAACCTAAGAAATGCATCTTCTCGATCTCCACCCGCAACGTCGCGGGCAAAGAGTTCGAGCTGGACGCCGGGTGAGAAGAACGCCATATTGCCGTACTCCTTTTCGAGGGAGTGCACGATAGCAGAGTACTCGGCTTTTTTGGCCTCGTAATCAGCAAAGGTCTCGATTCCCAGCGCTTTCTGAGCGTTGTCTTGGGCCTTCATATCTATGTAGCCCATTGGGACAAACGTCAGAAAGAGGAAAATCACAGTCCCCACGAGGACGACCTTCTTCGGATTTTTGAGGAAAAACGCGGTTAGGTATCCCATTGGAAGGAAGGGAAGGGCAAACACGGCATAGAGGGCGCTTATGGGTTTTATGACTGCAGGGAGGAATACAAAAAGGGACAGTGTGATGTGGGAGAGGAGGAGTCCAATGAAGAGCCCGGCCCTTCGGAAAGGCTTAGAGAGCAGTATTTCAATGCCCTCGGAGATGCCCATCGGGAAAACCGATGAAAGCAAGAAGCCGAGGGCTAAGTAAGGAATTATGGGCGAGATTTCACTATCAATGAGCATGGAGATCAGGGTTAGGGTCGATGCAACCAGGAGGGGTCTTGAGAGCCGTCGTGCTTCTATTTTGAGGATGGTCAGCATTTTATCACCACAGGAATTCAATCGGGATTTGGCAGGAGGCATGAATGCTAATGAGCCACTTTTTATATATCTAAAAACTTTAGCACTACTTTAAAGATATCCTCAATTCCAATCAGGAAAAGTTAGAAGGAGAACTTAAAAATTTACCTCTTGTCTGTTCCTCATGCGCTTTAGCCCTCGCGGCATCCTTAGACCCTTTGAACACCGCTAAGGGACATGGGATAATGGGCTGGCCGGCATCGTGGGGAGTACACTCCAACTTCGACCTCTAATTCTGGAGGGAGATACGGCATAATCACAGCCGTGGCTGCCACTGATCAACGTCCTCCTTGAGCACGTTTGACACCGCGATTGCAAAGAACGCTATTACCACCGCCGAGACGAGGACTGCCCACCAGTAGCGACCCATCAAGGCTCCCTGCTTGAGAAGTTCTGAGGTGTAAGAGCCCCAATTAGTGCCAGGAATAATGTTGAACAGACCGAGCACCGAAACAAACGCCACCACCCTGGGGAAGAGCATGCTGACGTAGGAGAGCGTATAACTGAGCACGAGGGGGAGAATGTGCCTCAATATTATGTAGACATCCGAGGCACCCATGCTTTTGCTGGCCGCAATGTACTCCTGAACTTTCTCATTTTCCACTATGCCCCGTACGGAGTTGGAGTACTGGCTGAAAAAGAAGAGCGCTATGATGATCCCGGCGAGCCAGTCTGGGATAATGAGTTTAGTGTACGCTCCCACCTTGGAAACGGCGTATATCATTACCAAGACGAGAGGGATTGCCGGTATTGAGTGAAACGCCTCCACAAGCACCCTGGCAGCATCACCGATAACGTTGGAGTAATAGCCTGACATGACGCCAAAGGGCAGGCCTATGACTATAACGAACAGCACTGCAAAGCCAGCGAGCACAATAGTTCCCCATGTGGCCCGTACAAAGCCGGCCCATAGATCCCTGCCATATCCGTCGGTACCCAACAGGCCGTAGGCGTTGCCGAATAGAACTACCTCCCCAGATTCGACTCTAATTGTGTAGTCCCCCATCAAAAGAGTCCCATCTCCAGAGAGGAAGAGAATCTGAGCAGGCTCGTGAAGAACAATACTCCCCTCATCGAGGCCCAGCTCCCTTCCGAAGGCTTTGACTTGGGCGGCCAAGGTGACGTTGGAGTTGACGCTTCCCGTTCCCGAAAGCCTGATTGAAAGGCCATCCGGACGGATTATGAGGAGGGTGGCGTTTGAAAGCACCAAGTTGGTCGGTAGGGTTCTCACGGACACAACAACCTCATCCCCTTCGCTTAATTTAAGCGACCCCATGTCTGCTCTTGGATGCCAAACAGGGAGGGCGTTTTTTGGATAGTCGACCCAGTAAAGCCTATCGTCCCAGTGCTTCATCTCCTCTGAAGAAACCGAGCTACGTGCGCCCAGCATGAACACGATAAAAACAGCCACCATCATGAGTCCTCGCTTGTTCACCCTCATGCCGTAATCCCCCTCGGGTCAAGTCTGGTTTTGAGGAATTCGACTGCCATAGCTATAAGGAGGTTCAGCACTATGAATACCAAGAGAGGGAATGCAAAGAGGCTGGGGACGAAGTAGAAGGTTTCTGCCATTGAACCGGAGAAGCTTGAACCAATCATTTGTCCCAGCCCTCCAAGCTTAAAGAGGTGGTCAACGACGATAACTATGCCCTCGACCTCGATTAAGTGAGAAAACCATATGGACAGCGCCGGCACGGATATCGCCCTAAGGGCGGACATCAGAATCCTGTTTTCGGGAAGGCCCATAGCACGTTTGTAACTCACATAGGGGTTGAGAACCTCCCTGCTTAACAAAAAGTAAAACTCGACGGCAAGATACCAGAAAGAGGTCAGGACGACCGTAAGAACGGGGAACACCATGCTCTCAAGGACATCGAGTAGCCCGGCACCTGGTCCGGGGGATATTACGAGATCGTTGGGGAGCGGCGAGTAAATGATGAGTAGGATGAAGACAACACCAGGCCACCAGGCGGGAATTCCCAAAACCACCTTGGTAAGGTTATTCAATAGCCCAGCCACCCTCGGACTTTTTAGTGCCCAAAAGGCAACCATGAGCGAGAGCGGGACTAAAATGATCTCGGAGATAAAGAGGAGAATCAAAGTTCGCAGAAGAGCCTCTTTTCTTGGAATCCTGAACTGGTATAACTCAAGTTTTCTCCAAATTTTGTCCTGAGGGGGTTTTACCGACGATACGAGTGCATTAAAGCCCACAACCACCGAGGGCTTTGTGAGTTCCGGGTACTTCTTGGGGGCTATGTACTTCATGTAGTACTCCTCTGGCGTCATGCCCAACTTAGGGGCGTTTTTGTAAACCTCAGGATGTTTTAGGATATCGTTTTTTGCCATCTCCCTAAGTCCAGCCTTGACGCCCGTTCCCACTAAAAAGGTCACCAGCAAGAGCGTCAGCGTGAACCTGACGGCCACCCGGAGCAGTCCCCGTGCGTTTCTCAATCAAATCCCTCCAAAATAATGTCCCCTCAGAAATCGACATTCCCAACTGTTCCTCACTTTCCTTTTAGACTTATATCGAGACTTAGGGAATCCCCTCCCTCGTTCCTGATAATAACCTTCCAAGAACCCTCGGGAAGCTTCACGGTCTCCTTAACCTTGGTAACGTTCCCCCTCTTGAAAATCTCCTTTGATCCGTCCGAGGAGACTATCAGCAGGGTAAACGGACCGTTTCCGGAGACATTCACGTCCAAATCCACAGGTCCCTTAAAGGAGTACCTGAGCTCTTTATGAGGTCCAATTATCTTGCCCTTCGAGTAAACGAAGTTTCCTCCCTCCATGCATCCGGCAACGAGAGCCACAAGGAGCAAACTGGTTAAAACTACGAGGCCCCCTCTACTCATCCTTCATCCCCCGGCCGATAACTAAAATTCCCAAAGCAGAAATGATCACGAGACATTATAAATTTTACCTCTTCTTTGAGACATTGCACTTTATGGATGGGGATAGATAAGTAGCAAAACTAAACACAATAACAATAAAGAAAAA
The DNA here is from genome assembly GCF_000009965.1 of Thermococcus kodakarensis KOD1. NCBI lineage: Archaea > Methanobacteriati > Methanobacteriota > Thermococci > Thermococcales > Thermococcaceae > Thermococcus > Thermococcus kodakarensis. The sequence goes on from NC_006624.1 coordinate 1,853,294, forward strand.
TCCTCACTTGTTCATCATCAGCCTTATCCTCTCGGCGGCGTCCTTCGCCTTGTCGGAGATGTTGCTGAGGGTTCTGGCTATGTTGAGGATGTAGAAGCCCTCGCTCCAGTCCATCCTGCCAGCGTTCTGGAAGACCAGCCTCATAAGCTCCGTATCGAGGCCGTCGATCTTGCTTTCGACTCCCTCAATCTCATGTATGATCTCGTACTCCCTCTCGATCTCCTTTTCTGCAAACCCGCTCTCGATGACCCTGTCCATCTGGACTATCGCCTCATAGACAAGCTTAGCCGCTTTGATGCTCTCCGTGCCCATCTGAAGGATGACTTCTTTTATCTCCTCTGGAATGTTTCCAGGTTCTTTAACGAGGAGCCACTTGGCTGTGTCCTCTGCGGCATCGGCCACCTTGTCCTGCATGTGGAGGTATATGAGGACGTCCTCCCTCGCCACTGCCATCATGAGCTTTGAGCTGAGGGAGTCCCTTATCTCCTCTTTTATCCTGTCCGCAACGTCCTCAAGCCTGTCCACTTCGAGGGCGAGCTTCTTCATCTCCTCGTAGTTGCCCTCACGCCACGCCTGGAGCGCCTTCTCAAGGGTCTCAACGGTTTGGAGGGCAACCTCGGCGTGCTTTATCAGAGGTTTAAATGGACTTTTCGCAAAGAGCTTGGTCCAGACCTGCATGTTATCACCCCACAATCATCAGGATCTTGAATAGGAAAGCACTGATTAGGGCCGCCACGGGAACCGTAACGAACCACGAGATGATTATATCCCTAACGATGTCCTTGTTTATTGCCTTTACTCCCCTGGCGAGGCCAACGCCGATGACCGCGCCAACGACAACGTGGGTCGTTGAGATCGGAAGCCCGAGCCAGCTCGCCACAAGAACGACGGTAGCGGCCGAGAAGTCTATTGTAAAGCCGCGCGTGTTGGTAAGCTCGGTTATCTTCTTCCCAACGGTCTCCATAACGCGGTAGCCGTAGGTGGCCACTCCAATAGCTATGCCAAGGCCGCCCATGGCCAGTATCCACCTCGGAACTGGAACCTTCATTCCGGCCATCCCCATAGTTGCCACCGCGTAAACAGCCGCCACAGGCCCTATCGCGTTGGCGACGTCGTTTGCCCCGTGGGCTAAGGCGACGTAGCCAGAGGTTATGACCTGAACGCGCCTGAAAATCGACTCAACCCCTATAAACGGGTCAGATGACGGGAACTTAACCCTGAGGGTGAGGAAGAGTATCAGGAACACAACGAGGCCTGCAGGAATGCCGTAGAAGAGCACTCCAGTCTTCAGGCTCTTTCCGTGGAGAACCTTGATGTAGAACATCGTGCCTATCACAACGAAGGCCAGCCCAATCCAGAAGGGCGACCAGATTTTGGAGCTTCTAACGGGGTCTTTTCTTTCGAAGATGCTCTTGGTCAGGGCCTTGAAGACCAGGAAGGCCATTATGGCGCCTATTATCGGTGAGAGTATCCAGCTGAGAACCACTTGAGTCATCTTGCCCCAGTTGACTATTGAGAACCCTGCGTAGACTATGCCGTAGCCCACGATTCCGCCTATGATCGAATGGGTAGTCGAGACGGGCAGGCCGAACTTAGTGGCTATGACCAGCCAGATCGTAGCGGCAAGCAGAGCCGCAACCGAGCCATAGATAAGCACCGTTGGATCGGTTATCCTGTCCGGGTAGAGGATTCCTTTCCTTATCGTCTCCGTGACGCTCTTTCCGAAGAAATACGCTCCAGTGAACTCAAGGACTCCCGCTATCAAAACTGCCTGCTTAGGAGTTATCGCCTTTGCACCAACGGCTGTGCTCATTGAATTCGCCGCATCGTTCGCTCCTATGGCCCACGCCATTCCAAAACCGACGATTATAGTTATCAGCAACCAGGGATCCATGACCGCCACCAGAGGTAGCAAAATTGTGCTATATAAATATCTTGCCGCAGTAGAATATACTCATGAAGATGTCTCTATATAGGGTGGATAGAATAAATAGAAAATCAGGGAGAGACTTCAACAGGTTCAACCTCAATAGAACCGTCGTCCCTCATGAACAGACGGACGTAGTGGTAGAAGCCACCCTCCTCTGGCTTGGCGTAGAGTGGAGCACCTCCGCCACCAGTTATGACAAACGGAACTCCCTCGTAGGTGCCGTACCAGTAGACGTGGATGTGGCCGAAGATTCCAAAGGCGTTGTATTCCCTCATAAGTTCGAGAAGCTTCTTGGCATCAGAGGGGTCAAGGGTGTGCTCATCGCTCGGCCTCGGATCGTAGGGCGGCGCGTGCATGACTATGACTGGCCTCTCTCCGCGTTCCTTCGCCCTTTCAAGTTCTTTCTCCAGCCACGCCCACTGTTCATCGGTGAGCCTGTAGCCGTTCATAACGTTGTTGGCAAAGATGTAGCGGTAGCCCCCGAGGCTGAAGGCGTAGTCAGTCGGGCCGAAGTAGTAATGGTAGATGTTGACGCTCTCCCCATTGTACTCGTGGTTCCCAACGGCCACGAATACCGGCTTGTTCCACTTCCAGGCCTTCATAAGCTCCTCCCACTGGTAAATCGTGCCCGAGTACACGAGGTCGCCGCTGTCAATAACAAAGGCACCGTTTTCCTTGTTGATTGCGTCCCTGATCTTGAAGAAGACCTCTGGCTGTTTCTCGCCGCTTCCTGGCCTGTGGTCGCCGAACGCTAAAACGGTGTAGTTGCTAACGTTTGCGGGTATTATTGAGAAGTCTCCAGAAGAGACCACGACTACCTTCGTTCCGCCGAAGATTGCCTCTTTCATTGCGTCTTCCTGGTCACTCACGGCCATAACGTAGTTGGGGTTGATGTTGTCTATCACATAGGTGAGGGTTATCCCTTTGTTGTTCTTCACCCTAACGCTCACGTTGAAGCCGAGGGCACGGATGTAGACCTTGGTGTCGTTCACCATCCTGATGAATCCTCCGCTGACTGTTATGTTCTCTCCTTTAACGACGCGCCAGTAGTACTGGAAGGGTTCGTCGAATATTATCTGGTGGAGAGTAACGAACTCATCCTCCCCCGCGATTCCGTCGAGGTTCGTGTCCCCTATCTCCTTCACGAGCATCCCCTCGAAGTTCCCCGAGCGGACAACTGCCGTCCTGTCGAGCTGGACTTTACCTGATTTTACACCCGCGAGGAAGTTTAGTGCCGCACCGACTCCGGCCCTGCTCGTGCCGGAGACCACCATTACAGGGTTTCCTTCTTTGGAGTTGAATATTGCAACAACGCCGTGCCAGGGGCCGATGTAGTGCATGCCGTTCCTGTAGGCTATGTATCCGAAGAAATCAAGCTTCTGCACCTGAACTGGCTTTCCGAAGAGGATTTTCTTTGAATAAACGTCCTGTGGCGATAAGACCAGGATGCCGCTTCCGGGGTATTCGGAGGAGGGCTTAACGCTGGCATTTGGGAAGTAGTGCTTGACAAGGTCTTCGTAGCCATTGCTTACGTAGAATGTCTCGTTGAAAAGCTCGTACCAGCTGGCGAGGACCTTGCCGGGGGCGTAGCTCTTGAAGTTTATGCCTGAACTCCCAGCGCTCGTTGAAGCTGTTTTCGTGTTTGTGTTGGTGGTGCCTCCTATGCAACCGGCTATGAACACGACGGACAGTATTAAAAGGGCAACAGCTTTTTTCATACCCATCACCTTTAACTCCCTTCCAAATCGTCGGGGAACGTTTAAATATGATTCGATTCAATCTCCTATGGTGGTACCATGTTCGTCGGGCACTATAAGGATGTCCCGGAAAAAAATACGGGTTTTGAGGGAGTGACAATCCGCTGGCTCGTTTCTCCGAAGCTCGGGGCAAAGAACTTCGCGATGCGCTACTTCGTCATGAAGAAGGGCTCTGAGATTCCAATCCATCAGCACGACTGGGAGCACGAGATATTCATCGTCAGAGGAGAGGGCATAATAACCAACGGAAAGGAGGAGTTCCACGTTAAGGAAGGCAACTTCCTCTACGTTCCGCCCAACGAGCCGCACGGCTACAAGGCAACTGGAGAAACGCTGGAGTTCCTCTGCATAATCCCTGCCAAGAAAGAGGCGATTCCAGAGGAAGAGTGGGCCTGAGTTCTCACTCACTTTTTTCCATCTCTCCCCGCAGATACGTTGAACCAGCCCACGTAATCTTGGCCCGGGTTATTTCCCCTTTCTCACCGGCATCGAGGATTATCTCCTTGTAGTTGAACGTCCTGGCATCAATTCCGCCCTTCTCGCCCGGACCGTGAACGAGAACCTCAACTTTCTTCCCAAGATAAGTCTGGTTTATCTCGTAGGCTATCTGGAGGCGGAGTCTGTGCAAAATCCTGGAGCGCTCCTTAACTTTCCAGCCGGGCAGCTGCTTCCACTTCGCTGCAATCGTCCCCGGCCTTGGGGAATAGCGGGAGACGTTTATCTTGTCCGGCCTAACCCTCTTCACAAGCTCAACGGTGTTCTGGAAGGCCTCTTCGCCTTCGCCTGGAAAGCCGACTATTATGTCGGTGTTGAGATTCAAACCCGGAATTTTCCTGCGGAACTCACTAACGATTTCCTCGAACTCCTCAACCGTGTAGTTCCTTCCCATTCTCCTCAGGACTTCGTTATCGCCGCTCTGGACGGGCAGGTGAAGGAACTTGTAAACCTTAGGGTCTTGGTAGACCTCTATCAGCTCGTCGAGGAACTTTATCACGTGGTTTGGGTTCATCATGCCGACGCGGATTCTAAAGTCTCCTTCGATGGCTGTTATTTCGTCGAGGAGCTCTGCCAGGTTCGTTCCGATGTCAAAACCGTAGCACCCGGTATCCTCGCTAGAAAGCTGGATTTCCTTGTAGCCCCTTGCGAGGGCTTCCTTTACCCACTTCAACACGAGTTCGGGCTTGTAGCTCTTGAGCACACCGCGGGCAAACCTTGTCGCGCAGTATGTGCAGGCGTTGAGGCAACCCTCGCTTATTGGCACAACGAAAACTACACCTGACTTCCAGAGACGCGGCAGTTCGAGCTTGTCTACCTTCCTTTCCTTCCAGCCCTCAACTGAGACCAGCTTTCCTCCGCGTTCGGCAAGGTCTATCGCCTCGGCGATTCTGTCTATGCTCTTGACGCCGAGCATCCCGGAGACGCGGGGGTCAATAACGTCTGGATTAACGTGAACGAGGCATCCTGTAGCGATGACTTTCTTTCCGGAATCGAGCAGTTCGCGTATTCTCCTCGCCATCTTGTGCTCCGTTGGGTCTTTAACGGCACAGGTGTTCACAACAACGTAATCAGCGCTTTCCGGACTTTCGGCTAACTCATAGCCAGCCCTAAGCAGAATAGCTTCCATAATCTCCCCGTCTGCCTTATTTCTTGTGCAGCCGTAACTCTCGACGTAAACCCTGACCATCGGAATGGGTTCAGAAGTGGGTTTAAAAAACAGACGGGTCAAAAGTGGGAATAAATGAGAGTGAAAAAAGAACTCTCAATCACTCGATGACTGAGGCGAAAGCGAACTTCCTCTTGACTGAGTTGATAACGATCTCAACCTCGTCTCCGACCTGGGTGTTCGGGACGAATATGACGAACCCCTTTATCTTGGCGATGCCGTCACCGCCCTTTCCAAGGCTCTCAATCTTGACCGTGTATCTCTCCCCAACCTTAACGGGGGCTTCCTGTCCATATCCACCAAACCTGTCTCCATACATACCTAACACCAACTCTTTCAACTTTCGGGGGCCCTTCGGGAAGACTCCAGAAGAGTCCCGTTGTTGGGTTAGTCGCGGAGTATATAAACCTTTGGGTCACTTCGCCAGTTTTTCGGCGATCTCGACCGCTTTTTGAACCCCAGCCTTTACCTCATCGCTCAGCTCCATGCCCAGGTCTATCTCCTTCGCGACTATCCCGATAAAGTGAATCTCCGCTCTCTTCAGCCTCTCATCGAGCGCCATGAGGAGCTTCAGCCCATCGATAGCACCCATGAAGTGGGCGCTCCTGATTTCGGCCTTCAGCTTCTCGAATATTTCCTCGCCACTAAAGTGAACTACCTCTCCGGGTTTCAGCTTATCGCTCAGGATGGCGTCGATGATTACTATTCTCTCTTCACCGTTGTAGTGGTTCGCCAGGCGGAAGATGTCCGTACCGACCTCAAGGACGTTGTAGCCCTTCTCCGCGAGAATTCTGCCCGCTTTCAGCCCGGCTCCGTCGTCTTTCATCAGCTCGTTGCCGAGGGCGAGGATGAGTACTCTCACGGCTAACCACCTATGATTTCAACCTTTTCCTTCTCAGCCGGAACCTTGAAGTCGTCGTCTATCGTGGCCAAGGAAAAGCCGTGCTCGATGCAAGTGGCAAGAATAGGAGCATCGTTGGGAAGGAGCGCGTACTTCTCTATCAGCTCGCGGGCTTTAAAGAGTGCATTCTGAGTCGTGGGTATAAAACCGAAGTCCTCTAACACCTTGAAAACAGTGGACAGCTCTTTGGGTAGCCTCTCGGGATGACCCTTTATCGTCCGAGGAGATGCCCCCAAGAAGTATCCTAAAAGAATGTAAACAACTTCACTGAACACGACCTCATTGATATAAAGAACGTCATCACTTTCTTCAAACTGTTCAATCAATCCAACAGCCCGCTCGTTTCCCCTGAAGTACTCAATCAGGACAGAACTGTCAATCAATAAGTCCCTCATAGAGCTCCCTCTTTATCTCTTTCCATGACTTGTCGGTCTTCATGATCCCCTTGAGCTTTTTCAGGTTCTCAAAGAGCTCCTTCTTGTGGGCCAGATACCAAGCCCTAGCTTCGACTTCTTTCCGGAACTCCTCGGCGTACTTCTTCGGGACTTTAACATGAATCACAACATCAACAAGCTCCTCGACCATGCCCTCACCACTGGAAAATAGGCTTGAAAACTTAAAAAAGTTGGGAGGCTAAAGCCTCGCCACGTGCACTGAACAGGAGATGCACGGGTCGTAGGCCCTTACAACCATCTCAGCGAGGAGCTTGAGCTTCTCCGGATCGTCGTTGTAGTGCTTCTCCGCCATCATCCTCACGTGCTGCTCCATCATGGCGAGGTTGAATGCCGTTGGGGTTATTATGTCTGCGTAGCTAACCCTTCCGTTCTCGACCTTGAGCGCGTAAACGAGCACTCCACGCGGGGCTTCGGTAGTTGAGACACCGAAGCCGTCCTTCAAAGCTACCTCGTCCCTCGGCCTTATCGGCCACTTCGCGAGGGCCTCGTCAATCAGGTCTATCGCCCTCTCCGTGAAGTAGACGAGCTCAAGCGCCTGCGCGAGGTTGTTGGCGAACGGATTGGTGGATCTCAAAAGGTCTTTATAGCTCTCGTAGAGCTCCTTAGCCCTTCCGTAGAGTGTATCGGCGTTGTTCACGAGGCGCGAAATGGCACCAACCATGAAGGGCTTTCCGTGGTAGTGGCTGTGCTTGGCGAAGCTGTGCTCAACGACGAACTCCTTTATGTGCTCCCTGTACTCCTCGCTCGGGAACTCATTTCCGTCCGAGGCCTTGAGGTAGTCGCCGTAGATGCCGTAAACTCCGTTCCTCGGCTTGACCGCTATGTGGGTGATCGGCCCCTCGACTTCCTCGTACTGCTCAAGCTTCGTGAAGAGCTCGAAGGTGTACTCCGCCTTCGGAAGGGCTTCCTTAAGGCGTCTCTTCATATTCTCAAGGACGCTCTTGTCCGGGAGCTTTCCGAAGCCGCCCAAAACTGCGTTCTCCTGGTGGATGGCTCTGCTTCCGAGTTCGTCCATCATCCAGCTCCCGAGGTTCTTTAGGTCGAGAGCTATGCTCATCTCTTTCTTGTACTCGTCTATCATATGGAGCGGCCCGGAGTAGCCCAGATAATCGGGCAGGACGAGGAGATACAGATGGAGTGCGTGGCTCTCTATCATGTCTCCTATGTAGAGGACTTCCCTGAGGGCCTGGATTTCCTCGCGCGGGGTGAAGCCTATCGCCTTCTCAGCGGCCTCAACGGCGGTGAGTTTGTGGGCCGCCGAACAGAAAGAGCATATTCTTGGGTAAATCGCTAAAGCTTCGTCGAGCTTCTTGCCGAGGGTTATGGCCTCGAAAAACCTCGGTCCTTCGATGATGTTAAGCTTGACCTCCTTCACGCCATCGTCGCCGACAACGATCTCAACGCCGCCCTTGCCCTCGACCCTCGCTATGTGGTCAACGGTGATCGGGAGATAAACGTTCTTCATTCTTTCACCTCCTGGAATATCTTGTTTACCATCTCCTCGAGCTTCGGGTTGTGGGCGTTGAACATCCTCATCCTCTCAAGGATCTCCTCCTTGGTCAGCCCCTTCTCCCTGAAGACCCTCGCCAGGGAGTCGAACCAGGCAACGTCGTAGCCTATCGCCCCCCGACAACCAATGCACGCTATTCCATAGGCAGGGCATCTCGCGTCGCAGCCAGCCCTCGTTACCGGGCCGAGGCAGGGCTCGCCCCTCTCAAGGAGCACACAAGTGTTGCCCCTGAGCCTGCACTCCAAACAGACTGGATAGTCAATGTCTTCAGGCCACGAACCTATGAGGAGCGTTCCGAGGGTGTAGAGGAAGTCCCTCTTCTCCGGCGGGCAGCCGTAGATGTTGTAGTCAACCTTGATGTAGTTGGAGATCGGCTCTGCCATCTTTGGCTGGAACTTGACCTTGGCGTCTCCATAGACGGTCTTCCAAAGCTCCTCCAGCGGTTTGTCCTTCTCCCAGCTCTGAACGCCGCCCTGGACGGCGCAGGAGCCGACTGCAACCACTATCTTGGCATTCTCGCGGATTTTCTTGACGAGCTCGGCCTCTTCCTCCGTTGAGACGCTCCCCTCGATGAAGGCTATATCAACGGGCTCGTCCTCGTAGGAGTCCCTCTCCAGCATGAACCAGCAGGCTATCTCGACGTTCGGAATGAGCTGGAGTATCTCGTCCATCATCGCGAACTGGAGCTGGCAGCCGTAGCATGAGGTCAGAGCGTAAAACCCAATCCTTATCTTCTTCTCGCTCATCTTCATCACCTCAGTCGAGCAAGCCCGGTGTTGATATTATGTCGAAGTAACCGAAGACAGGCCCGTCTTTGCAGACGTACTTCCAGCTCGTGCTCGTTCCGACGTTGCAGTGGCCGCACTTGCCAATTCCGCACTTCATTTTCCTCTCGAGGGTCACGTAGATGTTCTCGGGCCGGTAGCCGTAGTTGATGAGGGCCTCGAAAACGGCCTTGTACATCCTCGGTGGGCCGCAGATGGCCACGGCAGTCTTCTTCGGGTTCGTGTTCGCCTCGGGAATGAAGTTCTGGGGTCTTCCGTGTAAGCCTGGCCAGTCAGGGTCTCTCGTAACGCTCTGGATTATCTTGACGTTCTCCGCCTCAGCCAAGTCCTTCATGGCCTCAAGCTCCTTGTAGAAGAGGAGATCCTTACCATACCTCGCCGTGTTGATGAAGGTTATGTTGCCGTACTTCCAGCGGTTGTCCATGGCATACAAGAAGACGCTCCTGAGCGGTGCAGTCCCGAGACCCGCGGCTATGAGGAGGAGGTCCATTCCCTCCCACTCGTCAACCGGGAAGCCGTTTCCGTAGGGGCCGCGGACGAGGACGGTGTCTCCAGGCTTGAGGCGGTGGACGACCGTTGTGACTCTCCCAGCCTTCCTGATGCACAGCTCGAAGAAGCCGCGCCTCATCGCTGAGGAGCAGATGCTTATCGGGACTTCACCGACTCCGGGGATGGTGAGCTGGACGAACTGCCCCGGCCTGAACGTCCACTTTTCTGCAAGCTCAGCATCCTCAAACCTGAACAGGAACAGCTTTTCCTTCTCAGTGAGCGGGTAGACTCTGAGCACCTTGGCCCTGTGAAGAGCGTATGGGTTATCGTTCGGCATCATTATCTCCTTTGGAAGAACCATGCTCATAGCCCATCACCCCTTATGTGGGAGGCGTAGGCGAAGCCCCTCTTCGGAATCTCCTCGGTTATCTCGCTTGGACAGGATTTCTCTTCGAGGCCGAGAATAGTCCTCAGGTTCCTCACGAAGCTTATACCTGCAGGGCAGAAGTAGGTGCACCTTCCACAGCCGACGCAGTAGCTCAGGCCGAGCTTCTCGTTGTAGGAGTTCTTACAGAGGTAGCGGTTCCTGAAGCGGTCTTTCTTCGTCGGCCTGAAGTTGTGGCCACCCGCCACAAGCCCGTGGCTCCTGAACTGGCAGGAGTCCCAGCGCCTCTCGCGGTAGCCGGTGTTCCCGTCGAGGTTCACTATGTCCTGCACCTCGTAGCAGCGGCATGTCGGGCAGGTGGTATTGCAGATTCCGCAGGCGAGGCAGAGGTCGGCCTGTTCTTCCCACATCGGGTGCTCCATCTCGAGCTCGAGGAGGTAGCGCAGGTTGCTCCAGTCCTCGTGGTACTTGAACGCTTGAGAGCGCTTGTTCTCAAACTCCCTGAAGTTGCAGATGTCCTCGGTGGTTACCTCCTCGAAGAGCTCCATGTTCTTGTCCACTATCCTGTGGCCCGTCGGTGAGCCGACTCTGACGAGCCATCCATCGGGAAGCTCGTGGAGGAAGAGGTCAAAGCCGTCATCGGCAAAATCTGTCTCCCTCAGGTTGCAGAAGCAGTATTCATCTGGCATGCAGCTTATCCCGATGATTATTCCCTTTTCCCTTCTCGCCTTGTAGTACTTGTCTGGGAGCTCGTCGAGGTAGACCGTATCGAGGATTTTGAGGCCGTGGATGTCGCAGGCGTGAAGGCCGAAGATCACAAAGGGTTCAACGTCCTCGATGGTTTCCCTGTACTCCGGCCTGCTCAGGTCGAACTCGAAGAGCTTCTCCCTCGGGAGGAAGAAGAACTTCTTCGGCGGCATTATCGTCCTGTTGTAATTGAACTCGACCTTTCTGACGTCGTCTATCTCTCTGAAGTCGTAGAACTTCTCCGAGATCTTCACGGGAGCGTAGAGCTTACCCCACTCCTTCAGGCGCTCAAGGAATGTGTACGTGTTTTCCTTCGGGAGCTTAACGTATCTCAACCTTACCACCCCCAATGAACATAAACATACATGCGTCCAATTATGTTCATTTATTGAGAGTAAGAGACAGCCTTAAAAAGCGTTTTTAAACCCAGAAATTCAAAACCAAAAGTTTAAACTCTTTTGTTTGATTAAAATCTCTTAGGTCAACAAAAAAGTTAAACTCATCGTGGATTCTTTGTGGAGCGATAATGAACAACACTGAGTTTTGGGGTTCAATTTTGGTTGTTTGTGGATTTGGAACCTTCAATACTTAAATAGGGCGGTATTGAACTTTTGGTTTGAAAATAACCGTTTGAAAAACGCTTTTATGGGCATTCTTTCAAAAAATACTGGGAACTTAAAGAAGATGTAAGCCCATTCAGCGGGCTCGCAGGTGATATCTGTGCTGAAAGCGGAACTCTGTATTGGGTGCGGGGCGTGTGCAGGTGCCTGTCCTTATTCGGCTATTTTGGTTTTTGAGAATGAAGTTAGGAGAATACTTTTTGAGCCCGCGAAATGCGGAGACTGTGCCTTTGAATGCAACGAAGTTTGCCCCACTGGAGCACTGGAGGGGAGACCTGAGAGTATGGAGCTGGCCTTGGAGTTTGCCCGCTGTGCTGTCTGCGGAAAACGTCTCAACAGCACCAAGAAAGAAGCCGATTATCTCGCAAACCGGCTTCTAAAAACTGGAGGAAACCCTGAACTCGCCTTTCTGTGTAATGAATGCAAGAGAAAGAGGCTGTTTAGGGCGTCGAATAAGTACGAAGCTTACACGGGGTGATTAGGGATGGAAGGGATTAGATTTGCGTTTCTATGTAGGGAAAAACCCGAGCCAACCGGAAAGAAGGTGGCCGTCATCGGGGCGGGACCCGCCGGTCTGGCAGCCACAGGGTACCTCGTCTGCCAGGGACACGAGGTTCATGTTTACGACAAGCTGCCTGAACCCGGAGGTCTAATGCTGTTTGGAATACCCGAGTTTAGGATTCCTATCTACAGGGTTAGAGAGGGCTACAAAGAGCTTGAGAAGGTCTACAACGTCAAGTTCTTCACGAGAACGAAGGTATGCTTCGGTAATCCCAAGGAGAGCGGCGATGAGTTCGTTGAGCGCAGAATAGAGTTCGAGGAGATCCTAAAGAACTACGATGCCGTTCTGATAGCCACAGGCACTTGGAACGCCTACGTTCCAACGATACCAGGTTCAGACCTTGAGGGGGTCTACCCGGCGCTTGAGTACCTGTTCAGGATCAAGAGCGCCAAGCTGGGCCATATGGACTGGAGTGAAGTGCCCCCTGTTGAGGGGAGAAAAGTCCTCGTGGTAGGCGCGGGACACAGCGCCGTTGACGCGGCTCTTGAAAGCATAAACCTGGGGGCGGAGAAGGTCTACATGAGCTACCGCAGAACGATAAGGGAGGCCCCCGCGGGGGCTTACGAGATCAACCTCCTCCAGCAGAGAGGGGTTAAGTGGCTGGAGAGGACAATGCCTGTCAGGATAATAGGTGAAAACGGAAGGGTTAGAGCTGTTGAACTCGTCAAAACGGAGCTGAGCGAGCCGGACGAAACCGGGAGAAGAAGACCAATCCCGATTGAGGGCTCCAACTTCCAGATCGAGGTTGATTACATGGTCTGCGCAGTTGGCCAGATGCCAACCCCACCGTTTTCCAAGGAGATGGGCATAGCGCTTGACAGGAAGGGAAGGATCGTCGTGGATAGCAGGCACATGACCAGCAGGGAGGGCGTCTTCGCTGCGGGAGACGTTGTTCTGGGGCCATCAAAAGTTGGAAGGGCTGTCAAGGACGGCCTGTATGCAGCCGAGTCCATACACCTGTGGCTGATGGGGAGGTGAGGGAAATGACGAGGAGGATACTCCACGTTGATTACAGCCTTTGCATTGGTTGTGAGACGTGCGAAGGAGTCTGCGACTTTATTCACGGCGGCAGACCCAACATAAAGGTCTATTACACCATTACAGGGATCCCCGTTCCCATAAACTGTCGTCACTGTGAGAAAGCCCCATGTATGGACGTCTGTCCTGCGGGGGCGATCTACCGCGACAGCGATGGGGCCGTTATAATAAACCCCAATAAGTGCATAGGCTGTCTGATGTGCCTCGCCGCCTGTCCTTTCGGAGTTCCCACTTTTGATGTCAAGCTCAAGGCAGTTACTAAGTGCGACATGTGTGCTGATAGAAGAAGGCTTGGAACGGCCCCAGCGTGTGCCGAAATGTGTCCGGCAGGGGCCATATTCTTCGGAAAGCCCGAGGAAGTCGAGGAAAAAGTTAGGAGAAGAACCGCCGAAAAGATAGCACGGGAGCGGCTGGCGGCGGTTAACTTGGAGGGAGTCGGACGGATGCTCTGACGCCGCTTGATGCTTTGACCTTTATTTTTCCTGCTTGGAACGGAGGTTCGGAAGTATCTTAAACTCTTTTGTTAGCCACAGTGCTTCTGAGAATACGAAAGGTGTTAACATAGCCTTATTACTCAATACCTCGACTATCATAACCTTTTGTTAAAAACCAAGCGATTTAAAAACGGTTTTAAGCCAGAAGCGGGAGTTCTGTGTGGGGATAAAAAAGTACAGTGTTGAATATTAGTGCTGTAATGACGCATGATGTACAGTGCGATGATGGAGGTGTTGAGAATGGATGAAAAGCTCGTCCCTGTGGTCTGCCCCTACTGCGGTGTGGGGTGCAGGCTGTACATTAGGAGTTCTGACGGCCATCCCCTTGGCATCGAGTACGCCAATGACATACCCGGAATCTCAAACGAAAATGGAAAGCTCTGTCCCAAGGGCAACGCCGTTCTTGAGTACGTCCTCGCCCGGGACAGGCTTAAGAAGCCATTAAAGGCGAAGGAGCAAGGCAAGTTCGTCGAGATAAGCTGGAGTCAGGCCATAAAGGAGGTCGCCGAGAGGCTTAAGGAGTATTCAAAGGACGATCCGAATTCAATGATGTTCTTCGGCAGTGCAAAAACTTTCAACGAGCCAAACTACCTTATACAGAAGCTGGCCAGAATGCTCGGAACCAACAACGTTGATCACTGCGCGAGACTCTGCCATGCATCAACAGTTTCCGGCCTCAAAGCCGTCTTCGGCGCTGGGGCGATGACGAACACATACAGGGACATTGAAGAGGCGAACGTTATCTTCATCATCGGCCACAACTTCGCCGAGACTCACCCGGTTGGCTTCCGCTACGTTCTCAAGGCCAAGGAGAGGGGAGCTAAGGTCATAGTGGCCGACCCGCGCTTTACAAGGACAGCCTGGTTCGCCGACATTTACCTGCAGCACTACCCCGGTACCGACATCGCCCTGATAAACGGCCTCATTCATGTCATCATAGAGGAGAGGCTCTACGACGAGAAGTTCGTCAGGGAGAGGTGCACGGGCTTCGATGAACTCGCCAAGACCGTTGAGAAGTTCACTCCCGGGTACGTCGAGAAGATAACCGGCGTTCCAGCAGATCTGATAGTCCAGGCCGCGAGGACGTTTGCAACGGGGGGGAAGGGCGTAATAACGTGGGCGATGGGAATAACCCAGCATACCCACGGACACGACAACGTGAGACTGCTCGCAACGCTTTCAGCCATATGTGGCTACCAGGGAAGGGAAGGCTGTGGAGTATCCCCAATGCGCGGCCAGAACAACGTCCAGGGAGCCTGCGACCTTGGAGTACTTCCAAACGTCTTCCCCGGCTACAAAGCGGTTTCCGATCCTGAAGGGAGGAAGTTCTTCGAGGAGTTCTGGGGAACCGAGCTGAGCGGAGAGGTGGGACTTACAGTCATCGAGGCTGCCCACGCCATAGAGAAGGGGAAGGTCAGGGCCTACTACGTCATGGGTGAGAACCCTGTCATAAGCGATGCTAACACCAACCACGTCATCAAGGCCCTCCATAAGCTTGAGTTCATGGTCGTTCAGGACATAGTTCCCACACCGACCATGGAGTTCGCGGACATAGTTCTCCCGGCTGCGGCTATGCTTGAGAACGAGGGCTCCCTCACGAACACCGAGAGAAGGGTTCAGTGGAGTTTCCAGGCGATCAACCCGCCGGGGGAGGCGAGGCCGGACTGGTGGATAGTCAGTGAGATAGGCAAGGCCGCTGGCTTCACAGGAGACGGGCCGAAGGGCTTCAACTATTCCGGCCCAGAGGACATTCTGCGTGAGGTCAACGCCTGCACCCCACAGTATCGGGGCATAACTCCAGAGAGGCTCAAGGCAAACTTAGCTGGAATACACTGGCCGTGCCCGAGTGAAGACCATCCCGGCACGAGGGTTCTCTACAAGGAGAGGTTCCTGACCAGCGATGGCAAGGCGCACCTCGCGGCCGTTGAGTACCGCGGGCCGGCTGAAACACCGGACGAGGATTACCCGTTCCTCCTGACGACAGTGAGGTACGTTGGCCACTACCACACCCTCACGATGACCGGAAGGAGCAGGGCCCTCGTCAAGAGGTGGCCCGAGCCCCTCGCTGAGATACACCCTGAGGACGCCGAGAGACTTGGAATAAAGACCGGGGACTGGGTCAAAATCGTCACAAGAAGAGGAGAGTATCCGATCAGGGCAAAGGTCACGAGGACAGTCAAGAAGGGGGTTATAGCGGTTCCCTGGCACTGGGGAGCGAACGTCGTTACCAACGATGCCCTCGACCCAGTGGCCAAGATTCCGGAGACCAAGGCCTGCGCCTGCAAAGTCGTCAAGATTACGGAGGAAGAGGCCAGGGAGCTCATGAAGAAGGTACCTCCCGTTATACCAGAGATTGAAATTGTTAGGGGGTGACCTGAATGGCCAGAAAGACCGTTTTTATAGACTTTTCAAAGTGCATCGAGTGCCGCGCCTGTGAGGTAGCCTGCGAGCGCGAACACAACGGAAGATCATTCATAAACGTCTTTGAATGGCAGGAAATGGCCGCGATGGCCCTCAACTGCCGCCACTGTGAGAAGGCTCCCTGCCTCGAGGTCTGCCCGACAAACGCACTCTATCGCGATGGGGATGGAGCAGTTCTGCTCGCCCCCCAGAAGTGCATTGGCTGTCTGATGTGTGGAATCGTGTGCCCCTTTGGAATACCAGAGCTTGACTCCCTTGACAAGATAATGATGAAGTGCGACCTCTGCGCCCACAGGAGAGCCGAAGGAAAGCTCCCGGCGTGTGTGGAAACCTGCCCGACCGATGCCCTTCTCTTCGGCGACTTCAACGACATCCAAAGGATGAGGAGACAAAAGTTCACCGAAAAGGCGATAGAGATAGCCAAGAGCGGCGAGAGAATACAGTTCAGGGGTGTGTAGGTATTTGTAGTTTCCTAACTTTTTCCTTACTCGTGGAGACGCATACCAAACGGGGGGTAGGGCGACCAAAAGTGCTGAAGAGGGATGAAAATGCCTGAAACGTTGAAGTGTTCCTTAATACCATTGGAACATCTTCCTAATGGTTTGGGAGTCCCGCAAATAGACCCAGAGCTCTGCATCGGTTGCGGCGCCTGTGTTAATGTTTGCCCTGCGGGTGCTCTGCAGGCTATAGACGACTACATGGAAGGTATCAGGAAGATATCCCTCAACATCGGAAAGTGCACTCCATGCACTCGTTGTGAGGAGGTCTGCCCGACGGGGGCTATTAAGATAGCAACTTTTGAGGTTATCTCTCTGAGGAAAAGGGCTTACGTTGAGGTTGTGGAACTAAGGCTTCACCTATGTCCTGGTTGCGGGAACTATGCCGATTACACAGAGAGATCGCTGGAAAAGTCCCTCCAGATGCTTTCGGAAGGAATGTTTGATCGCGATGAGATAGTGGGAAGGGCCGTTCTCTGCAGGAGTTGCCGCAGAAAGCTCACGGTAAATGAAACGATGAGAGCAAGTAGGGAGGGATAAGATGAACCTTCGTTCCTTTCTGTGTTTTCTCCGTGATACCACTCGGAAGGGCCTATCACGTGGGCTTGGAACATCTTGAGGAAAGGTTATGAAGAATAGGAGGTGATCGAATGGTCGATCCGAAAGAACAAATCCTGTATGGTGTGGATACCACCTTTGAGGGGATAGCCAAGAAGGCCACCCCCAAGTTCAGAACAACCCCCGGAAGGTTACTCTTTGCCGGCTTTATGGCTGGAGCGTTCATCGCCTTCGGATTCCTCTTGGCGGTGGTGGCGGCTTCCGGCTACAGCCCCAAGCTCTTCCCTGACAAGGGAAACATATCCGCCTTCAAGCTCCTCCTCGGTGCCGTCTTCCCTGTCGGCCTCATTGGGGTTGTCATAGGCGGTGCTGACCTCTGGACCGGCAACGTTCAGTTCCTCAGCTCCGCGAAGGTTAAGGGCTACGCCGACTTCAAGTGCGTCCTCTACAACTGGTTCGGAAGCTACGGGGGCAACTTCATAGGCTCAATCTTCCTTGCCCTGCTGGCAACTACCCTAACCGGACTCTTCGGCCACGTTGGAGACCCTAACACCTTTGGAAAAGTCACGGTGAGCATAGCCACGGGCAAGGTTTCAAAGGACATGCTCGCGCTGTTTTTCCTCGGCATCGGCTGTAACTGGCTCGTCAACCTTGCAATATGGCAGTCTGCTAGGGTTCAGGACGGGGCAGGTAAGATACTCGCTATATGGTTCCCAATCTTTGCCTTCGTCGCCATAGGCTTTGAACACGCCATCGCCAACATGTGGGCGATCCCAACGGGGATACTCCTCAGCAACTACACCATAACCTGGACAAAGTTCTTCCACAACCTGATCCCGGTGACCTTCGGCAACGCCGTCGGCGGCTTCCTCTTCGTCGCGTTCTACTACTGGTACCTCAGCCACCCGGAGCTCACCGCCGAGAGGCTCATCAAGGAGATCGTTGACTTCCTGGTTGTCTTCATAGCATTCTGGATCGTCGCGACCCTCGTACCTGCTGGAATAGCAATGGCACTCGACAGCGCTCTCGGCAGTGGTGCAATGTACGCCGTTCCGCTTGCGCTTTCAATCTACTACATAGCGGGCACGTTCTTCCTGGCCAAGATTGCCAAGCCCGCCTGATGCATTTTCCTTTATTACCCCCTAATTCGCAGCATTGAAGTTCTTAATTTAACTTTTAGATTTGAACCATTGGTTCAAAACGAGCCGTTTAATACCTTCTCTTGCCAAACAAAAGCTTGGGAAAAGCGTTTTAAGCAGAATGAGAAATCGGAAGTGAGAGGTGCTGAAAATGTCTCATCTGGAGGTGGTAGTTTGCCGTTCATAGTGGCGTTCCTCTTCGCCTACATCGTGTGGCTGGTCTTAACAGCGGGAAGCAATGGACTGCTGTGGAGCACGGAAGAGCTAGTGGCTGGACTGATATTCGCGGCAATAATCGGCTATGCGACGAAGGACGTGGTAGGTGAGAACTCAACGCGCTTCCTGAACCCTGTGAAATGGCTCGGCTTCATAGCATATGCACCGGTTCTCTTCTGGGGCATGGTGAAGGCCAACTTCGACGTCGCTTACAGGGTCATAACAGGGAAGATAAGGCCGGGGATAGTCCGCGTCCCAGTTGACCTCAACAACGACGCCCAGTACACAATTCTCAGCAACTCGATCACACTCACCCCTGGAACCCTGACAGTTGAAGCCGATCCGGAAGAAAAGGCGCTCTACGTTCACTGGATCAACGTGCCGGAGGGCCTTGAGAGGCCCGAAAGCTCGGAGCCGGTTGCTGGGCCCTTCGAAAAATGGGCCAGGAGGCTGGGAAGATGATGGCATTCTTCTATGCGATGGTTCTCGTTGGGATAGCGGGTTTAATCTCGGTGCTGAGGCTCATACTCGGGCCAACGGTTCCCGACAGAGTAGTCGGCGTTGACACCCTCAACACGCTCGTCGTCGCGGGCATGGTTCTCCTCGGAGCGGCCTACGACAGGACGATCTACATCGACATCGCGATAGTGTACGCCCTTCTGAGCTACATAGGCACGCTCGTGATAGCGAAGTACCTCCAGGGGGGATTGGCATGAACTACGTTGAAGTGCTCATCTACGTCTTCCTCGGAATAAGCGTGACCTTCAACCTCCTCGGAAGCTTCGCGCTCCTCCGCTTCCCCGACGTCTATACAAGGCTCCACGGCGCCACCAAGTGCACGACCTTCGGGACTATCTTTGCCGTCTTCGCCGTCGTCACCCACGCCCTCTACCAGCTCCACAGGACAGGGGACTCCAAGTATCTCCAGATGGCCCTCCACAGCTTCATTGCCCTCATAGCGCTCCTACTCACGAACCCGACGGGAGCTCACGCGATAGCCAAAGCGGCACACCTCAGCGGAGTCAAGCCGGTTAGAGCGGTTGTTGATGCCTACGAGGAGAAGCTCGGGGGTGGTTCCGAATGAACGCCGTTGACCTTGATATGCTCATCCAGGCCATAATCCTCGTCGGAGTGCTGATCACGGCCTATCTTACGATACGCTACCGCGACCTTCTGTCGGCGGCTTTGGCCTCGGCAGCGATGAGCCTCTTGCTCAGCCTTGAGTTCTACACCCTGCACGCGCCGGACGTTGCCATAGCCGAGGCTGCCGTCGGAGCGGGCGTTGTTACGGCCGTTGTTGTTTACGGCATCGCGAAGACGGAAAGGTGGGAGCGTGAGGTGCCATGAAGAGAACCTTAGCTTATCTGTCGCTCCTGTTCATACTCGGTGCGCTCCTCTACATAGCGAACCCCAACTACGGCCTCAAGTTCGGGCCCGGCGGAGAAGACTGGCTGAAGTACCGCTACACCGACAACTACTACATCGAGCACGGCGTTGAGGAAGTCGGCGGAACGAACATCGTTACCGACATCGTGTTCGACTACCGTGGCTACGATACCCTTGGAGAGGCTACCGTTCTCTTCACCGCCATAGCCGGTGCAGTTGCCCTTCTAAGACCCTGGAGGAGGGATGAGGAATGAACGACTCCGACATGGGTGTTATCGTCAGGACTGCTGCGAGGGCTACGATACCGCTCATCGGAATATTCGGGGCCTACGTTGTCATGCACGGCCACCTCACACCGGGTGGCGGCTTTCAGGGAGGAGCCACCATAGCAGGAGCCGGAATCCTGTTCCTGATAGCATTTGGATTAGGCGAGATGAAAAAGCGCTACAACAAGCACCTTTACTCTGCCCTCGAAGGCCTCGGCGGCCTCGTCTTCCTCGGTGCGGCGATGCTGGGTATAGGAACGGCCTTCTTCTACAATACCCTCTGGCACAACGGCCCGTTCTTCAACGGAAAGCCTGGAACGCTGCTTTCCGCTGGATTCCTGCCGATAATGAACCTCGCAGTCGGACTGAAGGTCTTCACGGGACTTGTTAGTGCCCTAACTGCCATAGCCCTCTGGAGGAGGTGGAAGTCTTGATTCAGTTCCAGTTCATAGTTGCGTTCCTCATGATAGCCCTCGGAATCTATGCGTTCCTCGCGAAGAGGAACCTGCTCAAGCTCGTGTTGGCGCTCAACATAATAGACGCTGGAATTCACCTGCTCCTCATCAGCCTCGGCTACAGAATGGAGCTCAACGAAGTCCCGACCGCCCCAATTTACACCGGGTACGAGACGCTCAAAAGCCCGATGGTCGGCCCGCTGCCGCAGGCGCTCGTCCTCACGAGCATAGTCATCGGCGTCTGTGTGCTTTCCCTAGCCGTTGCCCTGACGATAAACGCCTACCGCCACTACGGAACCCTTGACGTGAGAGCCCTGAGGAGGTTGAGGGGATGAACGGCGAGACGATCTTACCCTACCTGATTATCGTCCCGCTCTTTGGAGCGTTCTCAATGCCGATAGTGAGCCTCGCAGGGAAAAAAGCCAGAGAAGCGTGGGCGGTCATTATCTCTGGAATAACTCTCCTGGTTGGCTCCGCGGTCTTTTATTCAGTCTATGAAAACGGCCCGATACTCTACACCCTCGGCGCTAAGAGCCCGTTCGGCCAGGGAGCCAGCTTCCCGGTCAGGATAGTCTGGGAGGTTGACCTGCTCTCAGCGTTGATGGTGCTCATGGTGACCCTCGTCGCGTTCCTTGCCGTTGTCTACTCGCTCGGCTACATGAAGCGCGACACGGGTCTGGACAAGTACTACACCCTAATCCTGATCCTCGAACTCGGAATGCTGGGCATAGCGATAACCGGCGACCTCTTCAACTTCTACGTCTTCCTGGAGATAATGAGCATAGCCAGCTACGCCCTCGTCGCCTTCAGGAACGACACCTGGGAGGGCATCGAGGCGGGCATAAAGTACATGTTCGTGGGTTCAATAGCGAGCTCGCTCGTCCTCCTCGGAATAGCGCTCCTCTACGGCCAGTACGGGACGCTGACGATGGGCTACCTCGCGATCAAGCTGTCTCAGAACCCGAGCGTTGTTGCCAAGGTGGCTTTAGCCTTCTTCATAGCGGGTCTGCTCTTCAAGAGTGGTGCTTCTCCTGTTCACATGTGGCTGGCTGATGCCCATCCAGCAGCCCCCAGCTCGATTTCAGCAATGCTCTCTGGCCTGGTCATCAAGATAGGCGGTGTCTACGCCCTGGCGAGGATACTCTTCAGCATCTACGGGGCGAGCGTCAGCATGAAGACCGTCGGCTGGGTGATCATAATCTTCGCCTGCATAACCCTCATAGTAGGCAACGCGATGGCGGTAATACAGACCGATATGAAGCGCCTTCTGGCCTACTCCTCCGTCGGGCAGATAGGTTACATCCTCCTCGGCCTCGGAATAGGTTTGGCAGCCTACGGAAGCAGAACTGGAGATATTGCCCTCGCTGGAGCGATATATCACACCTTCAACCACGCCCTCATGAAGGCGCTCCTCTCCCTCATAGCTGGAGCGGTTATACACGAGCTCGGAACGAGGAACCTCAACGAACTGAGCGGTTTGGCCAGGACAATGCCGAAAACAACGTTCGCCTTCCTCATCGGAGCGGCCGCGATAATCGGAATGCCGCCGCTGAACGGATTCGCGAGCAAGTGGCTCATCTACGAGAGTTCTGCGATCTTCAACCCGGTTCTCGGTGCAATAGCGATAATTGGAACTGCATTCTGTACGGCGGCCTACGTCAGGGTTCTCTACACCTTCTTCGGAAGGCCGAGCGAGAAGGTCATGAACGCCAGAGACCCGGAGGCGAGCATGCTCTGGCCGATGATAATCCTGGCTTTGGCAATAATCATCATGGGACTCTTCCCGTGGCAGATAAGCGACAAAGTCATGATTCCAGCGGCTAAGGCCCTCGAAAACCAGCTCGGATACATAGCAACACTGATGGGGGGTGCCTGAAATGTTCGGTTATTGGGATGCCATTTACTTCGTCTTCGTCTTTATCATCGGCCTCATCCTGGCTTATCTCCTCGACAAGTGGGCGAAGAGAAGCGGAATGGGAACGAGGGAAACCGGAGATGGGACGAAGATATTCATCAGCGGCGAAGATCCGGACAGGATAATTCCCGGCTTCGAGCACCTGGAGGGCCACTACACGGGAAGAAACGTCATGTGGGGCCTAACCTACGCCCTCAAGAACTTCTTCACTGTGCTCAGGAGAGACCACACAGGCCTGCTCACTGACTACGCGAGCTACCTGGTGATAACGACGGCCTTCGTGCTGGGGGTGCTGCTGATATGGGGATGAAGGGTTTTCCGCGAGAGCTCTGCGGAGGTGGTAGCTGATGGCGATAACAGTTCCCGCCAACCAAAACGGGCAGAAATCAAATCCATCGGAGCGCGAGAGGCTCGAAAAGAGAATAGCCCAGCTCTGCAGGTTCCTTGGAAAGTCGCCCTGGGTATTCCACGTAAACAGCGGCTCGTGCAACGGCTGCGACATCGAGATAATAGCCGCTCTAACACCGCGCTACGACGCTGAGCGCTTTGGAGTCAAGCTCGTCGGCAGCCCAAGGCACGCAGATATACTGGTCGTTACGGGCCCCGTGACCAACCAGAGCCTTGAGAGGGTTAAACTCGTCTACGAGCAGACACCAGACCCAAAGATAGTCATAGCCGTTGGAGCATGCCCAACCGGTGGAAGCGTCTTCTACGAGAGCCCGTTCACAAACGCCCCGCTGGACAGGGTTATCCCCGTGGACGTTTATGTTCCCGGCTGCCCGCCGAGGCCTGAGGCCATTCTACACGGCGTCGTTCTTGCCCTGGAGAAGCTCGCCAGGATGATTAAGGGGGAGGTTCCAGAGGAGGTGGGAGAATGAGTGAAGCTAATCCCATTACCGAGGTTAACGAAGTCAAAGAACCGACAAAGGCGGAGGATGTTGCAAGGAAAATAGCCGAGCGCTTCCCGAGCGCGAGCGTTGAGGTGAAGACCAACAAGTGGGGCAGACAGAGGGTCTGGGTGAGGGTTCCGAGGGAGGACTACAAGGCTTTGATGAGTTTCATCAAGGGGCTCGACCCAGAGGCCCACTACTCGATAGGAATAGAGCAGGACTGGGGAGAAGAGCTGGGCTTTCTCAGCCACATCCTTATCCACTACAGGGACGCTCCTGCGGTTTCACTCATCGTGGACGTCCACGCACCAAAGGACGACCCGGTGCTCCCAGATATCAGCGACGTCTTCCCGATAGCGCTCCAGTTCGAGAGGGAAGGCATGGAGATGGTCGGACTTGACTTCGAGGGTGCCCCCGACAAGAGGAGGCTATTCCTTCCAGATGACTTCCCAGAGGGCATCTACCCGCTCCGCCTCGACGATAAGGGCATTTCAGAGGAGATGGTACACAATGCGGGTCACCCATACTACATCAAAGGGGGTGCGAAGAAATGACCGAAAAAGTCGAGTACTGGGTCAAAATACCCTTCGGTCCAATCCATCCAGGCCTTGAAGAGCCCGAGAAGTTCATACTCACCCTAGACGGCGAGAGGATAGTTGACGTTGACGTCAAGCTCGGTTACAACCTTCGCGGAATCCAATGGATAGCCCTCAGGAGAAACTACATCCAAATAATGTACCTCGCCGAGAGGATGTGCGGAATCTGCTCCTTCTCTCACAACCACACCTACACGAGGGCCGTTGAGGAGGCTGGAGGCATAGAGGTGCCCGAGAGGGCCGAGTACATCCGCGTAATCATCGGCGAGCTTGAGAGGATTCACTCCCACCTCCTCAACCTCGGCGTTCTTGCCCACGACATAGGCTACGACACCCTGCTTCACCTCACCTGGCTGGCAAGGGAGAAGGTTATGGACACCCTTGAGGCCGTCTCAGGAAACCGCGTTAACTACTCGATGGTGACGATAGGCGGCGTCAGGAGGGACATCGACGAGAAGAAGAGAAGGATCATCGAGGAGATGATAAAGTACTACAGGGAAGTCTTCCCGCAGATAGAGGAGGCTTTCCTCCACGATCCAACGATAGAGGCCCGTTTCAGGGACACAGCAGTGATAAGCAAGCGCGTTGCCCTGGAGCAGGGAGCCGTTGGCCCAACGGGAAGGGGGAGCGGAATCAGGGACGACGCCCGCTGGAGCGAGGGGCTTGGGGTTTATCCGGACCTCGGCATAAAGCCGGTCATGCCGCAGGATGTAACGGGAGAGAGGCCGAGGGGGGACGTCTTCGACAGGATGGCTGTCAGGATAGGGGAGCTCTGGCAGAGCCTTGAGCTCATAGAGCACGCCCTCGATGCGATGCCCGACGGGCCGATAAAGACCTTCCCGAAGGACAACGTCCTCTACGCCAAGCTGAGGCTGATGGTTGACGGTGAGGGAATAGGCAGGTACGAGGCGCCGAGAGGAGAGTTGGTGCACTACGTCCGCGGAAAGAAGGGAAGCGATAAGCCGCTCCGCTGGAAGCCGAGAGAGCCGACGTTCCCGAACCTCTTCGCGGTTGCCAGGGGAGTCATCGGCGACCAGGTGGCGGACTTTGTGGTTGCGGTTGCTTCAATAGACCCGTGCCTGAGCTGTACCGACAGGGTTGCCGTTGTGCAGGACGGGAAGAAGAAAATCCTGACCGAGAAGGACCTCCTGAGGGAGTCGATAAAGAGGACGCGCGAGATCAACCCGGATATCAAGGGAGACCCGAGCCCGCTTGGTGTTGGCTGTGTGAGGTGATAGCATGGACGTGGTAAGCAACGTGGTTTACCCAATCGCGGGCCTGCTCGGCCTCTACACTTTCGTTTCACTTGCATCACTCGTCTGGGAGGGAATAGACAGGAAGTTAGTGGCCAGAATGCAGAGGAGAATTGGCCCGCCGATACTCCAGCCGATCTACGACTTCCTCAAGTTGGCCAGCAAGGAGACGATAATACCGAACACCGCGAACTACATGTTCAGGGCCGCTCCTGTTCTGGCCTTGGCCACCGCTATAGCTCTCCTCGCCTACACGCCGATGGGCTTCACGCCGATTCTGGCGAGCAAGGGAGACGTCATCGTCTTCATCTACCTCTTAACCCTCATCAGCTTCTTCAAGATGCTCGGCGCAATAAGCTCGGGGAACCCGTACGCCAAGATAGGTGCAGCGAGGGAAGCGACGATAATGGTCTCAAGGGAACCAGCCATGATGCTGGCGATATTCACAATAATGTGGCGCATTGGAAAGCTCGGCGTTGAGGAGCCCTTCAGCATGGGGACATTCTATCAGCACAACATATGGGAGATAGGGACTCCGATGAGCTTCGTAGGGGCCCTTATACTCCTCTACGTCTTTGCCGTCTGGCTGGCGAGCGAGATAGAGGTCGGGTTCTTCAACATACCCGATGCCGAGGAAGAGATAGCGGAGGGACTTCTCGTCGAGTACAGCGGAAGGTATCTGGCACTCCTCAAGCTGACGCACTCGATAAAGGCCTTCATCTCAGCGTCGCTCGTTGTCGCGATATTCTTCCCGTGGGGAATCTCGGGCTACTTCGGGCTGAGTGGCCTCTCAGCGAACGTCGTTGACCTGCTCTTCCACACGCTTAAGGTATTCGTGGTTCTCTTCGTCGTCCAGAGCGTCTTCAGAGCTGTGACGGGGAGGCTGAAGATAACGCAGGCCGTTGACTTCCTCTGGAAGAACGTCTTCCTGGCCTCGCTGATCGGCTCGCTCCTCATAGCGATGGAGGTGATAATGTGAAGGCCCCAATTCTCGTCCCAGTGGTGCTCAGAAACCTCTTCAAGAAGCCGGCGACAAACCGCTTCCCGCAGACGGAGCCGGTTCCGATTCCCGAGGACTTCAGGGGAATGATAGCCTACAACGTGGACAAGTGCGTCGGCTGCAGGATGTGCGTCAACGTCTGTCCAGCTGGGGTCTTCGTTTACCTGCCGGAGATAAGGAAGGTGGCCCTCTGGACAGCTCGCTGTGTCTACTGCGGCCAGTGCGTTGACGTCTGTCCTACAGGGGCGCTCCAGCTCAGCAAGGACTTCCTGCTGGCCAGCTACGACAACCACGACGACAGGTTTATCCCTCTGAAGCCTGAAAAAGTCGAGGAGATAAAGAGGAAGCTGGAAGAGCAGAAGAAGGCCAAAGAGGCCGCGAAGAAGGAGAAGGAAGGGAAGGCATGATTACGCCGTCACCTTTACTTTTATTCCATACTGTTCAACGCTGAAGCCCATGAGCTCAGCCTCGCCCTTGAGCCTCTGGTAATGGGCCCACTCTACGTTGGCAAGGTATTGGTAGACCTTTCTGGCCTCCTCGTTCTCCGTTATTGAGGCGAGATGTCTGTACAGCTCCATCGCAACGAGCTCGGTCTCCATCGCTATTGCGAGAACTTTGGGTATGTTCTCCGGGTCTTCAAAGGCCTTTGAGAGAACCTCCGCTTCAATGTACGGCAGGTCAACTTTTTTCGGTTCTTCACCGTAGGTTTTAACGTATATCCTCTTCAGAGTGTCCCCGTGCTCCTCAGATTCCTTGGCCAGCTTCCTGAAGGCAGAGAGGAGACCGGGCGGAAGCCTAAGCTCCTCAGCTTTTTTCGCGAGCCCCCAGTAAATCCTGGCCTCCTCATATTCGCCCCAGATCCAGTAGGAGAGGATTTCGCGCTCGGAGAGCCCAAGCAACATATCTTTGAACCTTTCCAGAGTCTCTTCAAGGTCTTCCATTGACGATACCCCCTGCCAGCTTTTTCAGGGACTCATAGTGTCCCCTCTCAACGTCCGCCAGCGTGAGATAAACCCTTTTGAGCTCCTCCTTTTTGCACTCCTCCGCGAGCTTTCTGTATATCGTCTCGGCCAGCTTCTCGCTCTCCATCGCTATCTCCAAAACGTCCTTCAAATCCTCGACCTTCCAGAACTTGCCGAGGACGTTGAGGGATTCAACGTTCGGAACGTTCACCTCGACCAGCTCGTCCCCGTAGTTCTGGCGGTAGATTTTGTAGAGCTCGTCGCCGTGCCCCTTTGACTCGTCACCGAGCCTCTTGAAAGTGTTGACAACTTCCTCTGGCAGTCCAAGCTCCTTAGCACGCTCGGCGAGCTTCCAGTACGTTTCAGCCTCTTCGTATTCACCTTTAATCCAGTAGCTTAACAGCTCCCTCTCGTCCAGCTTCCTTATCTCGTTAAGGATCTCCACGACCATTTCAATCACCCAGCTTTTCGTATTCCGCCTTCAGGGCCTCGTAATGGGTCCTCTCAACCTCAGCGAGTTTGAGGTAGAGTTCCTTCAGCCGTTCATCTTCCACCTTCTCGGCGAGAAGCTTGTAAACCTTATGGGCGGTCAGCTCGCTCTCCATCGCAGCCTCAAGGACTTCTTTTATCTGGTCTGCCCTCTCGAACTTGTTGAGAACTGATAGAACTTCTACCGGCGGTATGTCAGTCTTCGGCTCCCTTGAAAAGCTCTCCTTGAAGATTTTCGTCAGCTCCTCGGCGTGCCTCTGGGAGTCTTTTGAGAGCTTTTCAAAGACCTTGACAATACTCTCCCCAAGACCGAGCGCCCTTGCTCTCTCGGCGAGCTCCTTGTAGAGCTTTGCCTCTTCCCTCTCCCCACTTATCCAGTAGGCTAAGGCCTCTTCGTAGCTCAGCTTTGAGAGCATCTCAATGACCTCATCAACGTCCATCATTTTGACCACAGTGGGAAAACGGTGCCCACCCTAATAAGCCTATTCCTCTACCTCGAAGCGGAGAAGCTCCCCACGCCTGAGAACTCCCACTCCAGCTTTCTTCCCGAGGACTTCAACGATGACGGTGTAGTCTGGATCACTCAGATTCACCGGCAGGTTATAGCGCTCGACTATGAGCGAGCCGAGCTTTCTCTCAAGCTCCCGCTGGGAGAGTTTTTTGTTTCCCCTGACTTTTGCCCTCACCGCAAAGCTACCCTGGATTCTCTCAGCGAGGTTTAGTACTGCATCAGCTATCTCGTCAAAGGAGGCCCTCACAAGGACTTCCAGCGGCACAACCCTTTGGATTGCCTGCGTTTCAAAATCTTTGAGCCTTCGAAGCGCTTCTTCCTTTGATAGGGGAGTTTCAGCGAGCAGGACACCCCTCCAATCGGTTCCATGAACCTTAACCTTTTCAAGCGCCCACTCCAGCTCGAGTATTGCATCGCCTTCCCTTCCCTGCGGGCATGTTACCAGGAGAATCATATCAGCTCACCGATGGACAGGTTTTTATATTCCGAAGGACATTCTAAATCGGTGAGGTGAAATGGAAAGGGATGGCCTTAAGTTTTACCCTTCTCATTCATATGACGTTTATGGTCTCTCTCACAACCCGTTTGAGCAGCTCGCAAGCGAAGGAATAGCCGACGTTGAGAGCATTCACGTCTACCAGGAAGTTGATATGCGCCTCCAGATGATAATCTCGGAGGTTCTCGGTCACAAAAGTTCTATTGCTCTCAGTATAGTCGGCCCACTCGGAATGGGAAAGACCCAGAGGCTCAAGAACATAGCCAAGGCCATCGAGGACAACGGTGGAAAGGCCATTTACGTCAAGGTTGACACCAACGACATCTTGAAGCTCACGCGCGACATCTTCTATGCCCTTAAGCCGCCGAGGAGCAGGACGAACATCTTCCTTGAGAACCTCTCAAGGAAGTTAGGCTTCATAGACAGACTTGAAAAGATGCTGAGCGACCCGAACGAGTACAAGAGCAGGGACATTGCGGAGCTTCTGGTTGAGCAACTCAAAAAGTACCCATACTCCGCTCTCCTTTTGGATGAGCTTGAGAACATGCAGGGAGCGGGAGAGAGGGAGAAGATACAGTTCTTTGAGATGCTGAGGCACGTGATAAGCACGATGCCGCCGGGGTGTATAGTGGCCTTCGCCTGCATCCCGGAGGCGTACGAGGAGTACACGAAGATCTTCCCAGCGTTCTTCATGAGGCTCCACTATGAGTTCAAGCTGAGGCCGATGAGCGTCGAGGAGACATTTGAACTTGTCAAGAAAAGGCTCAACAAGGCGAGAGTGAAGGATACGGACGACCCGATCTATCCGTTCACGGAGGAGGCGATTAAGCTCATCCACGATTTGGCGAGGGGCAACCCTAGGCAGATTTTAAGGCTCCTCCACTACGTCCTGAGCGAAGCGGCGAAGCACAAGTTCGACCCCATAGACGACTACGTGGTGACGACCATCCTCGAAGAGCCGAAGAGCCTTGAGGAGTACCTGATGAGGATTCCAAAGGACTACAAGGACCTCGTTGAGGCGGTGGTTTTTGAGTTCAAAGGAGGCCCTGTGAGTTATATTCAAGTGGCCAAAGCGGTCAAGAAGCCGGGCATGCAGGTTTATGAGAGCCTCAACGAGCTCGTGAGGCTTGGCTTTCTCGTTGGAGACCCGAACGGCAGCTACAAGGTTCCTGACTATGTCAGAAAGTTTTTAGAAGAGGGACAGGCCGAAAAGCTGAGGGGTGAGTGAATGCCGAACTACGATGTCCACGTCCTCAGCGGGATAGTTACCTATCCGGTGGCCGTCCTCGTAGGTTTCCTTCTCAAAATCTATCTTGGGGTTCCGCTGGAGCTTACTGCAACTTCCATGATGCTCGGCTATGCCTTTTACGTCCTTGGGAGCGATCTCCCAGACCTAGACCACCCCGATGCCCTTATACACAGGGGATCAAAGCCGATAGTCAGTGTTGCAGTGGGAAGCGCTGTTTACTTATGGGCAACTGGATGGGTGAACATCAGCCCAGAATGGGCCTCAGTTGTCGCGGCCTGGGTGATCGGAGCCGTTGGTGCTTTGGTTGGATGGTACGCCTTCACCTGGCTGATGCCGCACCACAGGGGGATCGTCCACTCTCTCCTCTTCGCGGCCGTTTACGGTCTGTTGGCCTTCCTGCTCGTTGAATACGGGCTTAGAATGAGCACTGGGGAAGCTATCTATGTGGGACTGTCCGCGTTCCTGGGCTACACCCTGCACTTACTCCTCGACGGTTCCCTGAAACTCGTCTGAATTTTCGTTTTTCAGTTCACACTTTTGTGGAACAAGGCTTTTAAATTGTCCACTCTAGTGGATGGCGGAGGTGAGTAAAAATGTTCAGCCTTGGAGGATTCTCGCGCGGTGGGGAGTACGAGAAGAAGACCTGGGACGTTCTCATCATAGGAGCAGGGCCAGCTGGGTTCACAGCGGCCATTTACGCCGCCCGCTACGGCCTTGAGACACTGATCATAAGCAAAGACCTCGGCGGAAACATGGCCTTGACCGACCTCATAGAGAACTACCCCGGCTTCCCAGAGGGGATCAGCGGTTCAGAGCTGACCAACAGAATGCACGAGCAGGTGAAGAAGCTCGGCGTTGACGTTATCTTCGATGAGGTGGTGAGGATCGATCCAGCGGAATGCGCCTACTACGAGGGGCCGTGCAAGTTCACCGTGAAGACCGCCAACGGGAAGGAATACAAAGCCAGGACGATTATCATTGCCGTCGGTGCCGCACCGAGGAAGCTGAGGGTTCCTGGTGAGGAAGAGCTTACAGGAAAGGGCGTTTCTTACTGTGCAACCTGCGACGGCCCGCTCTTCAAGGGCAAGAAGGTCATAGTAGTCGGCGGTGGAAACACAGCCCTCCAGGAGGCCCTCTACCTCAAGAGCATCGGCGTTGACGTTACCCTCGTCCACAGGAGGCAGCAGTTTAGAGCCGACAAGATACTCCAGGACAGGTTCAAGGAGAGCGGTATCCCTGCGATACTCGACACTGTTGTTACAGAGATCATCGGAAAGGACAAGGTCGAGGCGGTTAGGCTGAAGAACGTTAAGACAGGAGAAGAAACCGTGATGGAGGTCGACGGCGTATTCATCTTCATCGGCTACGAGCCGAAGACCGACTTCGTGAAGCACCTCGGCATAACCGACGAGTACGGCTACATCCCGGTCGACATGTACATGCGCACCAAGGTTCCGGGAATCTTCGCCGCTGGAGACATAACAAACGTCTTCAAGCAGATAGCGGTGGCGGTCGGCCAGGGCGCAATAGCAGCTAACTCTGCAAAGGAATTCCTCGAAGAGTGGAAGAATAAGAACAGCGAGTGATCTTACTGTTTCTTTTTCTTACTTCTCAAATGTTTGCTTCGTTTAGCTCTGGATATTTCTCGAAAAATCTTCGGTCAAAAATGTTCATTGATGAACACAGGCTTATATAGGGGAAGGACAACGTTCCTCCGGTGATGCGCATGGTGGTTAGACCGAACGTTAAAGAACTCCCCGGGCCCAAGGCTAAGGAGGTTATTGAGAGGAACTTCAAGTACCTTGCCATGACGACCCAGGATCCGGAGAACCTCCCAATAGTCATCGAGCGCGGTGAGGGTATAAGGGTCTATGACGTTGACGGAAACGTCTTCTACGACTTTGCGAGTGGTGTCGGTGTTATAAACGTCGGCCACTCCCACCCGAGGGTCGTCGAGGCCATAAAGAAGCAGGCCGAGAAGTTCACCCACTACTCGCTGACAGACTTCTTCTACGAGAACGCGATAATCCTCGCCGAGAAGCTCATCGAGCTGGCCCCCGGTGACATCGAGAGGAAGGTCGTCTACGGCAACAGCGGTGCCGAGGCCAACGAAGCTGCCATGAAGCTCGTCAAGTACGGAACCGGAAGGAAGCAGTTCCTAGCGTTCTACCACGCCTTCCACGGAAGGACACAGGCGGTTCTCAGCCTTACCGCCAGCAAGTGGGTCCAGCAGGACGGCTTCTTCCCGACGATGCCGGGCGTTACCCACATCCCCTACCCGAACCCCTACAGGAACACCTGGGGCATTGACGGTTACGAAGAACCCGACGAGCTGACCAACAGGGTTCTCGACTTCATCGAGGAGTACGTCTTCAGGCACGTTCCTCCGCACGAGATTGGAGCTATCTTCTTCGAGCCGATACAGGGTGAGGGCGGCTACGTTGTCCCGCCGAAGGGCTTCTTCAAGGCCCTCAAGAAGTTTGCCGACGAGTACGGAATACTCCTCGCCGATGATGAAGTTCAGATGGGCATAGGAAGGACCGGAAAGTTCTGGGCCATTGAGCACTTCGGCGTTGAACCTGACCTCATCCAGTTCGGAAAGGCCATCGGCGGCGGTCTCCCGCTGGCTGGTGTCATCCACAGGGCGGACATAACCTTTGACAAGCCCGGCAGGCACGCGACGACCTTCGGAGGAAACCCGGTTGCCATTGCCGCTGGAATAGAGGTCGTCGAGATCGTCAAGGAGCTCCTCCCGCACGTCCAGGAGGTCGGAGACTACCTCCACAAGTACCTCGAGGAGTTCAAGGAGAAGTACGAGGTCATCGGCGATGCCAGGGGTCTCGGTCTTGCTCAGGCAGTCGAGATCGTCAAGAGCAAGGAGACCAAGGAGAAGTACCCCGAGCTGAGGGACAGGATCGTCAAGGAGTCGGCCAAGCGCGGTCTCGTCCTCCTCGGATGCGGCGACAACAGCATCCGCTTCATACCGCCGCTCATCGTCACCAAGGAAGAGATCGACGTTGCCATGGAGATATTCGAAGAGGCCCTCAAAGCGGCTCTGAAGTGAAAGCTTTTAACTTCCCCCTATTTTTTTATTCTGGTGATGCAAGATGACGGATATAATAAGCGAGCTTGCCCACTACACACCCTACGTTTTCCTCGTAGCCATAGTGGTGTTTCTGGCTTACATCTGGGTTAACAGGGAGAAGTTCAAGAGCGTCAACACAATAGCCATAGCAGGCATTGCTGCCGCGCTCGTTGCCGTGGCTACAAACGTCATCAAAGTCCCAACGCCGGCAACTGGAGGCTACATAAACCTCGGCGACACCATGGTCATGTTCACGGCGATGCTCTTTGGTCCTGTTATTGGAGCGTTTGCAGGTGGTGTCGGTTCGGCACTCGGCGACGTCATGGGTGGCTATCCTGGATGGGCTCCTATAACCTTGGTCGTCAAGGGCATTGAGGGACTTGTGGTGGGATATGTGGCGAAGAGAATGCAGGGGAACTCAGGGCTCATCGTTGGTGGAACAATAGGCGGGCTCCTGATGGTCACAGGTTACTTCCTCTTTGAGGCCTACGCCTTCGGAGTTCCGGCCGCGCTTGAAGAAGTACCGGGGAATCTCCTTCAGGCGGTTACGGGAATTATCGTAGGAACACTGCTCACGAACGCAATAAAAAAGAGATATCCAGAAGTGGAGGCACTAATTTAGACGTCGAGGTTTTTAATCTCGTTCCACACTTCCTTTTCTTCGATTATGGGTTCAACGGAAACTCTTCTTGATGCCTTCTTTATCTGGCCCAGATAGTTGGAGTCTGCTATGACTGCATCATAGCCAAGCTCCTCAATTCTGTATATTTTGAGGTTTATCTGCTTCAGTGCATCTTTTGAGTACTCTATGAACTGCGGGCCCGCCAGCATTATGTTGGGATTCATTCCTTCGGATCTCAGTTCTCCTATTATCCTCTCTATCACTTCGAGTATCTCACTCATCGGGGGCACCCTCTACTATTTTTACTCCACTGGAGGTACCAATCCTATTGGCTCCAGCCTCTATCATCTCAAGAGCCTGCTCATACGTCCTTATTCCTCCGGCTGCCTTAACGCCCATCTCGGGCCCAACGACTTTCCTCATCAGCCTGACGTCTTCAACAGTCGCTCCCCCTGTTCCGAAGCCGGTCGAGGTCTTAACGAAGTCGGCGCCGGCCTCCTTCGCCAGCTCGCAGGCCTTAACTTTCTCTTCCTCGGTAAGATAGCAGGTCTCGATGATTACCTTTACCTTGGCCCCTCTCTCGTGGGCGACTTTGACAACTTCCGCTATGTCGTTCTTTACGTACTCGTAGTCCTTATCCTTGAGGGCGCCGATGTTTATCACCATGTCGAGCTCATCTGCGCCGTCTTCAAGGGCCCTCTTTGCCTCGAAGACCTTGACCTCCGTTGGGGTTGCTCCCAACGGAAAGCCTATGACGCTCGCAACCTTAACGTCGGCGTTCTTCTCTCTCAGGTAATCTTTGGCGAGTTTGACTCTGTAAGGATTGACACAGACCGCGTAGAAACCGTACTCAATGGCTTCATCGCAGAGCTTTATTATGTCCTCCTTGGTGGCATAGGGCTTCAGGTTCGTTTGGTCAATATACCGTGCAATCTCCCTCT
This sequence comes from Thermococcus kodakarensis KOD1, assembly GCF_000009965.1. Lineage (NCBI taxonomy): Archaea > Methanobacteriati > Methanobacteriota > Thermococci > Thermococcales > Thermococcaceae > Thermococcus > Thermococcus kodakarensis. The sequence goes on from NC_006624.1 coordinate 1,887,577, forward strand.
TGTTCATCTTACATCCCTGCTTAAAGTTAGATTCATTACAGTATTTAGGATTTTTCCCGCTAAAAATGAGTACTCCATCATCAAAAATGCGTAGTTCCGGAAGATTATAACAAATTCCTCTTAAGCACCCTTAGAAATCTGTTTGAGACATCTTCGTCGCCCAAATTGGGCTCGATCTCCCCCTTAACGATCATTTCCAGTACTTCAACTGCGTTGTCCCAGTTCTCTTCCAACGTTTTTCCTTTGGGTATGGGGTTCCTGAGGACGTACCAGCGGGAAGTTTTTTCGTCGTACACGATTATTCGTGGAATGTAATCCAGGTCGAGGAAAGTATTGTCGAGCGTGAGCTCTATTCTGAAACCTTGAATTTCTAGGTAGCCATCCTCTCGAAGTTGCTTTTTCCAGTTCATCTTGTTTACCCCTGATAATCAGGTGAAATTAGCATTTTAAAAATTCGTCCCCTGGATTTTGACCATCAGAATTATAAGAGGGAACGAAAAATATCACCCGAGGTGATTAGCATGGAGAACCCGTTTGAGATAACCAACGTTATAGCGAGGGAAATCCTCGACAGCAGGGGAAACCCAACGGTTGAGGTCGAGGTCTACACCCCGATAAGCATGGGCAGGGCCGCCGTTCCGAGCGGAGCAAGCACCGGAACCCACGAGGCTCTTGAGCTCCGCGACGGTGGAAGCAGGTACCACGGGAAGGGCGTCAGAAGGGCCGTTGAGAACGTGAACAAGATAATCGCCCCCGAGATCATCGGAATGGACGTCACCTGGCAGAGGGACATTGATACCCTCATGCTCGAGCTCGACGGTACCGAGAACAAGAGCAACCTCGGTGCTAACGCAATACTCGGCGTTTCTCTAGCCGTTGCCAAGGCGGCCGCCAACGCCCTTGGACTGCCGCTCTACCAGTACATAGGCGGAACCAACGCCTACGTCATGCCGGTTCCGATGAGCAACGTCATCAACGGCGGCGTTCACGCGGGCAACGAGCTCGACTTCCAGGAGTTCATGATCATGCCCGTTGGAGCTGACAGCTTCCGCGAGGCTATAAGGTGGGTATCCGAAACCTATCATGTCCTCAAGAAGGTCATCATGGAGAAGTACGGAAGGAACGCCGTGAACGTCGGCGACGAGGGTGGCTTCGCCCCGCCGATGAAGGAAGTAACTGAACCGCTCGATGTTCTCATCAAGGCCATCGAGGAGGCCGGCTACAAGCCGGGCGACGAGATAGCCTTCGCCCTCGACGCCGCTTCCAGCGAATTCTTCGACGGCGAGAAGGGCAAGTACGTGGTTGCTGGCAAGGAGTACGACAAGGGCGAGCTCCTTGAGCTCTACCGCGAGCTCGTCACGACCTACCCGATAGTCTCCATCGAAGACCCGTTCCACGAGGAGGACTGGGAAGGCTTCGTCATGATAACCAAGGAGCTCGGTAGCAAGGTACAGATCGTCGGCGACGACCTCTTCGTCACCAACCCGAAGAGGATAAGGAAGGGTATTGAGATGGGGGCTGCGAACGCGCTCCTCCTCAAGGTCAACCAGATTGGAACCCTCAGCGAGGCCATAGATGCCGCCTACACATCCTTCAGAGCAGGCTACGGAGTTGTAGTCTCCCACAGGAGCGGAGAGACGGAGGATGCGACAATAGCAGATCTCGCCGTTGCCCTCAACGCGGGCCAGATAAAGACGGGTGCCCCGGCCAGAAGCGACAGGAACGCCAAGTACAACCAGCTCATAAGGATAGAGGAGGAGCTTGAGGGAATAGCGGTCTATCCTGGAAAGAAGTTCAGGAACCCGTTCCTGTGACTTCTTCTCCTTCTTCCAGCATTTTTCTCAGCTGTTCCCTCTTTGTTTCGAGAATTTGTATTATGCCGTCGAGGATTTTAAGGTACTCCTTAATCGCTTCCCTTTCGAACTCCTGCCTGCTGTAGCCCTTCTCCTGGAGCTTCTTCCTCATTCTTTCATGGTACTCGATGGCCACGTAGAGGGATTTAAGGGCCAGCTCATTGGCCTCCTGGAGCCACCTCCAGCCGTTCTCGGTGAGTCGGTACTTTACGCGCCTCCTCCTTCCCTGGTACTCTTCCTTGGGCTCTATAAGGCCCTCCTCGACCATTTTGTTGAGCATGGTGTAGAGGTTCCCGTGACTCGGCTTCCATATCCCCCAGGCTATCTTCTCTATCTCCTTGAGGATTTCATAGCCGTGCGTCTCTCCTCTAAGCCCGATTATCAGCAGTATCATGTTCTTTATTGGAACCGTGAACATGTCCCTCACTATTTTCTCCTCGGGCAACATACGCTCACCGCCCTCGAAAGGCTTATAAATCAGGGTCCGCCACATATGTTTGGATTAAACATATTTGAATCAGACAGATTTACTATTGACATATAACTGTCAACCTCTTAAAAAGGTTGGGGTGGTGGCAATGGCGTGGAACGACTGGATAGCGAAACATCCCAAGATTGTGCTGGCGGCGTGGATAGTCATCATAGTCCTCATGGCGCCGCTCGCAGGAAAACTGAGTGAGCTTACCGATTACAGTACGGAGCAGATGGTCTCCCACGAAATCGAGTCAATCAAAGTTCAGGATTTAATGGCCCAGGAGTTCACGGGAGCACAGAACGACAACCTCACGTACCTTCTCATCACGAACATCAACGTGAACGATGAAAACGCGAGGAAGGCCTACTATTCTTTCAAAGACCGGGTTGAGGGCAAGTACGCCTCCAACGTTACATCCTACTACGATGCCCTGGATATGCTCTGGGAAATGGACTACGAGCTCACGCTCAACGTAACAAGGATGACCGCCAACATAACGGGGCTTCTCTACACGAGCGTCAAAGGCGCCCACGATGGCTATGGTATGGCCCTCAACCAGGTTCTTCTCCTCAAGAACACAACTGATATGGTAAAAACCAGCCTCGTCGGAACAGCCCGGGGATACGTTGCCCTTAAGAACAACCTTACGTCCCTTTACACCCAGCTCAACGCGACTGCAGGACTGCTTCAGATGGCCGACGGCATCTACGTCCAGCTCTGCGCCCAGAACCCGAACATGACAGCCCAGGAGAGGGCACAGGCACTCCAGAACGAACTGATGGTCAAGGTTCCCGAGAGTCAGCAGGCTATTGTTCCTGCGGTCGTGCAGGCGGTTGTCTCCGCCGACCCCTACTGCACGGGAACGCTCCTCTCCGACGAGGGGCTGCTTGAAAACACGACGGTTGAACTCGTGTACGGCATGATAACGAATGCTGGAGCTCCCCTTCCATTCGAGATTCCAAAGGAAGTTCTCTTCCAGCTCTACGAGAGCGGTGGTAGCGAGACCGTAATCGACACCATGGCAGGGAACATGCTCAGGGCCCAAATAGCCGAGCAGATGGGGGGCCTCGCTCCAAACCCGGAGGCCCTTGCAGAGGTCATCTTGAGCGAGGTCGTCAAAGACCCCTATGGAATAATAAGCGGCGAAAAACTCGAAGATGCAACTGTCAGTGTGGTTCTTGCCCTATCCCCGCAGAAGACTGAGGACACCGAGAAGCTGGTCAGAGCTCTCTACAACGGCGCGGACCCGAAAGAGCTCGCTAGAGAGCTGTTCTTGAAGGGAATGCAGGAACAGATGGCAGGCCAGGAAATTCCTGAAGAGTTCGCGGGGGTTATGAACAACCTCATCGAGCAGGTCATCCAGAACTACCCGATGAGCGAGGAAGAGCTCGAAAAACTTGTGAAGGACGCCGTTAAGTCCATGGTATCAGAATACGCAAAGAACAACCCCTACGGTGTGGAGTTCAACTTTGACCAGGACCTTCTCGTGGACATCGCCTTCAAGTTCAAGGACAACCCCCAGGCAATATCGAAAGATGATGTCAAGCCCCTCGCAGAACAGCTCTGGCCAATCGTCAAGGAAAAGGCTGGAACCTACCTGAGCATGCTCAAAAGCGACGACAACACTACGCTCCTGATAACCTTCATACCGTTTGGAAGGCCAGGTCCGAGCGGCGATGAATTCAGGTATCTCGCCCAGAACGCGACGGAAGTCAAGAAGGTGGCCCTCGAGGAGTTCGGAAAGTACTTCCCTGAGGTCAAAGGCGCCCTCGGTGGCACCCCCGTCCAGATGCACGAGATGACGAAGTACGGCCAGGAAGACAACCAGAAGACGAGCCAGGCGAGCATCATAGGCGCTCTCATCGTGCTCTTCATCCTGATGGGCGGCGCCCTCCTGGCGACGTTCCTTCCGTTCACGGGTGTTGCAACGTCTGCACTCACGGCCCTCGGAATAGCGTACCTCCTGGCCAAGGGCGGGATACTCAACGTCGGAAGCTGGGCACAGATGCTGACGATCACCACAGCCCTCGGTCTTGGAATTGACTACTCGACTTACTACGTCCACCGCTTCAAGGAGTACATTGCTGAGGGCTACGACCACGAGAAAGCGGTCGCAGAGGCACTTAGGAGGGCTAAGGATGCAGTCCTTGCGAGTGCGTTCACAGACATCATAGCCTTTGCCAGCTTCGTTCTGGCATGGGAGTTCCCGATATTCCAGCAGATTGGCATAATCGCGCCGCTTGCCGTTGTTACTGTCCTAGTAGCGAGCCTTACGTTCATCCCGGCAATAACAGCACTCATAGGCGATAAGAGCTGGTTCTGGTGGCCGAGGCACATCAAGCACATTGAAACCATGGACGTCCACGAGAGGAGTAGAATAGCCGAGTGGGTCGTTAAGCATGCCAAGGTAGTGCTCCTCATTGGCCTGCTCATAGCGGTTCCGGCAACGTACACGTTCTTCACGTTTGAGGGAACCCACGACATAAGCCTATTCCTGCCGGAGGGCAGTGAAACTCTCACCTTCATGGAGCTGAGCCAGGAGAAGCTCGGTGCCTCGATAACTTCGCCGAACTACGTGATCATAGACATTGGACACAAGATTACCGACGACGACCTTAAGCTGATCGACGAGATAACGGCCCACATAGCGGGAATGGAGGGAGTTAAGGCTGTCTATTCACCAACTAGACCCTACGGCGAGCCGGTCAGCAACCTCACGCTTTCAGCAATCAAGGCCCTCGGTGGGGACAGGTTCATCTCAAAGGGCGGTACCATGGTCATGATACAGATCGACCCGGTCTACGCTCCAACTGACGAGAAGGCGAAGGAGCTCGTCGAGGGCCTCAGGAGTTACATGGCCGAGCTTGAGAAGGAGGGCAAGATAAGGGAGGGCCTCGTCGGCGGTGGAGCGGCGCTCTCAATGGACCTCACAGACAGAATCAACGATATCTTCTGGCACAGGATAATCCCAGTGGCGCTGGTGCTGATGTTCCTGTCGCTAATCCCGACGCTCAAGGGACTCCCGGCGGTCGTCTCGACGATGATCACCATCTTCATGGGCGTCATGACGAGCATCTGGGTATCAACGTGGCTCTTCGGCAAGGTCTTCAATCAAGAAGTCATGTGGTTCCTGCCGCTGATGGTCTTCGTCGTGCTCATGGGAGTCGGCATTGACTACAACAGCTTCTATCTGGTTAAGGCCAGGGACGAGTTCGAGCGCAGGAAGCCCGAGGAAGCCCTCATAGTCGCGGCAGGAACGATGGACATGCTCGTCATAGGCCTTGCAGTAGTCCTTGCAAGCACATATGGCGCCCTGATGCTCAGCTCGACGTGGGGAACGAGGGAGATGGGCTTTGCCCTCTCAGCGGGAATCCTCCTGACAGCTGTTATGGCAGTGTACTTCATTGGGCCAGCCTTCATGAGCCTCTTTGGGGAGAAGGCCTGGTGGCCGCTGTTCAAGAGCCAGAAAGGTGCAAAGAAGGAGTGATTTCCTTCTTTTCCCATTTTTGTCCCAAAAGGGTTATATTCTCTGGACACTGTCCTTTTCTGGAGGGTAAGAATGGAGCGAAAAAAGCTCAAAATCTACATTCCCAGAATCAACTTCCCCTCGCAGGACCGGGGGGTTTCACCCCCCACGTCCTTGCTAACCCCCTCCCCCCGAAAGTGGGGCTTCGCCCCACATAAACCGGAAAACTGCGTTTCCCAGACCCTTCCTTCTTTTTTGAACGCCAGAGGGGGCTCCGCCCCCTACAACCCCCCGGTTTTAGAGGTGAGCTAAATGGCAGAACCCAAGAAAAAGCTCAAAATCTACATTCCAGGAATTAAATTCCCCTCAGTCTCACTCACCGGAAACGCCTGTGCTTTAAACTGCGCCCACTGCGGAAAGCACTACCTCGAAGGCATGAGAAAGCCCGAACGTGGTGAACTTTTGAGCTACTGCCTCAGGTTAGCGGAGGAGGGTTACAACGGCTGTCTCCTGAGCGGTGGCATGGATGGACGCCTGAAGGTTCCCCTTGACTTCTACGCTAACGAGATAAAGGAAATTAAGAAGAGAACGAACCTCAAGCTCAACGCCCACGTGGGTTTTATTGATGAGAGCGACCTGGAGTGGGTTAAATACGTTGATGTCGTTTCCCTTGACTTCGTTGGTGACAACGACGTGATAAGGCGCGTTTACAAGATAGACAAGACTGTTGATGACTATCTGAGGGTTCTTGACATTCTAACTGAAGCCGGTGTGAGAGTCGCACCGCACATAACGATAGGTTTGGATTTCGGAAAGATTCACTGGGAGTACAAAGCCATAGACATGCTGGTAAAATATCCGATAGACGTGCTCGTTCTCGACGTTCTAATTCCAACAAAAGGCACAGAAATGGAGAACGTTCCAAAGCCGAGCGTCGAGGAGAGCCTTGAAGTCGTTAAGTACGCGCGTGAGATGTTCGATGGCGAGCTGAGCATAGGCTGTATGAGACCTCTCGGAAGATGGAGGTTGGAGTTTGACAGAGGGGCAATCTTAACAGGCGTTGACAGACTGACGAATCCGCCCAGAAAAGTTATCGAATGGGCAAAAGGGATAAGGGACGTTGAGATTATCTACGAGTGCTGCGTTATGTAGGGCTCACCAAACCTCGCATCATCACAAATCAGAAAGGAGAACGCCGATCATCGCCCTCTATTTTCAAAGTTCTTCCTTTACGGTAACGAACGAGACCATTGTAACCGTCTGTCCGATTCCCTTTATCTCCCTTAACTTATCAACAACGATTTTACCTACCTCTTCTGCGCTTGGAGCACGGACCTTTATCATCATATCCCATTCTCCAGAGATTATGTGGACTTCATAGACACCATCGAGGGCCGCTATTCTCTCGGCAACCTCCCTCTGGGTGAGGCCTGAATCGGGGTCGTAGCGGGCCAGGATGAAGGCAGTAGTCCCCAGGTCAAGCTTCTTGTAGTTCGGCTTCACCGTGAATTTCTCTATGATGCCCTCGTCCACGAGGCGCTTTATTCTGTAGTGGACTGTGGTCCTCGGGATCCCGAGCTTCTTGCTGAGGCTGGCTATGTTCTCCCTGGCGTTCTCCTTCAGTTCGTTAAGCAGCTTAACGTCTATGGCATCCAATCCTCCCGTCATCGCTATCCCCGTTGTCATTTGTTCAACAAAAATCTGGACTAATTGAAGTCTCTACTTATTTAAGGTTTTCCTTCAGCCAGTTGGCAAATTCCCTCAGCGCCCTGCCGCGATGTGATATGCGGTTCTTTTCCTCCGTTGTCATTTCGGCAAACGTCCTGTCGAAGCCTTCAGGTATGAAAATCGGGTCGAACCCGAAGCCGCCACTTCCCCGGGGTTCCGTTGCTATTTTGCCGTCAACGCGACCGGTAAAGATGTGTAGCTCGCCGTCCCAGTAGGCTATCACGCTCTTGAAATGGGCTTTTCGGTTCTTCTCACCCTGGAGGAGCTTCAGAATCCCCTGGTATCCAATCGTTTTGTAAACATAGGCGGAGTAAACGCCTGGAAATCCTTTTAGAGCTTCAACGAAGAGCCCCGAATCGTCGAGGAAGAAAGGTCCATCTACTCTCTGTGCCAGCCATTTTGCCCCGTACTCGGCCACTTCCTCGAGGGTGTCCGCCTGTATCTCTGGGTAGCTGACCTTTAGCTGGTAAACTTCGACTCCCAGCGGTTCAAAGTACTTTCTCGCCTCTTCCACCTTTCCAGGATTAGACGTCACAAAGGCCAGCCTCATGCAACCACCGAAAAGAGAAGGAGAAACGGCATAAAAGGTTTGATGTCAGTGGATCGTGTAGCCAATCTTCTCGACGAGCTCCCTGCGCTCCTTTCTCTGCTCTTCCGTCTCGATCTTGTTCGCGGCCTTGCCGTCCACGACGCCCAGGACGCTTCTTCCGAGGTCTGTCTCGGCCACTATGACCTGGAACGGGTTCTCGCTAGCTCCATAGACCATTGCAACTGCCGGGTGGTTCTTGACGGTGTTGAGAACGTTTATCGGGAATGCGTTCCTCATAAGGATGACGAAGACGTGGCCGGCCCCTATCTTCACGGCGTTCTTGGCTGCGAGCTCCTCAAGCTCCTTGTCGTTTCCTGTGAAGCGGGTGAGCTGGGGCTTTGCCTCGTTCATTGCGATTCCAAACTTTATCCCCGGAACTGCCGTCAGAAGAGCCCTGGCGAGGTCATCAACTGTGAATATCGAGAAGTTGCCCTGCCCGATTATGACCTCAACCCCCTCGGGCTTTTCTATGTCAACGACCTCTATCCTGACCATCCGACATCACCAGAAGAGTTTTTAATTGTCGGATAATATAACTTTTCTGGGTCGGTGGTGTTTGAACATGGGGGAAGTAAAGCTTGAAGAGATCGAGTTTTTGGTGGAGCTGCTGAGCAAATACCCCCTGGAAAGCCTTAGGAGCATAGCCCGGGAAGAGGGGTTAGATTATTACAAGCTTAAGCGCATCTATGACAAGTACTATGGTAAATACCTAACTGTGAGCGCAAGGTACAACATAAGAATTATAGGTCTCAAGAGCTTTGTTGCTTTTCTTGCGGTTTCTCCTGAGAGCCTTCTTGAGACTGCAATACAGCTAACCAAGAACCCCTTTATTAAATATGTGAATCCGGCTTTTGGCTTTAAGAACGGTTTGTCCTTATATTTCCAGGTTCCGCATGACCAAGTGGATCTTATAGATGAAATGCTTGGAAAGTACTCAGATGACTTCGAGTACTATGAGGTTAGGGCGTACACTAAGGGTGAACTTCCCGATGAGTGGGGGGACTGGGATCTTGGCTATGAGTATGCCATCCTGATGGACATCCTCAAGTGGGACGCTCGAACACCTATCACTGAAATTGCAGAAAAACTCGGCAAGTCAAGGCCCACCGTCAGGTACATGATAAACCGCCTGAAGGAGAAGGGCATACTGATTAATTTTGTTCCTCTCCCCGACATGAATGTCTCGGATCGAGGAATTATCGGAATCGCGAAAGAGCTTGACGAAGAGGTGCTTAAACGATTCAACGACTATGAGATTACCGTTGGCGTGCTCCCGGGAGAGGGGTATATCTTAGAGTGGTTCTTCTCCTCAAAGGAGGATATGGGTTCAAAAATCTTGGAGTTCAGCAGGTACGTTGAGAAAATCCTTGTTGAGTACTTTGATCCGACCTTCAAGGAGCTTAACGACAGAAATTCCAGGATGGCTTTCCAGAGAATGGTGAAAAAAGACGGGAGCGGCTACAGATCAATACTTGAGTTTTAAAGCCTCATTAGGATGAGTGGGCAGTACTCAAGTCCGTCTATTTCACCAGTAGCTTGATACTCAAGTGCTCTACAGTCATGGCAGATGTACTTGAATGGGCAGCTGGAACATGCGGGTATGTTATCCTTGGTCATTCTCCAGAAGGCCCTGAGGCGTTTTCTGCGGGTTACCTTCCTGAGGCTCTCTTTTTTCAGATCGCCAACGATGTAGTTTCTGAGTAATGGACATGGCAGTACGTAGCCATCGGCCGTAACCGCGACTGTTCCAGCGAGACAGTCGTGGTACTCCTCCGTGGTCGGGTTCAGTATGCGTCTGACTTCTATGGTGTTAAAGCTGATTTTTTTAACGGAACCTGGATATAATACGTCCACGTATAGCTCCCCTGGAAAGCTCTCTCTTGTAACATCCTCTAGGTAGTCTGGATCCACAACAGCCAGAACTCCGTGAAGCCATGGATAGCCGGACAGTTCCTCTGGTCCGACGTCAGGGTACTTTATCTCGGCTATGAAGCGAATCTCTTCTGCTGGCGTAATCTTTGGAATGTCTTCGAACCTAACAACCGCATAAACTTCAGGGATTTCTATTTCAGATGCAAAGTTAGCCAGCGCCATCAGAGGTTCAATGCTATCGTAGTTGGTTAGCCAGAGCTCCTTACCGCCCATTTTCCTGAACTCGAGTATAGCCCTTTTGAATTCCTCCAGGCTCAAAGGCTCCCTTCTGAGGATGAACCGGTTGTTTCCTATGCACCCAATTGACCTCGGAATTCCGGTAACCTCTGAAAATTTTCCCTTTCCTGCGCCAAGTTGGAGGATGAGCCTCTCTATCTTCCCCCTGTGCTTCTTATTGCTCCATGGAGGTTTGCCAATGATTACGTTCTTGACTTTATTGGTCATGCTAATTGGGGTGGCAATCGACTCAACCCTCTCCACGATTCTCACCGAAAAAAGATTTGCTTCGGAGTATATATACTTTATCTATTCCGATTTTGCAAACTACTAGAAAAAGTAAGCAAAAAATGGAAAATTACTCCCTAACAGCCTTGTCTCCCTCAAGCCAGAAAGCTCCTTCGGGGGTGACCTCCTTCTTCCACACTGGGACCCTTCGTTTTACCTCGTCAATTGCCCACTCACAGGCCCTAAACGCCTCCTTCCTGTGCTTGGCACTCGCCACGATCAGTATTGTGTCCTCGCCGACATCAAGCTCTCCGTATCTGTGCCATATTACCATGTCCAGAATCGGGAACTTTTTGAGTGCCTCCTCTCTTATCCTCTCCATCTCTGCTTCGGCCATCTCTGGGTAAGCCTCGTATATGAGCTTCTCGACCTTTCTTCCAAGGTTCTCGTTCCTAACCTGGCCGAGGAACACAACGTAAGCGCCGGACTCTGGAACTCGGAGCAGGGAAATTGCCTCATCAACGCTGAATTTATCTTTGGTGAGTCTGACTTTCATCGGAAATCACCCCGTTATGTCATTGTCCGAAACCCAATTAAACCTACCGATGGATGGAAATCAGAATTCAAGGGGTGAAGAGCATGAATGGAAAAAGGGTCTTGGGGCTTTTAATAGCCATCCTAATCGTTGCGTCGGCCGGTTGCTTGGGGGGAGAGACAACGACCGATACTAAACCTGAAACCGCCGACTCAATGCATACCAGTGGCATAAATAGTACAAAAACGAACACTGGCATCGACTCCTCGTCTTCTAATAGAGAAACCGGAGACGTTGACCTTGAAAGCATAGTCGGGAAAATAGAAACCTACTCATATCATCAGGATGCCCTTATGAAGCTTGATGTGACCACAACCGAAGGCAACATCACAATGAATACCAACGTTAGCATGCTGATAATCGAGAATGGATACGTTGATACTGTGGGAAGAAAGGCTCTGGTTAACTCCACGATCACAATTCTCCCAGATAATCTGACTGAGAATATGCTCCAGATTGTAATAGGGAACAAGACTTACATAAAGACCAGCTTTGGAGTCAATGAGATTAACTTCACGACCCTATGGGATTCCCATCCTCTTAGACTAGTTGAGGCCATTATCCAGGAAGAACCGCTCGCCAAGTACACAGAGAACGGGACTACTGTTTTCGTGTACTCACTATCGGAGGACGTTATCCTTCCCTTAGCCGAGGCATATCTTAGTCCGGGCGATTCAAACGTGACGATAACGGATGCAGTCCTTGAGATCCATGTCGCCAACGGTACAATCATCCAGATAAAGCTAGCTTACTCACTGGTTGCAAAGATGTCTAGTGACGATGCCTTTGGACATATCGAGGTAATTGAAACTGGAACCTGGAAGAGCACGGTCAGAATAACCTCAATAAACGAGAAAAGGGAAGTGGAACCTCCGACTACTTAAGTTCCACTACCTCAAAGATGTTCATGGCCAGGTCTATCAGAAGGAGCTTGTTCAACAGGGGCTCTCCAATGCCCGTCAGCAGTTTGATGACTTCCATTGCCTGTATCGAACCAACTACTCCAGCTGTGGCACCGATTATCGGGAACTTCTCCTCTTTTTCCCTAACTTTCGGAAAAATCTCCCTGAGGCTCTTTGTGATGCCTGGAACTATCGTAGTCACCTGCCCATGCATGCCTTCCACTGCGCCGTGGACGAGCGGGATTCGTTTTCTGTGCACGTACTCGTCGAGCAGGTAGCGGGTCTGGAAGTTGTCCAGGCAGTCAACCACGATATCAACGTCCTTAAGGACTTCATCGATGTTCTCTGCAGTGAGTCTGCCTGTGTAGGCCTCTATCTTTATGTCGGAGTTGAAGCGTTCGAGCTTCCATTTTGCGGATTCCGGCTTTGACCTCCTTCCAACATCTTCCTCCCAGTGAAGTATCTGCCTGTTGAGGTTGCTCAGCTCGGGGGTCTGTTCGTCGATGAGGAGAACGGTGCCTATTCCAGCGGCGGCCAGGTAATACGCGACGGGACTGCCGAGGCCGCCAACACCGACGACTGCGACTTTTGCGCCCTTCAGTTTTTCCTGCCCTTCCTCTCCGAATATCATTATCTGCCTGTCATACCTCTCAAGTTCTCTCTCGGTCAGCATGTTAACCACCACTTACAGGCGGGAATATCGCGATTACATCCCCATCCTTCAACACCTCGTCGAACCTTACGTAGCGCCCGTTTCTGGAGACGTTGACATCGGCAAGGTCGTCATCTTCGGCAAAAACTTCGTTCTTAAGGACAGGATAGCGCTCCTTCAGGATTTCAATGAGGTCCCTCACGGTTATCCCATCGGGAACTTCCAGTTCTTCCTCGCTCTTGCCCACGAGGGAGCGGTAGCGGGCGAAATATCTGACTTTTATTCTCACCTTTTCATCACCGGGATAAAATAGAAGGCGGAGTTAAAAAGGGTTGCCAGGATAAAATTGTGAAGCTCTACCATGGCACGCTCTTCCAGCCCATCCTGTAGGCGAAGTAGTTGGCCCCCCAATGAATGAACGGGGACACGACCAGAAGGAAGATTATCTGCCCGCTGGAAAGAGTTTTTACAGGGTAGGCGAATGCCAGAGCGCTTATGAGGAAGCCGAGCTGATCGAGTCCTATAGCAGGATAGCCCCTCGGGAGGTTTGCTCTCCTCTTAATGAAGCTTCCGACGAGATCACCGATAAGAGCGCCGAATGAGAGGAGAAATGCGAGCTTTACGGCAGTCTCAAGGCTTCCGTAGAAATCAGGGGTTATGAAGTACTGGACTATTCCGACCAGAGTCCCTATCAGGACGCCTCCAATGAATCCCCTCCAGGTTTTTCCGTCTCCCAGAAGCCTCCTGCCGTCTCTCCAGACCCTTCCACCGTCTATTGGTCTGCCGCCTCCAACGAGGACAGGGGATGCGTTGGCGAAGTAAGCGGGAAGTATGTACCAGAACGCCCAGAAGATTGATGAAAGCCAGCCCATTTAATCACCTACTTTATGGCGGGTAGAATCGCTTATAAGGATTAAGGCGGTTGGATTACAAGGTGAAAGTCATGAAGAAAGCCGTCGCGATTGTTATCCTGATAGTTCTGATTCTGGCCCTGTGGGGAGCTTACGTCGCCTACGCTGTGATGACTATGAACCCCCTCCTTACGGCAGAGTGGGGCAACGTGAGCGAGGAGAAGGTTGAGGTAGTGGTCGATGCGGGGCTTGGAAAGGCTCTCCTTGTCCCGGCTTCCGTTGAGAGCCTTTCAATGCAGTTCAACGGCGTTGAAGTCGCTTCCCTTGAGGAATTTGACTACTCACCCACGAAATCAAACGCAAGAATCGTGATAGGCATCGACCCAAATGAACTAGTAAGGGCACTCGAAAGGTACTTTGAGAGCAACCAGCACGGTGAGCTCAGCGTCGAAGCCAAGCTGGGGCTTTTCGGTCTGCTTCACTCCACGCTCACTTTCTCCAGGGAATTCCAGCAGGACATCCTCGGCCAGATGGACTTCAAAGCCGAGAGCAAGCCGATCTTTGGTGGTCTCCTCTACACCCCGTCCGTTGAGGGAACGAAAGTAGTTTGGCTGGGGGCTGAGAACGGCGTCTGGAATCTGAAGACCTATGCAACGCTGAAGAATCCGAACTCATTCCCCATTCCAGTCTCAAACCTTGAGTTCGAGGTGTCTGTAAACGGCATAAAAGTAGGTGTTGGAAACATCAGTCAGGGAGTTACGATACCGGCTGGAGGCGTTGCGACGGTTCCAATTGACACTGAGATATATTCGGAGTACCTTCCGACGGTTCTGGTAGCCCACATAAAGAACGGAGAGGAGAGCTCGGTTGAGGTAAACTTCTACATAACAGTGAGCTCGGGCGGTAAGAGTGCCAGGATAAATCTTACAAGTGAGAGGATAGTAATACAGACGGACATAATGGCCAGCATAAACGATGCCCTTTCGGGGGTTTCTCCTAGGGAATGACTTTTAAACCGCTTTTCTCCCCTTATTTTTGGTGAGAGCATGAGGGGAAAATTTGACGTGAGAGCCGTTCATGAGTTCCTTAACAAGCTCTGGGAGGATGTATTCACGCTCAACGAGGAGCTCAAGGAGGAACTCCCAAGGTTCGGCTTTAAGGTGGAAGACGTTGAGGAGGTCTTTGGAGCGTACCTTTTCCTTGACGGCGAGTGGAGGCAGATGCTCTATCCCCACCCTGCCTTTGAAGTGAAGCCCCAGATTGAAGTTGGCGCAACTCCAGAAAGCTATTACTTCGTCGTTGCGGTTCCAAAAGAGAAGATTAGCGAGGACTTTCTTGAGGCATTTCTCGAAGCCTTTCCGAAGAGCTTCATCTACGGAAGTGAGGACTTCCTCAACGACGTCTACAACTGCATGAGGGACAGTCCCCTGTCGGAGGAGATCATCAAGAGAATACATGAAAGCTCCGAAAAGGTCTTCCAGTTCGAGGCCAACTTTGACGATGTTGAAAAGCTTAAAGAGGGACTCTTCAAGGTTATAGAACTCGGAAAGCGCTTTGAAATCTTTGACCTTTGAGGTGTGTCTATGGGCTACGAGGAGGCTTTTCCGGCCGAGCTCAGGGAATACTACAGAAAGCTCTTTGGGAGCGAGGCAGAAGAGATCATGGCATCATTGAGAACTCCAGTCGAGAAGTACTACATCAGGGTGAACACCCTAAAGACGAGCAGGAGCGAGCTGATGAGGCGGCTGAGGAGAGAAGGTTTGAAGCCCAAGAGGAGTCCTTACCTTGAGGAGGGGATTTACTTCGAAAGAGAAGGACCGAACTTCGATGATGATTACGATCCAGGCCTCAAGAAGGTTGTCGCGAACAAGTTTGCCAGCGAGAGTGTCTATCAGGGAGCAATGCTCTACGCCCCGGGAGTTCTGAAGGCTGATAAGGGTATAAAGCCCGGCGACGAGGTCGAAATTAGGGATCCGAGAGGACTTCTGGTCGGAATCGGTATCGCGAGGATGAGCGGGAAGGAGATGATAACCGCCACGAGGGGACTGGCGGTTGAGGTAACCCTGCCGAAGTTCAAGCTCCCAAGTTTGAGCGAGCTGGAGAGTTTCAAAGAGGGTCTCTTTTACGCCCAGAGCCTGCCCTCGATGGTAGCTTCAAGAGTCCTAGAGCCGAGTGAAGAGGACCTCATCATTGATATGGCCGCGGCCCCCGGAGGAAAGACCTCACACATAGCCCAGCTCATGCAGAACAGGGGGGAGATAATAGCCATCGACAAGTCCAGAAACAGGCTGAGGAAGATGGAGGAGGAACTTAAGAGGCTCGGCGTGAAGAACGTCAGGCTCATCCACATGGATGCTAGAAAGCTCCCCGAGCTTGGGATTGAAGCCGATAAGATACTCCTCGATGCCCCCTGCACCGCGCTCGGCATAAGGCCCAAGCTCTGGGAGACGCGGACGCCAAAGGACATTGAGGCAACCGCGAGATACCAGAGGGCCTTCATCTGGGCCGCTATAAAGTCCCTTCGGAAGGGGGGGACGCTGGTTTACTCTACCTGTACAATCAGCTACGAGGAAAACGAGGCCAACGTGAAGTACATGCTCCAGAAAGGCCTGAAGCTTGAAGAGCAGAGCGTTTTCATAGCATCCCACGGAATTGACATGGAGGGCGTCCAGAGGTTTTATCCGAACAGGCACCTGACTCAGGGCTTCTTTATAGCGAAGCTCAGGAAGGTGTGAGGATGGACTGGAAAAAGGTTTCACTTTTCGGGGTCGCGATGGGAATCATCGCCGCTCTCCTCTGGTGGGCTGGGGTAGATGAAGTAATTGCCATTCTAAAGGGAGCCCGTATTAAGTACCTTGTTCTTGCGTTTTTTGTATATATCCTGGGCCTCTTAGCTTGGGCAATGAGATGGAAGGTTCTGATAGATGCCCTCAATATGGACGCTCCGTTTTCAAAGGTCTTAATGGCCTTAATGGCCGGCATCTTCGTGAACAACGCAACTCCCGGGGCGCGAGGCGGAGGGGAGCCAGTGAGGACGTATTTTCTGGCCAAAGAAATTGAGATGCCCTACGGCCCTGTGTTCGCGACGGTGATGATGGACAGAATACTTGACCTCATTCCAGTGGTGGGAATGCTTGCCGTTGCCACCGCGTACGTCTATTCCCTTGGTTCAAGGTCGCTGGCGATAATCCTGATTTTCCTGGATGTTGTGTTTTTTGGTCTTGTTGCCTTCACCCTGGGAATCCTTCTAAGCGAGAGGAAGACCAAGGGGGCGCTCCGCTGGTTCTTCAGGCTTGTAGAGCGCTTCCTGCCGTTGGTGGCCGAAAAGTACCGCGAAAAGTTTGAGAGAGTTGTTGAAGTAGACGTTCCCCGCTTCCAGAACGATTTCAGGTTTCTCATGACCCACAAGAGGGCTTTTTTACTTGCCACTGTGTACTCCACACTCTCCTGGCTAACCGTCGTTGTTAGGGGCTATTATGCTTTCCTCGCCATAGGGTATTCCATAAAGTTTGCGGACGTTGTCGTCGTTCAGATGGTCGGGATGGTAGTTGGAATGTTGAGCGTGATTCCTGGAGGGGCAGGTCTCATAGAGACGGTCAATTCAGCAACCTACGTTCTCCTTGGGATTGAGAAAGAGCACGCCGTCACCGCTACGCTCCTTGACAGGCTCATCTCCTACTGGATACCGACAGCGGTGGGGGCACTGGCGACGACCCACCTCGGGGCAAAAATCCGCAGGAAAAAGAAAGGTTTAATTAGGTAAATCCCCAAGGATTAAGGAGAAGTGCCCTCGGTGGTTCGATGAAGTTCGGTGTCGTTGCCAGGAGAGACAAATTGGAGGCACTGAAGCTGGCCTACAGGGTTTACGATTTCCTCAAGGTTAGTGGTTTTGATGTCGTGGTGGATGAGGACACCTACAGGTACCTTGGAGAGTTCAGTGAGGACGACGTTCTCCCCCTGGAGGAGTTTGATGTCGACATCATAGTCGTTATCGGCGGTGACGGTACGATACTCCGTGTGGAGCACAAAACAAAGAAGGAGATACCGATTTTAGGCATTAATATGGGCACCCTCGGTTTTCTGACGGAGGTTGAACCCCACGAGACCTTTTTTGCCCTGAGCAGGGTTATAGAGGGAGACTACCACATAGACGAGAGGATAAAGCTGAGAACGTTCCTTGACGGAGAAAACCGAGTTCCCGATGCTCTCAACGAGGTCGCAGTACTTACTGGGATTCCTGGGAAGATAATTCACCTGAAGTACTACATCGACGGCGGTCTGGCTGACGAGGTTCGCGCCGACGGGCTCATCATCTCCACTCCAACAGGCTCAACAGGATACGCGATGAGCGCGGGCGGCCCCTTCGTTGATCCGAGGCTTGACGTTGTCGTGATAGCCCCTCTAGCTCCCATAGCCCTCAGCTCAAGGCCCATGGTAGTACCGTCCTCCAGCAGGATAGACGTCAGGAACGTTGCCATGACTAGGGAGGTAATCCTTTCAGTGGACGGACAGTTTTACACGTACCTCTCGCCAGAAACAGAGATAACGATAGTCAGATCGCCAAGAAAAACTAAGTTCGTGCGCTTCAACAGGGAGATATATCCCAAGTACACTATGAAGATAAAGAGCAGGTTTTAGAGCGGTTCGAACTCCTTCAGAAGGAGTGCTCTCTCCTGGTTGCTCAGCACTTCTTCATCCACGAAGACTATCAGACCCGAGCCGTGCTGAATCACCACGTAGTCCTTGAGCGCGGACAGGAACTTGAAGACTGATTTGAAGTCGTTGTAGAGCATCAGGTACTCGAGGCAGTCTATTATAACGACCGAGCCTGGATTTTCCTGTACGAAATCGAGGATGATTCCCTGAAGAACGTGGAGGGCGGTTGGTGCGACGCCTTTTCCGCTCTGCGTGACCCATATGGCAGAAACGTTCTCCCTATTGAGCCCCGAATAAAAATCAGGGGACCTCGTTATGACAAGAACGGGGAAGTCTCCCTCCTTGAGGACGTCTATAACGTCGAGCAATCTGTTTTTGGAAAAGACTATGTGGGCCTTAAATGAGCTCTTTAGCTTTGGAACTTTCTTTACTGCAGGTAAGTATTTCATTTCCACAAGCTTTATGTAGTGGATAACAGAGTATATAATGCCGACGATGGAGATGAAATACGTAACATACTGAAGGGTATCGAACGAGCTAGCACAGCAGAAATCGTCAATCAAGTCGGTTATTCTACCAATCTCCCCTATCACGAGGAAAACTAGCGACCACTTGATGAAAGCATTCAACTGAGGGTCTCCGTATTTGTTGAGCCTCCTTATAAGGAATACAATAGCATACCCAATAGCGAGGAAGAGTATAACGTCGGCTACAAAAACGAGCCAAGGTACTATCAGTCCCATACAACTTCCACCTCATCGGTGCGGAACTTCTGTTTAACTACGGTGTCTTCAATCTTGAACCTTACCCCTCCGCGGTACATTCTCAGGCCTGTGTAGGCTATCATCGCCCCGTTGTCCCTGCAGAGGTCGTAGGGCGGTACGAAGAACTTAATCCCCCTGTCCTCAGCCATGATTTTGAGCATCTCGCGGAGCCTGTTGTTTGCCGCAACTCCCCCGACCAGGACAACCTCTTCTTTGCCAGTGTGGGCAACTGCCCTCTCTGTGACCTCTACGAGGGCCGCGAAGGCCGTTTCCTGGAAGGAGTAAGCGAGGTCTTCAATCCTGTACTTGCCAGTACGGTACTTCCTGACGGCTTCAGTAAGAACGCCCGAGAAACTCAGGTCCATGCCCTTGACAGCGTAGGGCAGTTCAATGTACTTCTCCCCTTTTAGGGCGAGCTTCTCTATCTTAGGTCCCCCAGGAAAGCCTATACCGAGCTCCCTCGCGAAGGTATCTATCGCGTTCCCTATGCCGATGTCCAGCGTCTCTCCAAAGACGCGGTAGCGGCCGCCCTCTAATGCCAAAACCTGCGTGTTCCCACCGCTCACGTAGAGGCCGACCGGATCTTTAACGCCGAACATCTTCGTTATCTCGACGTGGGCTATGCAGTGGTTCACGCCGACTATGGGCTTGTTGTACTTTATCGCGAGCGCCCTCGCTGCTGTGGCAACGACCCTGAGTGCAGGCCCCAGCCCAGGCCCCTGGGAAAATGCTATTAGGTCAACGTCTTCCATCGTTACTCCAGCGGTTTCAAGGGCCTTTCTGAGGAGCGGCTTCAGTAGCCTTGCGTGGTGCTCGGCGGCCTCCTTTGGGTGGATGCCACCCTTTTCCGTTGTGAGAGTGTCAAATACGTTGGCGAGGACACTCTTTTCGGTCACTATGCCTATGCCAAGAGTGTGGGCGGTTCCCTCTATGCCGAGCGCTATCATGCTAAGGCATGCTAAAAGGAGAGGGTATAAAAGGGTTTGGTATTGGAAGCCCAGAACAGGCTATCTCATCGAGAGCCACTTCAGTGCCCTCGCCGCTCTCTCGGGCGTCGGGAAGTTTTTAATGCCGTGCTCATCGAGGAGTTCGACACCTTCCTTAACCAGCTCGCCCGCCATGAAGTTCACTATCACTGGCTTGTCGCACTCTGCCTCTATAACTGCCCTCGCTATCTCCTCGCTTGGTATGAATATCGGCGGCACGCAGATAACGAGGAGTGCATCAACGTTCTCATCCTTGCAGACGACCTCGATAGTCTTCCTATAGCGCTCGTAGTCCGCATCTGCTATCAGGTCTATCGGGTTCTTCAATGAGCACTGAGGGGGAAGGAAGGAGCGGAGCTCCTCGACCGTTTTCTCCTCCAGCTTCGCTATCTCAAGTCCGAGCCTCTCGAGCTTGTCGGTTGCCAGAACACCCGGCCCCCCGGAGTTAGTGATAACGGCCACGCGCTTTCCAGCTCTCTGGTACATTTCGAAGGCCTTCGCCGCGTCGAACAGCTCCTCCATCTCCTCGACCTCTATCGCTCCCGCCTGCTTGAACGCCGCGCGGTAGATTTCATAACTCCCAGCCAGAGAGCCAGTGTGGGATGCTGCTGCTTTGGCGCCGCTTGCGCTCTTTCCAGCCTTGAGAACTATGATAGGCTTCTTCGATGAAGCGTAGCGGAGCGCGTTAAGGAAGCGTCTCCCGTCCTTCACTCCCTCGATGTAGAGGGCTATCGCCTTGGTATTTTCGTCATCGGCAAAGTACTCTAAAAAATCGCTCTCGTTTAGGTCAGCAGCGTTTCCGTAGGAGACGAAGGCGGAAAAGCCGATCCTTTCGTCGTTTCCCATTGCCAACGCCGCCCCGCCGAAGGCGCCGCTTTGGCTGATCAATGCCAGTCCACCGGGCTTAACGCGAACCTCGAAGGAGCCGAAGAACTTCCCGTGAACACCGAAGATGCCCGCGCAGTTCGGCCCTATCAGCCTTACGCCGTGCTTCCTCGCTTTCTTCACAAGCTCCCTCTCCAGCTCCTCGTTGCCGACCTCAGAAAATCCCGCCGAGATAACCACGGCACCCTTGATGAGCGGCCCTATCTCGTCAATCAACGCAGGGACGATTTTGGCTGGAACCGCTATTATGGCCGTATCAACTTGCTCGTCCAGCTTCTCCCTGATTTCGAAGGTTTTACCGCTCACTTCAACGGTTCCACCCTTTGGGTTCACTGGAATTATCTTCCCCTTAAAGCCCCCTTCGACAATGTTCCTCAGGATTTCGTAGGCTATAGCCCCCTTCTTGAACGAGCCGAAGACCGCGACGCTCTTCGGGTAGAAAAAGAAGTCTAGGCTCATCCTCACCACCACTTACCGTTTTCAGCGGGACAAAAAAGCTTATTGGTCTGCATGAGTAAGTAGGACCATGAGAAAAAAGTACCGAAAAGTCGTCGTTGGTGGAACCTTCGACAGGCTTCACCTCGGCCACAAGGCCCTGCTCAGAAAGGCCTTCGAGGTAGGGAAGATAGTCTACATCGGCCTGACTTCCGACGAGATGGTCAGGAACAAGCCCTACGCCGAGAGGATACTCCCCTATGAGCACCGCCTTAAGGATCTTCTCAAGTTCATTGAGGTAAACGGCTACACCAACTACAGGATAATAAAGATACATACTGCAATAGGCTTCGCTGACAGCATGAAAAGTCTCGAGGCCATAGTCGTCAGCGAGGAGACGTACAAAGGCGCTCTCATCGTGAACAGGGCGCGCGAGGAGAAGGGATTAAAGCCGCTCGACATCGTGACGATTCCCATAATAAAGAGCTACCTCGGGGACAAGATAAGCTCTTCTTTAATCCGTGCCGGCTTGATTGACCCCTTTGGAAGGCCGCTCCACTGGAAAGGAAACTCTCCGAAAGACGTTTAAGCCCAAAGGTGATAACACTAACGGTGATACCCATGGCGAAGCTAAAGGAGCCGATTATAGCGATAAACTTCAAGACCTACATCGAGGCAACAGGAAAGAGGGCTCTGGAGATAGCGAAGGCGGCTGAGAGAGTCTGGAAGGAGACGGGCATAACGATCGTCGTCGCCCCCCAGCTGGCCGACCTGAGGATGATAGCTGAGAGTGTTGAAATCCCAGTCTTTGCACAGCACATTGACCCGATAAAGCCTGGAAGCCACACCGGCCACGTTCTTCCAGAGGCCGTTAAGGAAGTCGGGGCTGTCGGAACGCTCCTCAACCACTCGGAGAACAGGATGATTTTGGCCGACCTTGAAGCGGCGATAAGAAGAGCTGAAGAAGTCGGGCTGATGACAATGGTCTGCTCCAACAACCCGGCGGTTTCAGCGGCGGTCGCTGCCCTTGGCCCGGACTACGTTGCCGTTGAGCCGCCAGAGCTAATAGGGACCGGAATCCCGGTCAGTAAGGCAAAGCCCGAGGTAGTCACGAACACCGTCGAGCTCGTGAAAAAGGTAAACCCTGACGTTGGAGTCCTAACTGGAGCTGGCATCTCCACGGGAGAAGACGTCAAGAAGGCACTCGAACTCGGAAGCGTTGGGGTTCTCCTCGCGAGCGGCGTCACGAAGGCCAAAGACCCAGAGAATGCGATAAGGGACCTCGTGTCACTTATCATTTGAGGCCTCTTTTTCCAAACTTTTGCACTGTTTTGTAGTCTTAAAGTTTATAAGCCAAAACTCGGGTCTCTCTATCGGGCAGCCCCGTGGTGTAGCGGCCAAGCATGCGGGACTTTGGATCCCGCGACCCGGGTTCGAATCCCGGCGGGGCTACCAGTACAGCCCTTTCTTGCGAAAGCGCTGGCGGAAAGTTGGTATGCTCTTTTAAACAGGCTCGTTTTATGGGGGGTTTTACTTACCAATCTGCTGATTCAAAAGGATTTTATCACCGCATAGTGCCCGAAGGGCACTAAAAAGAAAGTCAAAATCACAATTAATAAGAGGTTTTGAGAGTAAAACCCATGCAAAGTTGCTTTCTGGAAAGAGCATACGCTCCTCAATAAGCAAAGTTCGAGAAGAAGGGCACACTTTTGGTCAAGCTTTTTCCAAAAGCTTGAAGGGCAAAGTTTCATCAAAGAGCGAATGTCCTTTTTAAACTGCTGGGTTTCAGTGATTCTCACCATAAATTGGGCAATCCTCAAGGGTTTACTCACAATATAACGCCCCGAAGGGCGTTAAAAAAGAAAACCCGCATTACTCCGCCCCTCTATCAAGAGAATCTAATCGCATCAAGCCAACATCAAGAAGACATTCAAACTTTTGGTGAAGCTTTTTCTAAAAGCTTCAGCGCCGCTTTCACTATCGTTCAAGCGTCCTTGACGGATGGCGGAAAGTTGGTATGCTTTTTTAAACAGGCTCGTTTTATGGGGGGTTTACTTTCAATTGGCTGATTCAAAAGGATTTTATCACCGTATAGTGCCCGAAGGGCACTAAAAAGAAAGTCAAAAATCACAATTAGCGGGAAGATTTTGGAATTAAACCCGCGTGAACTTGCTTCCTGGTGGAAGCATGCACTTCCCAACAACAAGTTCAAGGGGGAAGGAAACATTTTTGGTCAAGCTTTTCCTAAAAGCTTGCTGGCGAAGTTTGATCAAGGTTCGTAGCTCTTTTTTTAGAATCCTAATCCATCGTGATTTTCCAATTCAAATGGCTTTTTGAAAGTGAGAACCCTTAACACCCTGTCAACTCGTGTTTAACTCTAAATCGACGCCCTTTGGGCGTCAAAGAAAAGAAAACACCCTTTTTTCAAGAAGTTTCCTATAAAGGTTCCACTCAAAAATGAGCACTTGCAGTCCAAAATCCTGAATAAAAAGCCACCTCAAAGAAGAGCTACAAACTTTGATGAAACTTTGCTTGCAAAGTTTCTTGGCAAACATATAAAAGGAGCTGGAGATTATGTCCAACGGTGAAAACAATGAGCTGGAAGGACAGACTTGGTTTGATTCACATCTACACTGGCAACGGAAAGGGAAAGACCACGGCTGCGTTTGGACTCGCTGTAAGGATGCTCGGTTCAGGTGGAAAGGTTGCCATAGTGCAATTCATGAAAGCTCCCAAGGTCTATGGAGAGCAGAAGAAGATAGAGGAGTGCGGAGCCCTCATTGAGTCCTTTGGTTTGCCCGGCTTTGTTCACGGAAAACCCAGCGAGGATGACATAAAAGCTGCAAAACGGGCACTTGAAAGAGCGAAGGAGCTGGTGTCAAGCGGCGAGTGGGATCTCGTTATTCTCGATGAGGTTTGCGTCGCCCTCGGCTTTGGAATGCTCGGTGTTGAGGAAGTTAAGGAAGTGATAAAGAACAAAGCTGAAAACACCGAACTCGTTCTCACTGGGAGATACTGCCCGGAGGAGCTTTTTGAGCTGGCCGACTACGTGACCGAGATGAGGGAAGTTAAGCACCCGTACCAGAGAGGGATCCTGGCGAGGCGCGGTGTTGAATATTGATTTCGACAATTGACCGAAAAGCTTTTTAGTTAGTAAAGCTTAAGATAAGCCGAGGGAGTTTTAGTTACAATTTTTTATTAAAGAAGCGAAGGGGGTGAGGAGAGATGAGCGAGCTTATCCAGCAGATTGTGCAGGTTCTCAAGGAGCAGGTCGTTCAGGACACCGTCGTCCCGAGGAACATTAGGAGGGCCGCCGAGCAGGCCATCGAGGTTCTCCTCGATGAGAGCCGCGACCCGGCCGTTAGGGCCGCCGATGCTATAGCCATCCTTGAAGAAATCAGCGAAGACCCGAACATGCCGATGCACACGAGGACCATAATCTGGGAAGTTCTCGGTGCCCTTGAGCAGGTCAAGTGAGCCTTTGATTTTTTCCGCTCATTTCCTGCTCAGATACCACAGCTTTGCGCTTTCTTCCACGAGTTCAGCCTTGTAGAACGCTTCTCTAAGGCTTCTTCCAACGGTCACAATCCCGTGCCTCTCCATAAGAACCGCGTCCGCTTCCCTGATTTTTTCAGCCACAACTTCTGCCAGTTCTTCGGTTCCGGCCGGTCTGAAAGGTGCTATCGGAATCTTACCAAGGTATATCTCGGCCTCTGGAGTGAGTATTGGGAGCTCTCCAGTGAGCAGTGCGGAAGCAACTATCGAGTACGGCGGGTGCAGGTGGGCGATGGCCTTAACGTCGGGTCTTTCCCGGTAGACTGCAAGGTGCAGGCGGTATTCTGAAGAGGGTTTAACGCCGCTTATCTGTCTTCCGTCGAGGGCAACTACAGCGACCTGCTCCGGAGTCATCTCGTCCATCACGGAGCCGGTGGCCTTGATGAAGACCAGATCCCCAACTCTTATGCTCAAGTTTCCACCGAATGCCGCAGTCAGGCCCCTCTCGTGGGCTTTTCTGGAGTACTTCACAAGCTGGGCTTTTGCAGTTCTCATTCTTCCACCACCTTCACTCCGTAGCCGCAGTCCAGGCAGATGGCCTTCTTCCCTCTCCATGATAGTTCGCCACCGCAGATCGGACAAACGTCGAGCTTTCCACTCTCTTTCCACCTCTGGAGGGTGTCCTTGTCGATTACGAGGTAAATCCCATCTTCCTCTTCTCTGAAGTCCCCGAAGACGGGGGCACTCTCAAGCTCCCCACTCTCGAGGCTGATTATTGCAGGCTCGACTCCAATGTTCCCCTCGTACTCTATGTCGTTCGCGGGGAGAACTTCGAGAATGAGGGCGTTGAGCTTTCTGTCGTGGTAGGCAATGACCTCAAGAGCGTCGCTGACCTCTCCGGTCGCGGGTATTACATCAATCACAAGGCTCTCACGGGGGAATACCAAAACAACAACGTCCTGGTTTCTCAGGAGCGCGAGTCCCTTCCCGGAGTAGAGCTCCTCAAGTCCAAGCTCTTTCAAGATTGTCTTCACTTCGTCGCCGCTCGGGAGGGACTTCTTCTCCAGCATTATCTTTTCAAGCCTGTAAGCGAGAGGAATGGCAACCGTTACTGGGTCGTAGGCCCTCATGTTCTCACCGAGCTGAAAATGAGAGAAAAATTTATAAACCTACTCCAGCGATTATGGAACGGGTTGCCCAGTAGGGTCCCGCGGTAGCCTAGCCTGGGAGTGGCGGCGGACTGTAGATCCGCAGGTCCCCGGTTCAAATCCGGGCCGCGGGACCACCAGAATTCTTCTATGGTTCTCAACGTTGCCAATTCCGTTTTTAAGAAGTCTCCCAAGCTGTTTGGTTCTGTGTGCTTTTAGCAGGATGATTAACCTGCACTGCGGAGTATAAAACACTTAATCATAAGCGGAATTGGTGAAATTAATGCTGTAGAACGAGAAAAGAGAAAAGAAAGGTTCTCACTTCATCTTCTCGAGGATGATCGCCGGGCAGACCTTCGTAACGCCGTCAATTCTTCCTATCTTCTCTGAGATTATCTCAGAAAGGTGCTCTCCGTCCCTGGCCCATACCTCGGCCATTATCATGTGGTCGCCGCTGGTCAGGTAGACATGCTTGACGAAGTCGAACTCCTTGAGCTTGTTGGCCACCTCGAATATCTTCTCCGGCTTCGTGTCTACTCCAGTAATGCTGACCAGGTTGTAGCCAAGCTTCGCTGGGTCAACGACGATCGTGTACTGCTTTATTACCCCGGCTTCTTCTAGGGCCTTGACCCTCTTTCTCACGGCCGTTTCGCTTATCCCAAGTACCTTGGCTATCTCGGCGAATGGTGTTCGGGCATCCTTGGTGAGCATCTCAAGTATAATCTTGTCCCTCTCGTCTAACATAATCTCACCACCTAAGTTTCAAATACGCACTAATCCTTTATTAAGGTATCGGATTTTTTGGTTTATTATTCAAACTTTTCTGAGTTTGAGGACTGCCTCAACGTGGGGCGTGTGCGGAAACATGTCGAGGCCAACGGCCTCTTCAATCTTGTAGCCTTCCGAGAGCTCTTTGAGGTTTTGGGAGAGAGTCTTTGGATTGCAGGACACGTAAACGAGGGTCTCAGGCCTGTCTTTTAAGATTTTCCTAACGAGCTTGGGGTGGAGGCCAGCCCTGGGAGGATCAACTACCACTGTGTCATATTCGGAGAGGCTGTTAACGTCTTTGTCCTCACCAACGCGGAATTCTGCATCAACTCCGTTAATCTGGGCGTTTTTCTTTGCCATCTCAACCGCGAACGGGTTTATCTCGATGCCCTCAACTTTGAAACCCCTCTTCGCAAGATAGATTCCGAACGTCCCAACGCCGGAGTAGAGGTCGAGAACCTTCTCACCTTCCACCAGCTCGGCCACTTTTCGGACGAGGTTAACGGCCTGGTAGCTGTTCGTCTGGAAGAAGCTGTTTGGGTGGATTAGATAAGTGACGTCGTCGAGCTTCTCCCTTATGAAGGGCTCACCCCAGTACCTCTCTACATCTCCGTAAGAGACGTCGCTCTCGGTCCTGTTCACGCTCCAGTAGATGGAAGTTGCGTACGGGAAGTATTCTGGAAAGCTCTCTGGGAGTTTGCCCTCCGAAGTTACGAGGTTCACCATGAGTTCGCCCGTGAACTTGCCCTCTCTCATGACGATGTATCTCAGAAAGCCCGCGTTCTTCCTTATCTCGTACAAAGTCGGCTTTTCGTCTTCTATGAATTCCCTCAGGGACTTCAGAACCTTTCGGCTTGTCTTTCCAAAAACGGGGCATTCCTCAATGTCAACGGCATCCCACCATGTTCCGTATCTCCTGAACCCTATTCCCCCTGTGCTTATAACGACGTCTATCCTGTTTCTGTGGCCATAGATTACAGGGGACGGGATTACATCAACGTCCGTCCCGATATACCTGGAGAGCTTCTCACTCTTGAACTCTATTTGCTTCTCGTAGGGGAGATGCTGAAGAAGACAGCCGCCACATACGCCAAAGTACGGGCATTTTGGTTCAGTCCTGATCGGGGACTCTTCTATAACCTTAAAATCCGTCGCTATCAGCTTTTTCTTTTTCCTCCTCCAGCGCGCAACTTCCACTACATCGCCCGGAGCGGTGTACGGGACGAGGATCTCCCTTCTACTAGCCCTGATTGTCCCAAGCCCCTCGTCGCTGAGCCTTTCTATTGTTCCCCTTATCACGCTCATGGCCACAATTTTGAGCACCGTTTTATAAATCTGCCGAGCTGACGATTCGACAAAAGTGTTCACAGAAGGTTTATTTAGGTCTCCAACGTAGTATTATTGGTGCCGGGTTCATGTTCGGCCGCCGCAAGGATATGGTCTATAAGGTTTTGAGCACTAAGAAGAGGGCAGTTGCCCTCCAAAAGCTGAGCGCAGAGCTTGAAACCCCTGCCCCAGCGCTGCTTAAGACCGTCAAGGAGCTTGAGTCTGAGGGCCTCGTTGAGGTCTTCTACGGCGTTGATAAAGCCTCCATTATGGTTCGGGCCAAAACACTTGAGGACTACTTCGGCTCTGAAGTGTAACTGGTCACAATAAGCAAACGAGAAGAGGAGAGCTGATTAACATGGTTGCCGTTGTGGTCACTGGAAGGGGTGGGGCAGGAAAAACAACGATGAGCGCGAACCTCTCAACTTATTTTTCTTTGAACGGCTATAAAACGCTCGTCATTGACGGCGACCTATACCTCCCAAAGCTGGCCTTTCATTTTGGTATCTACAACCCCGTCACAAACCTCCATACTCTTCTATCTACTCCTGATGCTAGACTCAAGGACGCTATCTACCACGACGTCAAGACAGGGGTTGATGTTCTTCCTGGCAGTTCAAAGCTGTTTGATATCCTCACCATGGATGAAAAGCGGCTCAGAGATATTGTGCGTGACGCGGCGGAGAATTACGATGTGACGTTCATAGACTCCCCCGTTGGAATTCCCTTTGATACCATCTCTACCTTCAGGCTCGCCCAGTACCAGCTCATCATCGTGGAGCTTGGCAGATGTCCAGTTCACTCCTTCAGGAAGATGGTGGAGAACGAGGTGGACAAGCTTAAAGCCCTTGGAGAAGCCTACGGTCTCAAAGTTGGAGTCATACTGAACAAGGTCCGCGAGGAAAAGCCAATAGTTGATGACATCGTTGAGTACCTTGAGGAGAGCGTTGGCGTTCCCGTTGTGGGCATAGTTTCCTTTGACCCCGCCGTTCCAGCGAGTCAAAACAGGGGTATTCCTGTTGTTGTGAACGTCCCGCACTCCCATGCAGCCCGGGACATCAGGATGGCCGGCGATGTCCTTAGGGAGTGGATCTTTGGTGTAGAAATGAAAAGAAGTTTGCTCGATAGCTTTCTTGATACACTCCGTTCACTCTTTCTGAGGCTCTTTCCTTCTGGCAAAAAGCTCTGAGACCCTGACCAGTGGGAGGAAAGTGTATTTTGCACCTATGGTCTCTTCGGCCCCTTCCTCTCTGTCAACGACAACCATTATGGCCGCTATTTCTGCCCCCTCCCTTTCGAGAACTTCTGCTGCCCTCAAGACGCTTCCACCCGTTGTAGTGACGTCCTCGACAAGAAGAACTTTATCACCTGCTTTAACCTCACCCTCAAGCTGGCTTCCGGTTCCGTGTCCCTTTGGCTTTTTTCTTACGATGACGAGCGGTTTTTCAGTCTCCAGAGCAAGGGCAGTGGCTATCGGGACGGCTCCGAGTTCCGGCCCGGCAACCCTGTCAAAGGTTATCCCTCTTTTCTGTGCTTCCCCTGCCATGAGCTTTGCTATGAGCTTGAGTGCGCGAGGCTTGGTGCTGAGCTTCTTGACGTTTATGTAGTAGTTGCTCTCCTTCCCCGACGTCAGTATGAAGCGGCCAAATAGTATCGCTTCCTCGTCAAAAAACATCCTGATGAGTTCATCTTTTGAGTCACTCATGGTAATCCCCATGATTCACCTTTGGGTTTAAGTATAAAAAACTGCCGGGAAAAGCTTTTAATGTAATCATGGAAAGTGTTAACGGTGATATTATGGTCAGTGTAATCATGCTGATACTTTACTTGATATCCGCCCTGTTGGTGGGGGTAAAGCTGTACGGAAAGGTTGATAACTGGCTCTCTACCCTGGACAGGATAACTCCTATAGTGGAAACAGGGAAAGCCCTGAAGTATGGATTTCTGGCTTTTATGTTGGCTGTCGTTCTTGAACTCCTTGCGTTGTATTTCATTTTTTCTGATGCGGGCCTTCTGTTCCTGCCGCTCGTAGCCGGTTTTGTAGAGGAAGGAGTGAAGCTCTTTCCATATCTCCGTGGTGGAGATGAGCTCTACCGCTGGAGGCTGACAGTCAAAGTTGCTTTGATATTCGCGGTTATAGAGGCCGTTCTTTATGGAGTGACTCTTTTCTTCTCCGGCAACATCCTGGGTGCTCTCCTCAGAGTTGTCGTGGTCATGTATCACGTCTCCTTCACGGCGATCGCCCTCGAAATGGCTCTAAGGGGCTCTCTCCTTTCGGGCTACCTGAAGGCGGCGTTGCTTCACACCCTCTACGACGCTCCTGTTTTTGTAACATTGGCAGCTTCGGACCTTTCTCTGCTGGCTTCCATTCTGGGAATCGTCGCGATCGTGTACACCTACTATCGTGTGGACGAAGCCTTTGAATTGGCTCACAGAAAAGCTAGGGAAGCTCTGGAGGAAAGAAAAAGGAAAGCTCGGGAGTTCTGGGAGGGAAAAGGAATCTCACTCGCCGAGGATGAGGGAGGGGAGTTCACTTCTTCGCCTTGAACCTCTCCTGGAGCTCGTAGAGCTCCGCCACCCTTTCAATTGTGTCGGCCTCTTCTGGGCTTTTGTCTTCCCTAAGGGCGACGTAGCGCGGGAATCTCAGGGCGAAGCCGCTCTTGTACTTCGGGCTCTTCTGTATCTCCTGGTAGGTGACCTCAATGACGAACTTCGGCTCTATCTCGACGAACTTGCCTTCCTGGCGTACTATGTATGGCTTGAGCATCTTCGTGAACTCGACCAAGTCCTCGTCTGTGAAGCCGCTCCCGACTTTACCCACAGGCAGGAACTCGCCGCTGTGCGGGTCGTAGGCAGCAACGAGGAACGAACCAAGCAGATGGGCCCTCCTTCCCTCTCCCCACTCTGCACCGATGATGACGAGATCGAGGTTCTCCATCGTGGGCTTAATCTTGAGCCACTTCTTGCCTCTGTTCCCCGGTTCGTAGATGGAATCAAGCCTCTTTGCCATAAGCCCCTCATGGCCGAGCTCAAGTGCTCTCCTGTAGAAGGCCTCCGCTTCCTCAACTTTCTTTGTTATAAGCTGTTCGGCGAGCTTTATCTTCTCGCTCTCCTTCACTATTTCTTCAAGCTTATTCCTCCTGTCGATGAACTTAGTCTCTATCAGGCTCTCGCCGTCAACGAACATGACGTCGAAGAGATTCAGTTCGAGCGGTATCTTCTCTATCATCTCGTCGATGTTGTACTTCCTCCTGAAGCGCCTAAGCACGTATTGGAAGGGCCTTGGCCGTCCATTTTCTCCAACTGCGACAAGTTCTCCCTCGACTATGGCTTTCTCTGGCTTCAGGGCCGCTTTTATGGCCTCAATGACTTCTGGGATTGATCTCGTGACGTTCTCAAGCCTTCTGGAATACACGATGACTTTGTCCCCGTCCTTGTGCACCTGTACTCTCGCGCCATCGTACTTTATCTCGAAGGCCGCTTCCCCACCCATCTCGATGAGGGCATCTTTAACACTGGCCGCGTTCTGGGCAAGCATCGGCCTGATCGGCTTGCCTATCTGTATCCTGACCTTTGAGAGCCCCTCGTTGCCCTCGAGCTTGGCTATCTTGGCAACGTATCCGAAGTCGCTCGTCAGCATGTAAGCCCTCTCAACGAGCTCTGGCTTCACCCTGAAGGCTTCAGCTATTGCATCCCTAAGAATTCCCTCAGCGACTCCAGTGCGCATCGTCCCCAAAACCGTCCTCGCCAGGTACTTGCCTTCCTCCGGTTCAGCGTCCATGAAGAGGTTGGCGAGGTACTTCATCTTCCTGTCCTGGCTTCCTTCGCCTTGGGCCTCCGCTATCTTGACAAAGGTGTCGTAAACACGCTTTATCGTGAGCGGCTGTGAGAAGAAGCTCTTCTGCTTCTTTTTCTTTATGGCCAAAGCAACGCTCTCTCCCAGGTCGCCAGTGTCCCTAACGGAGTCTTCTATCTCCTTTTCGGGGACTCCCGTTGCCATAGAGACAGCTTTTATTAGGAGCTTCTCTCCCACGCCTAGCTCCCTCTCGTCCCAATCGGGAAAGACCTTTCCGAGGATTAGGTATGGAACTATCTCAAGGAGCTCGTCTGGAGTCTTTTTTAAAAAATCGGCAACGAACTTTGTCTTCAGGGTCTTGAGCGTGGTCTTTTCGAGCCGTCTATAGAGATCGGCCAGTTCAGAGTAGCGCATATCGCTCATTCTCACCACCGGATAAAATACGGCAAGGAGAATAAAAGGGTAGCGGGCTACCCGACCCAGCGCCCGACCTTCGGCCTCTCGGTGTATATCTCGGCTATGTCGTAGGGAAGGTTCATATCACTCAGCAACTGCTTTGCCTTTTCAGCTTCTTCGTCTCTTACGAGTGCAAAAAGCCCCTTTCCGAGCATTATCATTGAGCTCGGGTTCTTCAGGACTTTATCAAGCTCTCTCGCTATCTCGGAGAGTTCTCCCGGGAGAAGACCTGTCTTTTCTGCAAAGTTTCTGGCCAGAACCATCATTCTCTCTGGCTTCGGCTCCTTTAGGAGTTCTTCAAGCGCCTTTCTGCCCTCGACTTCGATGGCCTTTACAACGTCCCCGTCGAGCACTTCCCTTGTGGACAGCCTGCCTAGGGGCACAACGAGAACTTTGTAGTCCTCGAAGAACAGGTTGTCAGTAACCCCGATTCCAGGACCTCCTGGTTTAATTCTCACCTCAATTCCACCAGCGAGCTGTCCGATCACATCTCCAAGGCCACCCTTATGCTTTACCTCTGCCTCATGGGCAAGCTGAGCCGCTCTAAGCCACGTCCCGCCGAAGGCGTAGCTTAAAGCTAGAGCCGTTCCAAGGGCACCACCGGCGCTGTTTCCGAAGCCGTAGCCGTTGGGGAAGTCGAAGTACTGCCATACCTCAACCTCTCCAAGGAAGTCCTTGGGTACGAGCTTTTCCGCAACGTAGTATGTGATCTCCGCTTCTTCCCTTTTCACGGGTTCCCCGTTGAAGGCGACGTGGATGTGCCTCTCCAGCGTCCCAGTCTCGATGCTGGCGAAGACGTTGGTGCCCTTCGAGAGGTTCACACCAGCGCCGAGCGAACCTGCCTTCAGCGGCTCTTCGTGGAACACCGGCACGAAGAACGCCGTTATGTGGGCTGGAATAAACGCCCTGATGAGCATGCTTTCACCCCAGAATTGTTCAGAAGAGGCTCTTAAAAGCCTTTCAGGATATAAAAGGAAAGAAGAGGTTGAAGTTCACTCCTCAACGACGTAGATGGGCACCTTTCCGTGCGGGATGCCGTACTTCTTGCCGTACCACTCGCTGAGGACGTACCAAGCAGCCACGAGGAGCACTATTCCAAGCGGTAGAAGTATTATCCAGCTCCTGACTCCAAGGCCGAAGAGCAGGTAGAGCACTGCACCTATGCTCGCCACAGTAACAGCGTAGGGTATCTGGGTTGTAACGTGGTCGATGTGGTCCGAGCCGGAGAACATCGAGCTCATAATCGTTGTGTCGCTTATCGGTGAGCAGTGGTCTCCAAAGATTGCCCCGGTAAAGGTCGCCCCGATCGTGGCAAAGACTATTTCGTTCACGTGGCCGCCAGTAAAGGCGAGAGCCAGCTGAACTCCCAGCGGAACCATTACTGAGAATGTTCCCCAGCTCGTTCCCGTTGTGAACGCCACAAACATTGCCGCCAGGAACATTATCAGCGGCATCCACGGGCCGAGGTCCTGGCCAGAGCTGGTGGCGAGGTTTATCACATAGCTTCCGGTTCCGACGGAGTCAGCCGCAGTTCCGAGAGTCCACGCAAGCACGAGTATAGTGTTTGCGAAGAGCATCTGCTTCATACCGCGGATGACGGTGTCTTCCCACTGCTCTACGGTCATCTTCTTCCGGCCGACGAGCATTATGCTCGCAACGAGAACCATGGTGAAGGATCCCCATAGCAAGGCTGTTGCGGCGTCTGCTTCCCTGAATGCGTCAACGAACCCATAATCTGTGAAGTGGACCCCAAAGGGATTGTCGAGCTCAGTCCACCAGTCGAGTCCCTGATCGTATGCGTAGAGGTTGGCCGCTCCAGTATACCACAGGCCGAGGAGTGAGACTATCACTAGGGTCAGGATGGGTATCACGAAGTCCCAGGGACTTCCGTTTGGCTGTGGAGCGCCAAGGTCGGTTTCAGTGGTCATAAGCGGCTTAGCTCCGTCGCGGAGAACCTTTCCCGTAGTCCTTGCGCGGTACTCGGCATGGAGCATCGGACCGTAGTGCCTGTGGGTGTAGGCAACGATGAAGACCAGAATTATAGCTAGAATTGAGTAGAACCTGAACGGAAGGCTTGAGAGCCATGCATCGTAGGAGTTGTAAGTAATTCCGACACCGTCAAATCCCTTGCCTATCATGGCCAGCTCGTATCCAATCCACGTTGATATCAGCGCAAGGCCCGCAACCGGTGCCGCGGTTGAATCATCTATGTATGCCAGCATCTCCCTAGAAACCCTCGTTCTGTCGGTTATCGGCCTCATGGTGTTGCCGACGATTATGGTGTTTGTGTAGTCATCGAAGAACACCAGAACGCCCATGAGCCACCCGAGGACTGAGGCGCCCCTGCTTGTTTTGATCCTGCTCCCGAGAACTTTTGCGAGTGCGTGCACTCCGCCAGATTTGTATATCAAACCGACACCCGCACCGATGAGGAAGTCAAACACCAGTATCCTTGCGTTCCAGTCGTCTGTAACACTGCCGACAACCCACTCGAGGGTCTGAGTTGTCCCCGTTAGGGGATTCCAGCCAGAAACCATAAGGCCTCCAATCCAGGCACCGGCAAACAGCGCCAAGACAACTCTTTTTGTCCATATAGCAAGACCTATCGCAACGAGGGGTGGTAGCAGAGACAGCACACCAAAGTCCGACACATTTTCACCCCCAAATATTTTCAACCAAAGGAAATTCGGACTTTTATAAGTCTTTCGATATTTTTTGCCTTATTGGTTGGATATTTCGAAGTTCTCTGCCATATACTTGGCGATTCTTTGTCGTTATGGTACTCGGCGATATATTCAAGTACTTATTAGGTCATCAAAGCTATAAAAAGTCTTCCCAAGTATCTTTTGGAGTTTTACATAAAACATCTCTTGACTTTCAATACGAGCTCAAAAGGTTTAGGTATAAGAAAAAGATAATATTGATCTTTGTTTTGCTGGAACTTTTAAATCTGTGAAAAAATTCAGATGTTTTCCAGGAGTGATTTCAGCTTCTGAAAGTCCTTCCTCAGCTCCTCCCTTAGCGGCGGCTTGTAGAGGGCCGCCGCTGGATGGTACATCGGCATTATTATGATCTTCCCGAAGAGGGTATGCGCCTCGAAGGTCTTTCCGTGGATTCTGCTTATCGGTTCCGGCTCAAAGCCGAACTTCCTGAGGAGGTAGTTCATTGAGTACCTTCCTAGGGGGATTATGACCTTCGGCCTGATTATGTCTATCTGTCTGTCGAGGTAGGGAGAACAGGCCTTTATTTCCTCCTCGGTAGGATCGCGGTTTTCTGGTGGGCGGCACTTGACGATGTTGGTGATGTACACCTCGTCCCTGCTCAGGCCAATCTCAGCAAGAAGCTCGTCGAGGAGCTTTCCCGCTCGACCGACGAAGGGCAGACCCTTCTGGTCTTCCCAGTAGCCTGGTGCC
This sequence comes from Thermococcus kodakarensis KOD1, assembly GCF_000009965.1. Lineage (NCBI taxonomy): Archaea > Methanobacteriati > Methanobacteriota > Thermococci > Thermococcales > Thermococcaceae > Thermococcus > Thermococcus kodakarensis. The sequence goes on from NC_006624.1 coordinate 1,923,192, forward strand.
TCACCGACGAACATAACTTTTGCATCGTAGCTCCCAGCTCCTGGAACTGCGTTCGTCCTGAGCGTTCCAAGTGGGCACTTCTGGCAGTTCCTGATCTTCTCCTCAAGCTTTTTCATGAGCTCTTCCTTTCCCATCTTCATCACGCGAGCGTTTTCTGGTTCAGATAAGCCTTCAGAAACTCGGCCCAAGCGGTGTAGTAGCCCTTCTCGTACTCGTCCCTGAACTCCTGCGCTGCCATCTCGGAGTACACGCTCAAAAGCTCAGTTGCCCGTTCCCTGTCGTTGGTCGTTAACAGCTGAACGATAAGAGAATCAGTATCGTTGTCCTTTACAGCGTTCATTATGCCCTCGACTGCTCTTGCGTATCCCCTGCCCCACTCATCGCTTCCGGCTATCTTTATGAGCTTCTCCATGTGGCCCTTCGCCTTGGTTAAGTCCCTCCTCATTATTGCCCTAACGAACATCTCCATCCTCATGTCACGCGCCGGCATTCTACCACCGCCCCTACTTCCCGGCTTCCCTTTTAACGTTAACCTGGGGACTTCTCAATTTTGTCCCATACCTATGAAGGAAAATCTTCATATTTACGCAAAAGTTTTTATACCTGTGAATTGAACCTCAAGCCAGAGGCAGAATTAGGGGTGAAGCCTTATGGCTGAAAGCATTGGCGAAGTTCCCAGCGGTGAAAAAGAGTTTGCTGAATCTACCAAGCGGATCAGGGATATTGTTGAGTTCCCTGAAATAAGCGAGGAGGAGTTTTACGAGCTTCTCAAGAATGCCAGCAGAGCCTATGGCGCTGAACTCCCGCACAGGACGTACTCTCTCTGTCCCGAGACGAGGAGGGTTGTTCCTGCAGTCGTCTGGGAGAAGGATGGTAAGGTCTGGATAACCAAGAAGTGCCCCGAGGGAATGATAACCGACCTCTATTACGAGGACGTTGAGATGTATTACAGGTTTAAACGGTGGAAGTGGGACGAGAAAGAGCTCTTCAGCGCCAACGTTCAGAACACCGGTGTCAACTGTCCCCTTGATTGCGGCCTCTGCCCGAGGCATCGCTCCCATACGAACCTTCTCAACATCGTTCTCACCAACCGCTGCAACCTGAGCTGCTGGTACTGCTTCTTCTACGCCCGCGAGGGACAGCCAATCTATGAGCCGACCCTTGAGCAGATTAGAATGATGCTTCGCAATGCAAAGAAGGAGCATCCTATAGGCGCCAACGCCGTCCAGTTCACTGGAGGAGAGCCGACTTTGAGGGATGACCTCATTGAGATAATCAGGATAGCCAAGGAAGAGGGCTACGATCACGTCCAGCTCAACACCGACGGAATAAAGCTTGCCTTTGACCCAGAGCTGGTTAAGAAGATAAGGGAAGCCGGAACCAACACCCTCTACCTCAGCTACGACGGAATGACCCCTCAGACCAACTGGAAGAACCACTGGGAGATCCCGCTCATCTTCGAGAACGTGAGGAAGGCGGGTGGTCCAGGTATAGTCCTCGTGCCCACCACGATCAGAAACGTTAACGACCACGAGCTCGGTGCGATAATCAACTTCGGCCTCAACCACCTCGATATCGTCAGGGGAGTCAACTTCCAGCCGATCTCCCAGGTTGGAAGGGTTCCGAAGAAGGAGCGCCAGAGGTTCAGGATAACGATACCCGGTGCCATCAAGAGAATCGAGGAGCAGACTAACGGAGCTATAGCCAAAGAAGACTGGTATCCAATTCCGATAGCAGGCCACATAGCGAGGTTCTTCGAGGCTTTCACGGGCTCACGCTACTACATGACCAGCCACTTCGCATGCGGTGCCGCTACCTATGTCTTCCTTGACCGCGAGAACAAGCGCGTCGTCCCAATCCCGAGGTTCCTCGACGTTGAGGGATTCGTTGAGTTCCTTGAGAGCAAGGCCGAGGAAATCGAGCAGTGGAAGAAGCTTGGAAAGCTCCAGAAGCTCAAGCTCGGTGCGGAGATATTCATGAAGTTCAGGAGCTTCTACGACGACAAGTACGCCCCGAAGGGAGTCAAAGTCCTCGACCTCATCAAGAACGCCTTCATGCACGGCAACTACGATGCCCTCGGAAAGTTCCACGAGAACGCTCTCTTCGTCGGCATGATGCACTTCATGGACGAGTACAACTACGACGTTGAGCGCGTAGAGCGCTGCGTCATCCACTACGCGATGCCCGACGGAAGGATTGTTCCCTTCTGTACCTTCAACGTCATTCCAGAGCTTTACCGTGACAAGGTGCAGGCCCAGTTCAGCTACACCTGGGAGGAGTGGAAGGCCCTCCATCCGGACTGGGACTACAAGAAGGACAAGTACTTCCGCTCCAAGGAGTTCGTTGAGAAGATGAGGAACAGCGAGCTCTACAGGAAGACCTACATTGACATCGAGGACTACTTCGGGCTGAACAAGGAGTGAGGTGGTGGAGATGACAACCGAGAGGGTCTTCAACAAGAAGCTTACCAGACTTGATCTGAAGTTCGGCGACATCAACTGGGAGAAGGCAACGATAAAGCAGTACGAGCTTGAGAAGGACGAGAGAGTGTGGAGAATATTCCTCAACGGCTACGCCAGGAACGGCTTTGTAATCTTTGACGAGGAGCTCTTTCCGAGAGAGGAACTCCTCAAGGCGCTTGAAGAGCTCAAGCCAGAAGTCGTCGGGGAGAAAACTCTGACGGTTCAGGAGCTCATCGAGGAGAGCATGAGCTGGAACAACGTTTTCTCCCATTCTTGATCTTTTTGAATCAGTTATGTTTTTCTTTTGTTTCGTGGATTCTCCCTTTTTGCCATCGTAATTACCTACATAAGCCCCTACACAAAAGGGATTTAACAAATGAAGTCATAGACTACTTCTAGAGCTTCCAAGATTGGGGGGTGATTCCGTTGCAATTCCGGAAGAAGATAGCCGTCATCGTGATAGCCGCTGTTCTCGTGACACTCCTCATTGGTTCTGCTACGGTCGGTTATGCGACCCTCAAGATGAGGGACAACATCCAAAAAACGCTCGACGTTCAGCTCAACGAAGTTCTGCCCAAGGAAATGGAGAAGAGCGTCCAGGAGCCAATAACAGAGGAGGCGGGCACGATAACTGTAAGTGCCGCCGAGCTGGGGGCGAGGCTCTTCGACGACTACTTCGACAAGATGCGCATGATGGGGGATGTGGCCGTTCAGGATGTCCTGGAGGCGTATTCGAAGTACGACGAAAGCGATCCCCAGTTCAAGGCTTTTCTTCTCAAGCGCTTTGAGATGGTCAAAAACCTCGATCCCAACGTGGCCTACGTTTACTTCGGAAGCACCACCGGCGGGATGTACATGTGGCCCGACGAGCCTCTCCCAGAAGGCTACGATCCCCGCGTGAGGCCATGGTATAAGGAAGCAGTCGACAAGAACGGCCCAGTATGGACTGAGCCTTATAAAGACGCATCAACGGGCAAATGGATAGTTACTTTCTCTGAGCCTGTTTACATCAACGGGGAGTTCGTTGGCGTTATTGGTGTTGATGTCTTCGTCTCGACTCTGATAGATCAGGCCAAGCAGATAAAGATAGGCCAGACAGGTTACATAGCGATTTTGAACAAAGACGGCACCATCATTGTTCACCCCGATGAGAGCCTCGTTCAGAAGCTCAACATCCACGACGATCCGAACCTGGCAAGCCTCGCCGGTGAGCTGGACAAGAACAAGGAGACCGGATGGATTAGGTACACATTCAAAGGAGTGGACAAGATAGGCGGCTACAAGAGGATGAAAACGACCGGCTGGATAGTCCTGGCAACGGTTCCCATAAACGAGCTAACCGACCCGATGATGAACGCCATTGATTCCTCTCTAAAAGCGAATACTGAAAAGGTCGCCAGCGAGATAAACTCGGAAGTTAACTCTGGCATAAAAACCTCCTTACTGGGATCTGTTTTCGCGGCGGTCTTCGGCCTGATAGTCCTGGGAATCGCATACAGGACTTTGAACACCACGCTAAAGCCCCTCGAACAGCTCCGTGACGTGGCCCAGGCCCTGGCGGACGGAAGGCTGAGCGAGGTTCGGGAGAAGCTCAGAGGGATACAGTACCTCGAAGACGACGAGATTGGAGCGCTTATAAAGGCCTTTGAATCGGTTGGAAAGGACCTCGTGGGGGCCCTGGACACCATAGCGAGCAAACTTGAGCGCCTTGCAGAGGGTGATCTAAGCAACGGCCTCAGCGTCGAGGCAAAGGGTGAACTCAGGGAGGTCCTAGAAGATCTGAGGGACACAACCCACAGGCTCAAAGGTCTAATCGGCGAAATCGTGAACGTCACGAACGAGCTGGACAAGAGAGCAAACGTCCTCGCTCAGGTTGCGAACGACGTTACTGAGGCTATCAACCAGGTGAATGAGGCTGTTCAGCAGGTTAGTATTGAGGCGCAGAGGCAGCAGGAGAACATTAATGAGATTACTGAGGGCATGCGGTTGGTTGCTGATATGAGTGAGGAGAGCGTTAGGGCCATGGAGGAGTTTGAGGGTGCTGTCAACGAGGTTGTTCACATTGCTGAGGAGGGCAGGCAGAAGGGTGAGGTTTCGGCACAGCAGATTCAGAGCATTCAGGAGATGATGGGTAACATAGAGGCCGCAGTCAACAGGGTTAATGAGATGAGCAGGAGTATTGAGGAGATTACGAACGTTATTACTGGGATTGCAGAGCAGACTAACCTCTTAGCCTTGAATGCTGCCATTGAAGCGGCGAGGGCTGGAGAGGCTGGTAGGGGTTTTGCTGTGGTTGCACAGGAGATCAGGAATCTGGCCGAGGAGAGCAAGAAGGCGGCTGACAACATTAAGGAGATTATCAACAGGATGACGGAGGAGATTAGGGATGCCGTCAATGCCACGCAGAGGGGTGTGAGTGTTGTTAGTGAGTCGTCGGAGACTCTTAGAGAAACCACGGAGTACTTGACGAACATTGCTGAATTGATTAGTGATACTGGTGCTAGGTTGGGTCACGTGAAGGAGCAGATTCTCAGGACGCAGGAGGAGGTTGACAAGGCTCTGAAAGCCTTGGAGAATCTCGCTGCCTCTGCTGAGGAGACAACTGCCTCTGCTGAGGAAGTCAGCTCCGCCGTCGAAGAACAAACAGCCGCAATAGAAGAACTCCAGAGAGCCGCCACAGATCTAAAGGCCATCGTGGAGAAGCTGCGCGACATCATCGGCAAGTTCAAACTGTAAAAAGGGAGAGCTCAGAGGAGCTCTATCCTTACTTTTCCCTTCACCTCTTTTTCCAGCTCGAAGCCCACGATTCCGGAGAATGTCCTCAGGTCGATCACGTTTCTCCCTGCCTTTAGGTCAACGATCTCTTCTTCCGCAGTACCAGCTGGAAGTGAGAGGTCGTACTCGTAGACCTTCAGCTTTATGTCGTTCTTCACGTAGAATATAGCCCTAGCACTCTTGTAACCATCGAGAGGAATGCCCCCGAAGGTTCTTTTACCTGCTTTTCTTAGGAGGTCGAGCGGGACTGAAAAGCTCACCGCCGGCGGCCTCTCCTGGAGTATCTTCTCGTCCAGAACGACTATATCCCTGTTTCCGGTGTCGAAGGGCGTCGCCTCGGTAGCGCCGGTGTTTGGTGTTGTGTTAGTTGCCACAAGGAGCTTCCCGTCCATTTTCTCGATGCTCGTTACCCTCGCTCCAAAGGCTCCAACTATCTTCACCATCGGTGGAGCGATGTAAACGAGGACGCTTGGCCCCACGAGGGTGTTCGTGAAGTCCCATCCGATTCCAGCATCGCTTGAATCCTTCCTGTACGATGCATCGTGATGGGAGTTGAATGCCGTGAGGATTCCTCCACCGACGTTTATTGCGTTCACACGGAAGGGAGCGTAGAACGTCGGGAAGTCGAGGAGGCGGTAGAAGGTGAATACCTCGCCCATGTAGGGGTTGCCAGCGAAGATTCCACCGCGGACGAAGGCGAAGGCCCTGTTGTAGGCCGAAGCCATTGCCCCGAGTTCGGGCCTCTCGTAGGGCTTTCCGTCCACGCTACCCCCTGGCTTAAAGGCCTCCCACTTCCCGCTTATGAGGTCGAGGGCTCTGAACTCCCTGACTCCGCCTGTGAAGTTGTTGCCCACCCCGAAGAAGGCAACGTCGTGGACGCGCGTTCCCTTCGGAGACGGCTCGGTTATGAGGGGCTCGGCCTTTCCCCTCTTCCTGTCGAGGGAGTAGACGCCGAGGTTGGCGTGACCATCCTCCCTCGCTAGGAGAAGCCTGTCGCCATAGGGATCGTAGATGATGTCGCTTATCTCGCCGGCCCAGTCGGTCTCATGGTGTATGGACTCCTTCCAAAGGAGCTTGACCGAGCCTTCCGCGGTGTCATAGACGTGCACGTGGGAGTACTTGTTGTTGAAGAGTATCCTTCTGTCCTCGCGGTAAACCGCTGGAGCATGTACCCAGCCGCCGAAGTAGATGAACTCGTCAACGGTCTCAACGGCGTTGTAAGTGTCCCCGCCGCTCGTGGGGGCGTCTCCGACCAAGGTGAAATCGTAGGTCTTTTCTTCACCGCTCTTCACGTCTATGAAGTGTGCCTCTGCCTCGAAGGCCACGGTGAAATAAAGGACGCCATTGTGGTACCTCAATCCGAAGATCCCGCCGCTCCCCCACTCGGGGCCGTACCTACCCGGAAAGCGATAGTTCTTGAAGAGCATGGTATCACCCGTGGTAGTAGGTCCCTTAGCTTATTGCCTTTTCGCCGGAGGGCTTTTATATTCCGCCGCTTAAGAAGAACCATGAACGCTTACAGGGGATTGGCCATAATCTTCGGCTTCTATGCTCTTGGAGAGTTCACTAGCTCTGCCTTTAACCTACCTATCCCGGGGAGCGTCCTCGGCATGCTGTTTCTACTTGCGGCTTTAACTGCCGGTATTGTCCGGCTGGAATGGGTCGAGAACGAGGCCGAACTCTTCGTAAAGAACATGAGCGTTATGTTCATTCCTCCGGGGGTCGGGATAATACTCTACATCAGCCTCCTTAAGAGCCAGCTTATCCCGGTCGTGGGTGCCATCGTGGTCAGCTTTCTGGTCACATTGATCACGACGGCAAAGGTCGTTGAGCTTTTGAGGAGGGAAGGAAGGTGAACCCTTACGGCATGGCCATAACCCTCGTAGTCTTCTACGTTTTTTCGGAGCTCCACGCGAGAAGGAAGGCCTTTTACACAAATCCTGTTCTCCTCTCAATAGCCACGATAGCGGCATTTCTCTGGTTCGGCGGCTTTTCCTACGATTCCTACATGGAGAGCGCCGGGATACTTAAGTTCCTCCTCGGGCCGGCTGTGGTAAGCCTTGCCGTCCCCGTTTACAGGGGGCTTGATACAATCAAAGCGTACTGGAAGGAGATAGCAGCGGGAATAACGGTCGGTGGAACCGTTGCCATACTAAGTGCCTTCTACACGGCAGAGGTTCTCGGTGGGAGCAGTAATGTGCTCCTAAGCATAGCCCCCAAGAGTGTCACAACTGCAATAGCCATAGGAATCAGCGAAAAAATTGGTGGAATTCCCTCCCTTACGGCAGTCCTCGTTATTCTGACTGGAATACTCGGGAATGCGGTTGGACCGGAACTCCTGAACGTATTTCGAGTCAGGGACAGAGTGGCAAGGGGGCTGGCAATGGGGGTCACATCTCACGGCCTGGGAACGGCTAGGATTCTGCTGGAGGATGAGATTGCTGGGGGAGTTAGCGGGCTTGCGATGGCATTAAATGGTGTCTTTACCGCCCTCGTGCTTCCCTATCTCATCAAAATCCTCTAAGATGCACTCGCTAACGCGAAGCCTATCCTCCCTGTCCAGGAAGAGCGTGAAGTCCCTCTTGGCCAGCCTGTCATCTATTGGCGCATGTTCCACCAGAAACGCTATTATCTCTGCCGTGCTGTAGGGGACCTTCACTCCAAGCTCGTCGGCCTTCTTAAAGAGCTTCTCGGGAACCTGGAAGATGTCCTCACCCTTTTTGACCTCAACGCTTATCTTCGAGTTTATCTGCTCCCACAGGAGAAGAGTGTTCCTGGCTTTTTCAATCTTTTCAAGGGCCCTTCTTTCTAGAATGCTCACATTGGCCCTGCTCGTCCCGAGAATTTCGGCTATCTCGCTCTGTTTCAGCCCTTTGGCCCTAAGCTGGAGAACCCTAATCTGCTGCTCGGTTAAGAAGCTCTTCATGGTAAGCACCATTAGTTAACAGAACGCTGGAAGTTAAAAGGTTTTTGAGAAGATGGTGCGGTGGCCGGGATTTGAACCCGGGTTACCGGCTTGGGAGGCCGGTGTCCTAGACCAGGCTAGACTACCACCGCAGTCCAAGCCCGTAGTATAGAGGGATCGTGACTTTAAAAGCTTTACTCCACGTTTAAGTCCCTACCCGTCCGTGAGGCAGGATTTTGTCTCGTTTCCATCAACAAAGTTTTCAAATCGCCCGAACGGTAGAGTTTTTAAGAGCCCCGCTGAAAGCCCATCGGTGGTGTCAATGCCTTACCTGATAATCGAGCACCTTGAGGATATTAGTGATTGGCTGTGGCTCGAGTACTCTCACGTCGCCCAGTGGTGGGGGGATAAGCTCATCTTTACCAACGTCCGCGAGGATGAGAGGGAGAGGCTGGCGAAGCTTGGGAGCGTCATCACAGAGAGCGTCACGAAGTTCCCCTTCGACCGTTCAAAACTCATCGTTCTTGACCTCCAGGCTGAGGAGGAGCTGAAGCCCGAAGACATAGAGGAGGACACCATGATAGTGGTCGGCGGAATCCTCGGAGATGCAGTTCCACGCGGAAGGACGAGGGAGTTCATAACCTCAAAGATGGAAGGCGTTAAAGTCAGGCACATCGGAAAACCTCAGTATTCAATAGACGGCGCCTCGATAGTTGCTAAGCTCATAGCGGACGGAAAACGGCTGGAGGAAATCGAGTACGAGGAGCACCCCACGATAAAGCTCGACGAGTTCAGTGAAATAACGCTCCACTACGCGGTGCCGAAGCTGGACGGAAAGCTCCTCCTGACGCCGGGCCTCATAGACCTCCAGAAGAGGGAGCTTGGATACACTGAAGCCGACGATGAGATAAGCGACGAGGAGCTGATCGAGTTCTTTGAGGGAAAGAGGGAGCTTTGATTACTTTCCCCACTCCTCGGCCAGCGATTCTATCTCTCTCCACACCCCCTTCCTATCGGCTTTATCAACGACCAAAAAGACCTCCTGAACGCTTCCATCGCTCTTGGCGACGAGCTTTAAACCCGTCTGAGTCTCCCTAGTGACCTTTATCTCGAAACCTCTGGAGTCGCTCGCGTATATCCTACCCGGGATTACCTTTTTCACTCCAGGGATTCTGGCTATCTCTTCCAGCGGCTTCTCTAGGCCCTTGAGAAAGTGGTGCTCCCTCTTCACTCCGCGCTTGAAGTGCTTGGGCATGTTGGAAAACACGCAAGTGGGATTTTTAGATATTGCGCAACGCTTAAGTCATGTGCACTCTAAAAATATGCGGGGGAGATTATGGAAGAAGTCTGGATACTGAAGGAGTTTGAGAAGGTTGCCCAGCTTATGCCTAAGAGGGCCGTATCCCTGATAAAACAAGACAGGGAGCTCTTCATGGAGATCGTGATTTCTGCATACATTGATGGACTCATAAGCCTTGGAAAAGCTGCAGAAGTCCTTGGAGTTACCAGGGAGGAAGTTATTGAAGAGTTCAAGCGCAGGGGGATCCCCATAAGAACGCCGGACAGAGACGACGTTGCTTCCGAGGTGGAGGCGATAGAGTGTTTGTAGTGGACACCACAGTTATTTCGAACTTTGCCAAAACAGGACATCTCGACCTTCTGGAGGTTATCTTAGGCGATAAAGGCACCACAACGGTTCAAGTGATGGAAGAATTTGAGGTTGGAATAAAGCGAGGGAAGTACCCAAACCTCGAAATTCCACTAAACGTCATCGAGCTTACCGAGGAGGAAAGAGAGCTCTACACCTTGCTCAATCAAAGTCTCGGAAAAGGAGAGGCATCCTGCATAGCCGTTGCAAAGTTTAGGGGTGGAATTATGCTCAGCGATGACTACGACGCAAGGAAGAAAGCTAGACTGCTAGGTGTTAAGGTTTCTGGCACCATTGGAGTCCTCGTACTTGGCGTTAGAAAAGGAGTCCTTGAGCTGGAGGACGCAAACGGCCTCCTGAATGAAATGATCAAGAAGGGCTTTTATTCTCCAATAAAGAGACTTGAAGAAGTCATACCCTCTTCCTCACCTTAACGGCCACTCCCTTCTTCGCCCTGACCATCTCCTCGCCGCTGAGGACTGCCTTCCCTACGCCGACTACCTTTTCATCCCTGACTATGCCGACTATGTCATCGGGCCTTATCCTCGGGTCAGCTTCTTCAACGCCGACAGCGAAGACGTCTCCTCTCAGCTCGAAGTCTATCTTCACCCAGTATGACTTGAGTGCATCGTATATCCTCTGCATTCCGTAGGGAGTTACGCTTATCACGCCGTCGGTGAAAGTTCCGGTCTGCTGGCCCTCAACGAAGATGCGTAGCATCTTTGAGCCCTTAACCTGTCCGTTCTCAGGAAGAATGGCCTCTCCAGCACCGACGCCGAAGTAGAAGTCGAAGACCTTCCTGATGTTCTCGAAGTAGCGATAAGTCCTGTCCTCCTTTGTCCCCTCAATCTGGAACTCCCTCAGGGTCTCGGTGAGTGAGCGGAGGCTTTCGTGACTCGTCGTCCCGTTTTTGACGTCCGTGAAGATTATCTCCCTTCCGGAGAGCTCGGAAGCGAGCTTCGCTATCTCAACGTAGGCCTCATCGAGGTGAGCTACTATCGGGATGTCCTCCGGGTACTTCTCGAGCGTCTTGGCCAGGAGTTCAGCGGCGGGCTTTATCTCCTCCTCGCTCCAGTGGCCGGTGACTACTATGTCATACTTGGCCAGCCACTCCCACTCCCTCGGGACGACGCCGAAGGGTGAAGTCAGTATCAGCTCGTGAACCTTGGAGGTTCCCGAACCGAGTGCCTCTTTCACGGCCCTTCTGTAAAGGGTGTGGCTCCTTGAGAAGGAGTAGGGTTTTTTCGCGGAGCAAGGGAAGAGCAGGAGGAGTTCAACGTTCTTGGGCGGTGTGAAGCGCTCAAGCACGCGCTCGTGCCACCTTTTGACCTCGGGCCTTCTGATGGATGCATCGCTGATGAAATATACCGTCTCCTTCTGGATTGGAGTGTATTTCTCAAGATAATCTGGGTGCTCAAGGTCCGCTATTCTCAGAATTCCAGCGTTGTACTGGGTCGGAAAGAAGTTTTCTACTAGATACCTCAGCTTGCCCTCTTCAAGGGCCTTCCTCACGAGCAGTATGACTTCGCGGGCGAAGTCGAGGGAGTTGGGCTCGTTGCTCCAAAGGAATGGAGAGAACTGGGTGAATCCCTTACCCTCGAAGTCGTAGAGCTTGAGAGAGCGGGTATCGAAGGCATCAATGCCAAGATAAACCGCCAGCGGGTAGAAGAACGGCTCAAGGTCGGCTATAATCATGACGTTCGGGAACCTCTCGCGGAGTTCCCTTAAAATCCTCACGAAGTAGCGGTACTCCTTGATTAGAATTTTCGAGTTGCCGAGGTAGACGGCATCGAAATTGTGTCTATCTATAATCTTGAAGAACTCCTCAAGGTACTCCGTTCTTCTCAGGGCAGGAAGGTAGAAGGCGTTGAAGCCATCGTAGTTTACACTCCACAGCCTCCCGATGGCCTTCTGGATTACCTCATCGGGAGTGTAGAACCCGAGAGGTATCGAGGGAGCGAGGTTGAAGTCGTACTCGCCCGGCTCTTTGGGATGGAAGAAGGAGTTGAAGGGAGACAGGGTAAAGTCTATCCCGACTAACGCGGGAGTTCTGAAGGAATAATCCCCTAGCCTGACTACCCCAAGCCTTCCGGGTCCTTCGTGTTTGATGACTTCCATAGCGATTCCTCAGACGAGGTTGTACCTCTGCAGGAGCAGGAGCTCGTCGAGGGTGAGCTTCTCGCCGCGCTTGAACTTCTCGAGGGCTTCAACTGCCTTCTCGAAGTTGGCGTCCTTCTTGGCGCGCATCTTGGCGACAAGACGGTAGGCGATGAGCTCCTTGTGCTTCTCGTCGTACTCCCTGATCTTCCTCTCGATCTCCCTGAGCTGCTTCCTGGCTTCCCTGACCTTCTCGCGGAGCTCGACGACCTTCTGGTGGTACTCGTCGGCCTCTTTCTTGACCTCGTCAGCCTTGTTGAAGGCCTGAATCATCTGCTCGTGGAACTGCTGGCTCTGGTTGGCGAGCTTCTGTATCTCAAGGCTGATGGCTTTCCTGGCCTTCTTGAGCTGGTCTACCTTTTTCCTCGTCTCAACGAGCTTCTTGTGGAACCTCTCAGCCTGCTGGATGATCTCAAGCTCGGTCGCGAGAACCTGTATTTGGTCAACGATCTGCTTCTCCCTCTCTGGAGTTATGTTCGGGTTGGTCTGGAGCTCCCACTCAAGCTTCTCGATCCTCTCCTGTATCCTCTCGGGGGACATCTTGAGCCTCCTGAGCTGGTTGTACTCGTTTCTCTTGGTCTTGTACTCGAGTATTTCCTGGTAGAGGAGGTCAAGCTTGGCGTTGATCTCCTCGCGGTTCTTCTTAAGCTCCTGTATCTTCTGGTTTATTTCATCCCTCTTCGCCTTGTACTCGCGCCCCTTCTGGCGGAGCTGCTGTACTTCCTTGTTCTTTTCATCCCTCTTTTGAATCCAGACCTGGAGCTCCTTTTCGAGCTCATCCAGTTTGGCCCTGATCTCGTTTCTCTCCTTTTCCAGGGCCTCAATCTCCCTCTTGATCCTCTTAATTTCCTCTGGGTCTACTTTAACCGTTGTCATCTCTCTTACCCCTCTCCCTTTTTAGAACAGCTCTGTTCACTTCGGACATCTGGACTGGAAATTGAGAGAGTAAATAAAAACTTTTTGGATGATTCGGCGGTATTGTCTTGAGCACGATAGATTCGTTTCCCTTTTGTTTGATGTAGCCAACTCTGTAACAGCGAATTCTACAAAAGTCTTCAAAAACATTCAAAATTGAGACAGAATAATGGTAAAACAAAAAACTTTGCTCCAAATTCACTCCCGTACAACCTGCGTCCCCGTCTTCCCCTCAAGCGCCTCGACGGCCCTGTCAAGGGAAGCTATTACTGCCCTCTCGCCTCCCCACTCAACGAACCTTATCGCGGCAAGAACCTTCGGCCCCATGCTTCCCTTCTTGAAGTGGCCCTCTTTGTAATAGCGCTTCAGCTCGTCCACGGTTACCTTCCCGAGCCACTTCTCATCGGGCTTTCCGTAGTTTATTGCCGCGCCGTTCACGTCCGTGAGTATCATGAAGATATCCGCTTTAACCTCTTCAGCCAGCTTTTCACCGGCTAAATCTTTGTCTATAACCGCCTCAACGCCCTTAAGCTCTCCATTCTCCTCAATCACTGGGACGCCACCGCCGCCGCTCGCTATGACGATGAAGCCCTTCTCGACGAGGTCAACTATGACCGGAGCCTCTACGTGCCCCTTCGGGTCGGGACTCGGAACTACCCTCCTCCAGCCCCTCCCGGCGTCTTCTATAACCGTCCAGCCCTTTTCCTTTGCTAGCTTCTTGGCAGTCTCCTCGTCGTAGAACGGGCCGACCGGCTTGCTCGGGTTCTGGAAGGCTGGGTCGTTCTTGTCAACGATGGTCTGGGTTACTATCGTTGCGACGGGCTTCTCGACCCCTCTCTTCCTAAGCTCGTTTATGAGCGCCTGGCCGATCATGTAGCCTATCTGCCCCTGGGTCATCGCTCCAGCGACGTCCATAGGCTGGGCTGGGATGCCGTAGACCTGCTGGCCAGCGTCCATGTGGAGAAGGAGCGCACCAACCTGTGGACCGTTTCCGTGGGTGATAACGACTTCATAATCGCCGTCAAGGATTATGTCAGCGATCTGCTTGGCAGTCCTCCTCACGTTCTCCATCTGCTCCTCGTAAGTCCCCTTCTGGCCTCGCTGGAGTATGGCGTTCCCGCCCAAGGCTATGACAACTCTCTTCATGCTCTCACCTCCAGGGATGACTAATTACGCTCACTGGCATAAAAACGTTCGTTAGGCTTCACTCATGTTCACTTGAATAAGGTTCGGGAAAGATGCCAACCACTCTACAAATGTAAAGAAAAGTGCCGCTCAGAGGTACCATTCGGAAAAGCTTCCAAGTCCGAGCCTTTCAAGGGTCTTCATGACACCGAGGGCTATACCCTCGACCTCTATCCCGCCGGGTAGCTTGTAGGCATCGCCGACGATGTAGATATCCTGAATCGGGAAGTCCTCAACGGCCTGCCCGCTGGCGACCCTGTTGACAGGATTTCCGTCGAGGTAGGTCTGGATGAGCAGGATCTCGCCCTCTTCATCGAGGTTAGGGAAGATTCTGTAAATGTCGTCTATGCCCTTCTTCTGCTCCTCCTTAACGTTCCTGCTCTGAAGGGCATGGTGGAGCATTATGAGGGTGTATCCCTCTGGAGCGAGCTCCGGGCTTAGAGCTGTTGGCTCATTATAGCCGTTTATTCTCTCAGTATCGAGAGTGAAAACGACGGTGTTCCCGATCCTTGATTCTCCTTTCAGGGCGACGTTGTACTTTATCCCCTCGCTCGGCTTCAGAGACTCAACGTGCCTGAGGTATTCCCTATCGAAATTCTCCCTTCCGAGGAGCTCAACGGTCTCCTTGATGCCGATGTTCGAGATAAGGACATCGTAAGGAAACTCCTCGTTGTCGGCCGTCACCACCTTCTTTGCCTCGGCATCGACTTCAACGGCCTTCTTCCCCGTCAATATTTTTCCGCCGTTTTCCACCACAATTCTCGCAAGCTCGTCGGTTAAGGCCTTACAGCCGCCTCTGACGAGTCCAGGGCCGCCCCACTTTAGGGCCGCTTTAATCTCCCTGGCCAGCTCTCCAGCAGGTACATCCAGCACGCTGTCGGCCCAGCCGAGGAAGCTCTTGATGAAGAGGTCGGTGAACTCGTTGTCGCCTATCTTTTCCTTAATCCACCCGCGCCCGCTCATCTCGGCCTCTTCTCCGGTCGGGAGCTTGTTTCTCTTTATGTCCGCCATCAGTTTCATCGCCCTGGCTTTCTCCTTCCAGCCGAGGTACTTCCAGCCCTCGCGGTAGTGGAAGGTCTTGCCCTCGTAGAAGATCATGCCCTTTGGGTTGGAGTTCACTATGGTGACGTTCGCACCGAGGAGTTTTAGGAGGTGTGCCAGTGGGCCGTCTTCGCCGTGAGGGAGCATGTGAAAGGCTCCCGTTGAGAGGCCGAAGCCCTTGTAATTCAGATTTGTGAAGCGGCCGCCGATATAAGGAGCTTTTTCAAGAACCGTGACATCGTAGCCTTTCCTGGCTAGAAATCCAGCTGTCAAAAGCCCGCCGATTCCAGAGCCAATAACCACTGCCCTCATTCTACCACCTGAAATGCCAAGGGTGAGGAAAAATATAAGGGTTTGGCCGTTGTATGGATGTACAACTCCTTTACTCATGCTTCTTTTGATCCGTTCTAAGAAGAAAACTTAAGTTTTAATAATTTTATACCTCAAAAAGAGAATAAAATATGGTTAGCAAAAACAAATAGAAAAATTTATAAATATAAGTTGTTCAAAATATATTGCAAAAACTTAAGGAGGTGATAACGTGGAGGAATTGATTGTGCTAGAGAGGGGAGCATTCGGCTTCAACGAGCCAAACTTTTTCATCTGCGGGAGCTTCTGTAACCCTGTGAAGGATAACCCGAACTGATGGGGTTTTATCTTTTTATTTTTAAATTTTGAACTACTAAACTACTGAAAATGGGGGTGGAGAAATATGAAAAATGTTAAACTCTCGAGATATACTCTCGCTGTTCCATATCAGGGACGTATAATACTATTTAATACCCTTTCACGCTCATTAGTTGCTATTTCAGAAGATGCTTGGAACAGGCTTAAAAATAGTATCAGCAATGCCAACGCTGATATTGACAATGGAACTCTTAATGATAGCCTAATTAAAGAACTAACCACTTTGGGATTTTTGATACCTTCCCAATTAGATGAAAAGGAGCTAATGAGGACTCATGTGAATGTTCTAAAATATACTCCAACACACATGGGAATGTTTGTGAACTTAACTTCAAGATGTAATCTCTCCTGTCCTTATTGTTACCAAGACTTAAGAAAAGCTTTAGACAGTAATCAGGATTTAACAACTGATAGCTGGAATAGAATAATGAGACTAATAAACAAGAGGATAAACATTCTGAGAAATGTCAATGTTGTGTTCTTCGGAGGAGAACCAATGTTGAATTATAATACTCTAAAAGTGGCAGTAAGAGATTTAGATTCTTTAAAAGAAATCGGCATTAAAACCTCTATGTCCATAATAACTAATGGGACGTTATTTTCCAAACAAAGAGCCCAGGAGCTGGCACCCTACATTAGCTCGGTTCAAATTACTTTGGATGGAATGAAAGAGACGCATGATAAAATGAGGCCATACTCTGATGGAAGTGGAACCTTTGATATCATTCTAAAAAATATTATCGATAATATTGACCAATATCGGAAAAGAATTATATTAAGATCAAATATAAATGATGATAATATCGCCAGTGTCAAGTCCTTATTACACTATTTGAAAGAAGAATACGGGCTTCACAAGTTACTAAAAGGAGTTGGTTTTGAATACATATTCCCAACTCAAACGTCGATACATGTAGGTGAGAGCTATAAATTAACCCAACATATTTCAAAACTACTAATTGAGATTTATTCCTACGCTGTGGATTTGGGGTATTCCATAGGAAACCCCCTAATACTTGGCCCATGTATGGCAAACCATGCCTTTAGTTTTGCAGTGGATGAACAACTAAATGTTTATAAATGCCCAGGCTTTCTATATTCAAATCCGGATGGATACATTGACGAAGAAGGCAATCTTGTCATCACAAGTTCTAGATGGTATTCTTTAATAAACTTCGAGCCACCATGTGCTCTCAATTGTAAATTTGGCCCAGTATGCTACGGAGGATGCAGATGGATGGCCAGTTCATCAAAGTCCAAAATTTCCTGTAATATAGAGCACCTACAGAATTACAGCGAATTTTTAGCACTTTATGTTAAGTCAAGATATAAAAAACTTCTGGAGGGCGAAGGATGAACGTGATAGAAATTGACAACCTCACCAAGGTGTATCCCGACGGCACAAAGGCCAACGATGGAATCTCAATCCGCGTCAGGAAGAATGAAATTGTTGGGATCATCGGTCCCAACGGTGCTGGAAAAACCACGCTCATACGACAGCTTCTGGGGCTTTTGAAGCCAACGGAAGGCTCAATCAGGGTGATGGGAAGGGACATCGTGAATAACCCAGATATTGTAAAAAGAACCCTTGCCTACGTGCCTCAGTATCCCCTCAGCTTTCCCTCTTTGAGGGTTGAGGAGGTTCTGGAGTACGTCCTCAGGATGCGGGGCGAAAGCATTTCACCAGCCGAGATGGGGAAGAGAATATCGGGTGTTCTAGAGCTCCTCGGTCTCAGTGGGGCGGCAAAGTTCTTCGGGTATCAGCTCTCGGGGGGTATGAAAAAGTCCCTGCTGCTGGCGATGGCCATCATTCAGGAGCTTCCGGTCCTCGTGCTGGACGAGCCCACGAGCATGGTGGACATCGTTACAAAGCACCGGCTGTGGGATGTAATAAGGAATTCAAACCGGGAAGGAATTCTCCTCGCCAGCCACGACATGAACGAAGTAAAGGCGCTCTGCGACAGGGTGTACCTCCTCGTTTATGGAAAGATAGTGACCTCCGGCACTCCCGCGGACATAGTCTCGATGGTTAAGATGCCCACCGAGGTTCGTTTAATCCCCGGGAGGGAGATACCCCAGAGCATCCTCCCCAAGGAGCACAAAAAACGCGGAGACCTCTACGAGCTGGCCTTCGACACGCTTGAGGATGCATTGCGGACTGTGGATGCAATCCTCAAAAGTGCGGGGGTGTCCTACCTCGAGATTGAGTCCCCCTCATTTGAGAACCTCGTGATAAACCTCATCGGGAGGGATGGCGAATGATTCGTCCTCTAATTGGGATGGAGCTTAAGGGAATGCGGCTCTACAGGACGTTCCTCTTTGTCAACCTCCTGCTCATGCCCTTCGCCTTGCTCTTTATGATGCTCATGAACTCCAGCTCGAGAACTCCGGAGGACATCTCTTACCTGGTGAGCGGCTTTATCGTTGTTTCTCTGGTTAGTTCTTTCCTCGGAACGCTAACGAACAGGGTCAGCAATGTCTTCGAACCCAGTGTTCTTGAGCTTTACTCAACACTACCCCCAAGAATATCAGCGGTAGTCCTCGCCCAGTTCCTCACTTACTCCCTGCTGGTCCTCCCCCAGGTGCTCCTGGGTCTCGCGGTTATCGTTTACTATCAGGGAACTAGCAGAATAAACATCCCCCTTCTGATTCTGGCACTTTCATTAACTTTCCTTGAGCTGGGGGCGCTTGCGGTTTCCATAGGTGCGAAGATTGGAAACCCCTACAAGGCGATGGCCGTCACGGGAATACTGCCCTGGCTCCTCGTGGTGTTCTCCCCTGCCTACTACCGCTCCAGCTCCCCTGTGCTCTACCTGAACCCCATTACTTTCCTGTTATCATGTATCCGCTCGACCATTGGACTGCAGAGCGTGAGCCCTACCCCCTGCCTGTTTCGATGGCTCTAACAGGAGTTTTCCTGCTCTTTGCACTCAGAAGTCTGCGTTCCGGCTATATGCTTGAGAAACCATTTTAATTTCTCTTTTCATTAATGGGGAGAAAGGAAATAAAACGGCGGTTAAAGCCTCCACTCGACCCCAAGCATCTCGCTGTACGTATCGAGCACCTTCTCAAGGTACTCCCTGGCCGTTCCGACCTTGTCGATCTTGAACTTCTCGGCCCACTTTTCGTTGCCGAACTCTTCACTTCCCCTGGCAACGAGGTCGATGACGCGCATGCTGTCCCAGAACACTGGAGTATAGCCAGCCTCCCTCGCGAACTCTATAAGGCGCTTTATCTGTTTCTTAGCATGCTCCTCCATGTCAACGTTCTCACCGTAGGCCTCCATGAAGAGAGCCTTAAGTACTGGCTTCATCCAGCCGCGGTGGAAGCGGCACCAGCCGACGTTGTCGTACCAGAACTCCCATAGGGCGCTGGCGATAATCTTCTGGGCAAGCTCCTCGGGCTCTAGGAAGACTCCGAACTGGTAGAACGTCCAGTACCTCCCCTGAATCGGGAGCGGGATGTAGTTTCCGATGGCCCAGTACATCGTCGGCGTCATCTCGCCGTCCTCGCCGAGGGGGGTAAACACAGCGTAGTCCTTGAAGCTCTCGCCATACTTTAGCCTGTCCTTGAACTTCTCGTCGAGGATTACGCTTGCTTTTCTCTTCCCGAGGCCGAGTATCTTGGCTATCTCGTTCTCGGCGAAGGCGACGCGGTGGGCCAGTTCAGCGACGAGCTTGGCGTTCTTCTCGCTGGCCTCGACGGGCCTCTCAAGGAGGGCCTCTTTCGTGAAGTCTGGGACATCGCTGAGGCCGACTTCCTCAGGCTTGAGTATTCCGCGGTGGACGAGCTCGAGAACCCACGCAGCTGTTCCGCCGAACTCTATGGCGTCGAAGCCCATCGCATCAACGGCCGGAACGCTTATGTCACTGGCGCGGAGGGTTATAACGCCGCTGAGCGGGCCGTTGGCCTCCCTCGGCTCGTACTCGATGTGGTGACCGTTGGCGTACTTCTTGCACACGACCGGGCACGGCTCACCGCAGTTCGTCCAGTTCTTGGTCTCTATCGCCTCCTTGTTGAAGGGCTCCCAGTAGTACTTCATTATTGCCTCGTGGATCTTGATCCTCTCTTCTTTCGGGATGTAGGGCATCTGCCAGTTGAGAATCGGGACGAAGTCGCCCTCCGCCGGGTAGTTCCCACCGAAAGTTCCTCCTGTCTTGAGCTTGGGGTTGTACTTGTACTTGACGGTCTTCTCAGCTATGACGTCGTTGTAGGGCTTCTTGTGGACGCCTTCAACGATCTCTTTGGCGGTTCTGAATGACGAGATATCCTCGCCCGGGAATTCCCTCTTCCTCGGCTTTCCACCGAAGATTATACCGACTACGTTGTGGGCCCTGAGGAGGACGCTTCCAGAGCCACCCCTTGCCGCCCAGTCCTCGCTTCCCTCAACGCGCTTGCCCTTCCTTAGGGTCTGGGAGAAGATGGCACCGTAGTTGGAGTTGAGGGCTGCAGGACCCACGACGGCGATGCGGTACTCGAAGTCGAACCTCTCGCCGAAGGTGTCTATGAGGTACTGGGTGAGCGCGTAGACGCCCTCCTCGCCCTTATAGTCCTTCCAGATCTCGATCAGCTTTTCGAGCTCTATCTCGTGGAGCTCGACGTTGATGTTCGAGCCGTCGTTGTAGAGGATGACAACAACCGGCTTCTCAGCCTTCCCTTCAAATGTGACGAAGTCAACGCCGACGTTCTTGAAGGCGTAGGCGGCACCGCCCATCGCCGACGGGAAGAGCGTCCCGTAGAGCGGCGAGCGGAAGAAGAACATAAGCCTGTGGGCACCGGGCAGTATTGAACCCGAGAACGGCCCCATCCCCATTACGACAACGTTCTTCGGATCATACGGTTCAATTGAGTGAGTTCCAAGCCTCTCATGGAGTTCGAGGCCGTAGTCTATGATGCCGTAAACTCCCTCTTTTTCGAACTCCTCGCTCTCAACTTTCCTCTCGTCAAGCTTCAGGTGAAGCACCGTGAACTTCATGCTCCCACCACCTTTGTATCACTCCGAGTGTTGAAATCAACTTGAAGAATATTTAAGGTTTCCGCTCCAGCTTAGACTATAGGGTGTTGAAATATAAAAACCTTGGTGGATAAAACGGTACAGGGGTAAAATGAACAGAAAAGGGCTGGAAATCACTCGATAGGCTCGAACCTGTCGGTGAGCCTCTTGAGAACTCCCGGAAGGGTAGTGTACTCCATCTCCTCTAGCGGGAGCCTGTGCGGTTCGAAGGGTCCGTGCCTGCGCATGTATTCGGTTATCTCAAGGGCCTTCTGGCGGGCATAGTCGAAGGCAGGGTCGTCAAAGAGGTCAACTGGGCCGACTAGCTTTCCTTCTGGGCTTATCTGCCAGCCGAGAGCGACAACCCTCGGCGGGCCGTCGAACCTGGTCGGGTTGGCCTGGTGCATCGGGACCGGCATTAGTGGGCCGTTGTGGGAACCCCTCATCCAGCCGCTGACGAGGTGCGGGAAGGCGAAGGGCTCGAGGACCTCACCGAGGGCGGGTAGACCGCTCTGGGCTCTGACGATGGCAACTGGGTCGTCCTTTCCGACGTACTCTCCGGCTACTTCGTATAGCTTCTCGGTGCTGACAACAGCGACCGGCTCGTTCTCAGGGATTGGGTGCCCAGGCTTCGGATAGACCCTCTTGATGACGTAGCGGCTCTTTGCACCTATGAGGGCCAGAAGGTCGTAGAGCTCTTCTGGAGTGTTAAGAATGACCCTCTTGTGCTCGAGGATGTCCCAGACCTCAAAGCGGAAGCCCATGTGCATCTTCGGGTCGATGATGAGGCCCGCGGTGTTGAACGGGTCTGCGAACATCCTGAATATCGGGAGGTTGAAGGCTCCGGGCTCTGTCTTGTCCATGTGGAATGTAACTACAGGCTCGCTCTTCCTGAGGGTTATTTCCATCTCGGCAACTCCTGGTCCCATTCCGCGGACGTTGCCGCTGAAGGCATCCTTGAGGAGGTCCTGGCCAGCTCCGTAGAGACCGAGTTCCTTTGCGACCTTGGTGGCCTCTTCGAAGGCCTTCCATGCAAGGCCATGTATGTCTGGACTGTCAACGCCCCTCTTGTGGGTCATGATGAGCTGTAAATCATCGCCGCAGGTTGCAACGTAAAAGTCTATTATAGTGCCATCTTCGACTGCTTTTGAAAGAACATCCTCGGCTGTCTCAACGAGCTGCGGGTGAACCCTTGAGTGTCCAGGCCAGCCGCCTATATCCGCTTTGATAACGCTGATGGTGATCTTATCTCCAACGGCCATGGCAACCACCGGTATTTTTAACCTCTTTTATGCTTATAAAACGTTAATATCACTGTCGATGATACTCAGAAAACTCTAAATTCGAAGGTGATAGAAGCGGAATGTTGTACATCAAAATGTCTATAAAAGGAGAAATTCACTCGCAGAGGTCGCTCCAGCCGAACTTTTCCTTTGCGATCTTTATCAGCTGTTTGAGCTCATCCTTCTTGATGTTGACGCTTGAGCTGGCCCCGACTAGGGCAATTATGCCGTGAACTTCTTCCTGAATCTGGATAACGTCGTCGTGAACTTTAACGACTCTCAGCTCCCTCTTTGCGGTTTCGTCCTCCCCAATCTTGAACTTGTCGTGGCCGATAACTACTGGCTCCTCCATGGGTACCACCTCACTATATTTTTGTAATCCAAAGTTAATAAAACTGTCGGGACAAAATTTATAAACCCCAAGCGGATAAGCTACTCCCGGACGGGGGCGTGGTGTAGCCTGGTCCATCATCGCGGGCTCCAGAGGTATGAGGACTTGCGGGTTTACTGATTGGGGATGAGCCTTTGGAGCTCTGACCCGGAGAAACCCGCGGACCGGGGTTCAAATCCCCGCGCCCCCACCACATCAGCCCTTTCTTGCGAAAGCGCTGGCGGAAGAGTAGTATGCGTTTTTAATGAGCTGGCTTTTGAGCGGGTTTGCTTATCTAGTTGCTAGATTTACAGGATTTCCTCGCAGTATAGCGCTCAAAGAGCGCTAAAAAGAAAGTTCGAAATCACATTAACGGGAGATTTTAGAGTTAAACCCGCGCGAACTTGCTTTCTGAGCGAGCATACGCTCATCAACGGGCAAGTTCAGGAAGAAAGGGCACTTTTTGGTCAAGCTTTTTCTAAAAGCTTGCTGGCGAAAAGTTTCATCAAAGGTGGAATGTCCTTTTAAGCGTCCTGTTTTTAGTGATTCTTCTCATCAATTAGCAGTTTTCAAGGGGTTTGCTCACAGTATAACGCCCTTCGGGCGTTAAAAAGAAAGGAAAACCACACTTCTCTGCCCGTCTATCAAGAGAATCTAACCGCATCAGGCCAACATCAAGAAGACATTCAAACTTTTGGTGAAGCTTTTCCTAAAAGCTTCCATCGCGAAGTTTGATCAGGGTTTGTGGTTCCTTCTGAAATTGCCTTTCTACGAGGATTTTCAAGATACACAAGTTAGCATTAGTGAATTCCCCTAAGTTTCAGCTTATCAAGAAGGAGTTTCTCTCTTTGACGCCCTACGGGCGTCGATTAAAAGTAAACTCACTCCGAAAGCTCTCACTAAAATTGAATTCACACTTAAACAAGAGCCCTTAATGAAAAATCCCTTTCAAAACCGTTTACAAACAAGAACCACAAACTTTGATGAAACTTTGCCTTGCAAAGTTTCTTTGGTCAAGCTTTTCCTAAAAGCTCCCTGAAAAGTACTTAAGCCTTAACTCAAATTCTTCTTGGTGATCGTATGGATGAGTTTGAACTATTAAAACGTCTCGTCTCAATAAAGTCCCCCTTTGGAGAGGAGCACGAGATTTCGGAGTTCATAGCTTCACTCCTCGAAGAGAACGGCATACCTGTGGAGACAGTTCCCGTTGAAGGCTTTGGCGATGATGTGGTCGCTTACCTCAAAGGTAAAGGCCCGACAGTTGTTTTAAACGGGCACATGGACACGGTGCACCTATCTCAGGGATGGACAAAGAACCCATGGGGCGAGCTTGATGGGGATAGGTTCTACGGACTCGGGAGTGCCGACATGAAAGGTGGGCTGGCAGCGCTCCTAAGTGCCTTCCTTGAGCTTTCGGAGCTTCCAAAAAATGAGAGGCCCAACGTCATCTTCACCGCTGTCAGTGATGAGGAGGGCTTTTCGAGGGGGAGTTGGGAGCTTATAAAGAGCGGCAGGCTCGACAAAGCCGACCTCGTTCTCGTTGGGGAACCAACGAACGAGAAACTCATGCTCGGTGCCAGGGGCAGGTTCGTGATTGAGGTAGGGGCAAAGGGAAAGAAGGCCCACGCGGCGAGACCTTACCTCGGTATCAATGCCATTGAAGAGCTTGCCAAGCTCGTCTCCAACCTCAACAGGATACGGATGAAGAAACACCCGAAGCTCGGAAAAGGCTCGTACTGCACCCTCTACTTCTCTGGCTCGGCCGATGGATTGAGCGTGCCAGACGAGGCAATTGCGATAATTGACAGGCACGTGGTCGTTGGTGAGGACTGGGAGAAGGTTAGAGGAGAACTCTACAGGCTCGCAGAAAGAGTTGGTGTAAGGGCCGAGCTTGAGATAGAAAAATACAGGCGCCCAACTCCTGAGATGCTCCCCTACGTTGTGAAGGAGAACAACAGGTTCGTCAGGCGGTTTAAGGAAGCGTACAGGGAAGTTGAAAGAAAAAGCGTCGAGATTACCTACGGGGCAAGCGTTGGGGACTTCAACTACTTCGGAACTTACCTGAGCAAACCGACGCTCGTCTTCGGCCCAATAGGCGGTAACTGGCACTCCGCCGACGAGTGGGTCAGTGTCTCTTCCGTCAGGAGGGTCAAGGGAATCTATCTGCGCTTCCTAAGGGCTTTGGCTGGCCTCAGATAAGCCGGTCTCCTCACCGGTCGGGGCAGGGAGTTCTCCTCATCGGCCAAAGCCTTTTAAGTTCTCCCCTTTTAAACTCGACCATGTTCACAATAGTCGCAAGAGCTAGAAAGGACGCGAAGGCTCTCCAGTACATAAACGAGCGTAACTATGGCGGCTTTCTCGAAGTTAAAAGCCTCGGCGGTGGGAGGAGCTTTGAGGAAATAGAGGATGGTCTTAACGAGGTTCTTGGAGAACCCTATATCCCTATATTCCTATTCGGTGAGAAAGAGAAGGCCCTCATGGAGGACATCCTTGAGGTTGTGAAGGAGAGCGAAAAGCCGTTCTACGCAAGGCTTTTGAGAACCAAGAAGGTCCGCAACATGCGCGTTGATGAGCTGTACGCCAACCTTGAGGAGATAAAGGCCCGCTTCAGGCTCGGAATCGAGTGGAAGAACGCTTACTCCCTCAATCCTGAAAATCCATTCGGGGTGGAAGTACACCCCGACTACGACATCTATCTGGCCGTTGGCGACGGTTTTAGAAAGGCCATGAAGTCCCTCCTTGACGTTGATCTCGGCGAGAACTCTCTCGTTCTCAGGAAGCTGATGAACCAGGAGGTTTACTTCTCGGGTCCGAATAAAGTTGCAGAGGTTAGCAAAAAGCTCGGCTTTCCGACCGAGGTTCTCTGGAGGTGTCCCTGCACGGAGGACGTTTCGCTTGAGGACCTGATGGCCGCCAACAGAGACTACATCGAGGCCTTTGCAAACGCGAGCAAAGAGTTTCTGAGGAGATTCAAAGGGTACGATATAGTTGTCCCCTGGAGCGGTGGAAAGGACTCCACGGCGGCCCTTATACTGGCAAAGGAAGCGTTTGGTGAAGTTAATGCTGTCTACGTCAGGATGGAGTACGAGATGCCAGAGACGGAGGAATACATCGAGAAGCTCGCAGGAAAGCTGGGCGTCAACCTCATCAGGGTGGACGTCCCGATGCCCATAGAGAAGTTCGGCATGCCAACCCATAGAAACCGCTGGTGCACCAAGATGAAGGTCGAGGCATTGTACAATGCCGTCAGCGAGTTTGAGAACCCACTTTTAGTCGTCGGTGACCGCGATGGAGAGAGTGCCAGGAGGCGCCTAAAGCCACCTGTAGTCGAGAGAAAAACTGACTTTGGCCAAATCCTTGAGGTTATGCCCATAAAGTTCTGGAGCGGAATGATGGTTCAGCTGTTCATCCTCATGAGGGGCTTTGATCTCCATCCGCTCTACTACGAGGGCTTCTACAGGCTCGGATGTACCGTCTGCCCGAGCCTTGCAGAATGGGAAGTCGAGCTTTTGAAAAGAAAAGGTGTGAAAGACCTCCCGCTCACCCACGCCTCCTCAGGAGCGGGAGAAGTGCGAGGGCGAGAATGAAAGCTGGACCGCAGACCGATTGTATCCCTGAGCTTGTGGTACTTGTTGAGGTTGCGCTCGGCGTGGAAGTGGTTTCCCCGTTTGTGTTTGTATTGGTTGGCAAAGCTGGTATGGCAGTTTCGTTGCTTGGAACGTTTGGTGTGCTCTCGTTCACCTTTATCAGGAACACGCCCGCGCTTTCCCTTGCGTACTGATAGAATATCATAGCGTTGACTAGGTCATCGGTTGTGTTGCCCTTCTCGTAGCTCTCTGCGAACTCGTAGTAGGCTATGGAGAGGAGCGGATGTAGTCCGTTCATCTGCGCTACCCCTATGGCGGTCTTCGCGGCCTCTTTCATCTCTTGTAGCTTCTCCCTCAGAATGGTCTCGTTGTCTATGCCGAGGGTGTCTAGGAACACCTCCCCGCGAACCCTCGCTTCCATGGCGGTGAAGATTGCCGCTGAGTACTTTCCGTCCCCGTAGTACTGCTCCGCCTTTTGAATCGTGTCCATTAGATCAGTTCCTATGACGTTCCCATACATGGACTCAATGTAGGTCACTATGAGGTTCGACTCGTCTATGTAGTTTCTTGCAGTGTCTTTGAGCTCTTCCCTATCTATAACATCACCCGTTGCAAACCTCTCGCCCAGTCCTGCCCAGAAGCGCGCAGTCTGCGCTCTCTCGTAGGCATAGGCGGCTCTGTCAATGGCATTCCAGTAGTCGGCGCTGTAGTAGTACTTCCACCCCTCTTGTAGGCTTGCCTTGGCGTCCTCTACCCTCTCCTCTGCGGCGGCAACCGCCTGGAGCATCGTCATTCCCCTTATTTCCTTGGACGAGACGAGGCTTTCGGTCTGGTTTATGTAAGAGTTCACACTAGTCAGGAGGTTCGCAACGTCCTCCGGGCTCTCAACGCTGATGTACCAGTCGACGTGCCTCAGGACTATTCTCGCCTGAAAGTTCTTGCTGAGGGCCGTGTAATACATTCCAGAGTCCAAGGCTTCTTTAGCGCCGTCGAGTATGACCTTAGCCTGGTCCAGGGCCTCTTTGAGGACTGTATATGCCGTGTAGTCAACGTTGCTCTTTTTGAGCTTCTCCCTGACGCTCTCGTAGTAAGCGGTGGTGTTCTGATAGTCCTTAACGGCATCGTCCTTGAGGAAGGAGGTGTCTATGAAGACGTTGGCTGGTGCCTTCGGCTTCGGGAGCGCGTGGCCGGTGAAGTAATAGACGGCCTCGTATATGTCGCTTACTTCCTTAACCTCGAGGCCCCAGCGCTCCTTTGCGTATTCGACTACATCAACCTTTTCGCTCTTCGTCTGTACAACCTGAACTATTCCACCTATGGTTTTCTGCTGGGTCTCTTGGATGACCTGAATCCTCTGGCCTTTGGGGATGAGGAAAAGCTTTGCCCCGACCGAAGCGGCCGCTGAAGCCTTTTCAAGGATTCCACCGACGGGGCCTATCGTTCCGTCAGGGTTTATCATTCCAGTCATCATCACCTTGGGGTTTACCTCCCACCCCATGAGAGCTGCGATTATACCCACTGTCATTGTTCCTCCTGCCGATGGCCCGCCTATGATCGGAGTGTCCGTTTTGACCTGTATGAAGACGTCGTACTTGCTCATGTCCTTGCCAGTCACCTTTCCAGCTATTTGGGCCGCCAGCCTCGCGCTTGCCTGCATGTCAACCTCTGAGAGAGGCCAGGTCTCGACGTAAACGTGCCCGCTACCAGGAGCGACGGTTATCACGAAGTCCGTTGCGACACCGACGAGCCGTCCATCCGGGGTTTTTGAGACTGCCGGCGCCTTCAGGACAACTGTGGTTCCCTCTGAGGGACACTGCGCCTTCACTGGGGTTAAGAACGACGCTATGAGGAACACTGCCAGCAGGATTGATAACGCTCGTTTCATAATCACCACCAGAACCTTGGTAGTTTTTAACCGTATAAGCTCTTCGGTTTTTAGGCTGGCAAAATGATATAAACCCAGCTCCGGACTGCCTCCAGGTGAGACGAGATGGAAGTTGAGAGACTCATCAGGTCTGCGGAAGAGCTGGCGAGAAAGCACGGTATTGGTTATTATGAAATCAGGATTTCAAGGGTGGTCATGACCGAGGTGTCCATGAGCAACGGTCAGCTCAGGGGGCTTTCCAGTAACTCCGAGACGGGAATAGGCGCGAGGGCCTTCAACGGAGCGTGGGGATTCTCAAGCGCAAACGACTTTGAAAGGTTTGAGAAAGCGATAGAAACAGCCATGAAAATAGCCAAGCTCTCCCGGGGAGAGTCAAAGATATACACTGGCGATCCCGTTGTTGATGATGCCGAGATGCCCGTGAAAAGGCCCTTCTCCGATATAAACATTGAAGAAAAGGTTGCCCTTGTGAAGGAGACCGATTCCATGCTGACTGGCGAGAGAATAGTGAACAGGAACGTCTCTTACCGCGATACTGTTGTGGAAACCTTCTATTTCAACTCCCTGGGGAGCGAGATAAGGACGGTTGTTCCCAGGATACGCTTCGGGTTTTCCGTAACTGCGAAGGAGAACGGGGAGATGCAGCAGTACTGGAAGAGCTTCGGGGGAACGCTGGGCTGGGAGATGGTTGAGGGAATTGACATTTCTCACTGGACTTCCCTGGTAGTTGAAAAAGCGAGGGCGCTGTTAAAAGCCAGTTCTCCCCCGTCGGGCGAGTTCCAGGTGATAGCCGACCCGGAGCTTACGGGCCTCTTCATCCATGAGGCGCTTGGACACGCAGTCGAGGCAGACCTCGTGAAGAACGGGGACAGCATTTTGGCCGGAAAACTCGGACAGAAGATAGCGGTTGATGGGCTTACAGTCGTTGATGACCCAACCCTCCCGGGCAAGTTCGGCTCCTACATCTACGACGACGAGGGAATAAGGGCCAAGAGGGTTGAGATTATTCGCGACGGCGTCCTGGTGAACTACCTCAACGACCGCGAGACGGCCCAGTACTTCGGCCTTGAGCCGAACGGCCACGGGAGGGCGCAGAGCTATGCCCACCAGCCCCTCGTAAGGATGGGCAACACATACGTCGAAGCTGGCGACTGGTCGTTCGAGGAAATGCTTGAGGAGGTCAAATACGGGCTTTATATGATAGGCGACAAGGGAGGACAGGTGGATACCGCCAACGGAACCTTCACCTTCGGTGCGAGGGAAGGCTACATAATCGAGAACGGCGAGCTTAGGAAGATGGTGCGCGACGTTGCCCTCTCGGGAAAAATCCTTGACGTTCTCAAGAGCATCCGCGCCATTGGAAAGGACGTCAGGATTGAGTACCCTGGATACTGCGGCAAGGGGCAGTCGGTTCCCGTGGATGATGGCGGCCCGCACCTACTCACGAAGGCCCTTGTGGGGGGATTGAAATGATCGATGTCATTGAGAGCCTCGCTGAAATCCTGAACTCAAAGGACGTTGAATGGGAAATCTACTGGGAGAGCGGGAGGAGCGGTTCCTTCAGGATAGAGCGTGAGACCCTCGACCGCTCTCAGAGGAAGTTCTACTCCGGCATTGGCCTAAGGGTGGGACTGAACGGAAAGCTCGGCTTCTCTTATATAACTGGCATCCACCACTCTCGTTCAGAGCTTGAAAAGTTCGTGGAGCGGACGATAAAGCTGGCCAAGGTAAGTGAGGTTCCTTTCAGGGGTTTCCCCGTTCCATCTAAAGTTCCCGAGGTCAAGGGAATATACGACAGAAAGATCGAAGAAATACCCTTTGAGGATGCCCACGCTCTCGCGCTCCAGTACGCTGAGAAAATGAGGGAGCTGAAGGAAAAAGAGACCCTTTCGGGCTCGATCTCCCTGGCCTTTGAGAGGTATGGTGTCGTGAACTCCAACGGAGTTGAGCTTGAAGCCTCTTCAACGTACATGGGGGTCTCTGCCTACGCGGTCAGGGAGGACACTCCAGGAAACGGGTCGTTCTACCAGAGCTACCGCTCCCTCCAGGGCATCGAAGCCCTTGAAGAGGCCATAATGAAAGCGAAGGAGGATGCAGAGCTAAGCGCCAGGGCGAAGAGGCTTGAACCCTACGAGGGAGAAGTAGTGCTGGAGCCAGAGGCCGTCCTGTCCATTGTGGAAGTCCTCCTTGAGAACTTCTACGGTGATGAGGTTTACTACGGCAGGAGCAGGTTTTCCAGCTTCGGAGATAGGGTAGCTTCAGAGGACTTTACCCTCCTGGACGATTCAACGCTCGAAGGCCTTCCGGGAAGCTACCCCTTCGACGGCGAGGGCACTCCTGGGCAGAGAACCACACTGATTGAGAACGGTATTCTAAAGGGCTTTCTCCTCGACCATACTTACGCCTCCCTGCTCGGACTTAAGAGTACTGGAAACGCAGTTAGAAGCTTCAGGACTGTTCCATCAATAGGATCGAGTAACCTCGTGGTCGAACCTGGGAAAGAAGGCCTGGAGGACTTTGAAGGGATAATCATAAAGAACGTCTTCGGTGAGCACACCGCCAATCCGGTCAGCGGTGACTTTTCACTTCCAGTTGGTCTCGGCTACGTTGTCAGAGATGGAGAGCTCGTTCCCTTCAAAGACAACATGCTCGTGGGCAACGTCTTTGATCTCCTAAAGACGGCCGAGCCTGGAAAGGCCATTAAAAGAATCTCCTCATTTATGGCTCCGAGGGTTAAGGTTCACGCAAAGATTGTTTAATTATTTGAACAATCTTCCGAGTTTCGATACTTTTTTATATTTCCTCGTTAAGTAACCACAGGTGGTTGACGTGTCAGTGCTAAATCTCCGTGAGTTCTTGTCTGCCTTTTACCCCGGCGAGACAGTGATGATTGAGTACGACACGGTTTCAATGCCCGAAGTGCTGTTCTACCTCATATACCTGAACAGGGAAAACCGACCGGTGCTCATTGACGACGTTGCGGATACTCTCTGCGAGACTCTCACCAAACTTGAGTTCATGGGTTTTGACGTTTCCGGGTTCAACGATGTGCCCGTTATTAAAATAGGCGGTGGGGAAAGAAACTGCGGCAACGTCCTCGGCGAGGTTGACGTTGACAGGTATTCTCTGGATATAAGCTACTACGGCAGGATAGTTGAGAAGGCGTCCTTCAATGACGTCGTTCTAAACCCAGTTCTCGGAGTCCACAAGCTCTTCCTGGCTCTCGAAAGGAGGGGGGCCCTCAGGCTCGTCAAGAACATAGCAACGTTTGAGGGCGACAAGAGGAGAATAGCCTTTTACTTCATCAACCGGGACGTGGTTGAGATGTCTTACCCCGAGCTTCTGCCTCTCCTAGAGGAGATTGCAAGCACGGTGATGAACTGGTCCTTTGAGGGTGAAGAATTCGTGCTTTACGTTTCAAAGTCCGCAAACCTGAATATTATGGGGAAAGGAATCTCTTTTACCCTCGATGAAATCTCTTCCCTTTAGCCCAAAGCTTTTAACTGCCCTCTCTTATCACTTCTGGTGATACAATGGGGAGACTGGTCTCGGTAGTGCTGATAGTCCTACTCCTTACTCCCATCGCCTCTGCCTGGGAAGTTCCCGAGCGGGGGATAATATACCAGGTCATGGTGGATCGATTTTACGACGGCAACACCTCAAACAACGAACCGTTCTACGATCCGACTCACTCCAACTACCGCCTCTACTGGGGTGGAGATTTAGAGGGCCTCATTGAGAAGCTCGACTACATCAAGAGCCTTGGAGTCTCAATGATATGGGTCTCGCCGCTCAACGACAACATCAACTCCCTCGCCTACGGGAGCGCTCCCTATCACGGCTACTGGACGAGGGACTACAAGAGAATAGAGGAGCACTTTGGGGGCTGGGAGGACTTCAGGCGGCTCGTTAAGGAGGCCAAAAAGCGGGGAATCTGCATAATCGTTGACTACGTGCCCAACCACTCGAACCCGGTGAACTACGGTGAATATGGTGCCCTCTACGACAACGGCACCTTCCTGACGGACTACTTCAAGGACACGAAGAACGCTGAAGTGAACCCGATTACCGGAATCCGTGAGAACGTCTACCACCACAACGGCAACATCTACACCTGGAGCGGGATACCGCTTAAGTACGCAAACCTCTATGGCCTCGCCGATTTCAACCAGCTCAACCCGTGGGTGGATTCATACCTCACCGAGGGGGCCATGCTCTTCGTTGACTCGGGCGCCTGCGGCCTCAGAATAGACGCCGTAAAGCACATGGAGCTCGGCTGGCTCGAGACATTTTACCTCCGCCTCTACTCCAAGGGGCCGCTCTTCATCTACGGCGAGTACTTCACTCCCTCTCTCCAGAAGGGCGATGACCTCTACGAGTTCTACCGCTACTCGAACGTCTCCCCGGTTCTCAGTATTCCAATCAGAGAGGACATTGTGAGGATCTTCGCCTTCTTCGGCGGTCTCGACAAGCTCTCCGAGGAGCTTGGAGATTATTACTCCCACTTCGTCTATCCAACAAAGGCTGTGAACTTTCTCGACAGCCACGACCTCGTCCGCTTTTTAAACGCTGGCGATAGAAAAGACGAAATTCAGCGCTTTCACATGGCTCTTGCATTAACCCTAACTCTGCCGGGGATTCCTGTAATCTACTACGGCGACGAGAGCTACCTCGTTAGCAAGGACGGAAAGGGCGATCCCTACAACAGGCCGACGATGGTCTTCGACAACACCACCGAAGCTTCCAGAATAATCCGCACTCTTGGGGGGCTGAGAAAGACCAACGACGCCCTTGTCTTCGGCGACTTCATGACTGTAACAGCATCCTACGAGACCTGGGCCTTTGAAAGAACCTTTGGGAACCACAGCCTTCTCGTGGTCATGAACAAGGGGCCTGCGGTCAACCTGACTTTCTCCGTAGACTGGCCCGATGGTAACTACCGCGACGCCCTCTACGGTGGAGAAATGGTCGTGTCGGGCGGGAAGGCTTCTGTTTATCTTCCACGGGACAGCGTCTACGTCTTTCACATCGAGGGGGAACAGAAAAAGCCACTTATCGGCTCAATAACTCCCTATGCCGCCCGGCCTGGCCAGGAGATAGTAATCGGAGGTGCAGGGTTTGGAAAGGGTGGCAAGGTCATAATCGGCGGTAGGGAAGCAAAGGTTCTTTCCTGGGAAGACGGGAAGATAGTCGTTGAAGTCCCCAGGCTGGAGACCTCGGCGGCCTGGGTGAACGTTACGGTCGTTTCAGACGGAGGGAGAAGTCCCCCGAGGCCTCTCCGCTACTACTCAGGAAACGACGTTCCCGCGCTCATAGCCCTCAACGCCAGCCTCGTGGGGGAGGTCTCTGGGACGCTGTGGCTTAGCGGCGACCTTCCAGAGCTTGGAGAACCAAGGCCGCTCCTGAAGTCGTCAATGGGCTACTACTTCACGGTTGCTCCACTACCAGAAGGCGTGCCGTTCTCAGTCAGGCTCTACGAGGGAAAAGCCTGGGGCGCTTTAAGGCCGCTGAACTTAACCCTCTACGGCGTTGGGAACAGAACCGTTACCCTTACTGAGAAACCGCCCGGGGTTTCAGAGGGGCAAAAAGCTGGCCAGAAAGATGTTGCTCTCTATGCTCTCTCAGTGGTTATGATAGCGGCCTTGATTGCAGTAGTATGGAAACGAAAAGGGTGAAGTCAAATCTCCTCCAACAGCTTCTTTCTCTTTTCTTCGTACTCCTCCTGGCTTATCACGCCCATGTCGTAGAGCTCCTTGAGCTTCTTCAGCTTTTCGAGCGGGTCTTCTTTCTCTTCCCGAACCTGGGCTGGCTGGTAAGCTGGCATAGTCCTCGTTACGAATTCCCTCGGCTTCTTCAGAACCCACGTCTCGCTGGTCAGCCCTTTGTTGACGTCTATTGAGACGGGTTCTACGGCTATGGCGTTGAGGGCATCCTTTATGGCGTTTATCGCCTTTCTAGCTTCCTCCTTGTCCATCCAGCCAAGCTTGAGCGTTATGTTCTCCTCTCCCTCTATGATAAATTCCGAGCTCATTATACCGAGCTTGACCACGACCTGCTCAAGCTTCTGGTATGGGATGGCCTTGAAGTCGTACCTTCCGAGAACTTTCTCGTCGAGGTATATTATCCTCCTGTCGGTAACGAGGAGCCACTTTGGCTTTTCGATGCTTATCTTCTTCTTTATGGCGAACAGAACCCTCTCATCCGGCTCAAGATGTCTTTGAACTGACTTTGGAAGTTTGGGGTTTTCCTCGACTCCCATGCGTATCACCCATGATGTCTCTGCGGTTATCGTATATGTACTTTGCTTCCATCCCCTCTTACAGTGCATCTTTGTTTCTATCTGTGGATTCCTCCAGTTAGGTAGCTCCCATACCAAGTGCACACTTACCCGTCTAATTTCCTGAACCTTTCGGGCTTGATCTTTCCCAGGGGGTATATCCTCCAAACTCCCTCGACGCCTTTCCTGGGATTCACCCGGGCTGTCCACGCTTCAACTCTCTCCCTCTCTCGTGATTGAGAACTCAAAGCGAAGGGACCCTTGATATTACTCACGAGCTCCCCAGACTTCAGTTTTTGAACAATATCTTCCAACGGGACTTCTTCCAGCGTCCACGTTTTGTTGCTCGGGGCTTTTACTTTCGCCGTTGTTGAGACTGTAACATTGCCCGGGTAATGAGTGACCGCCCTAATCGTGCCGTTCTCTCCAGCTTATGAACTCCAGTATTACATTCCTCTCAGGAACGCTCATGGGTGAAGGCAGGCGAAGCAAACCTCTGTATCCTAAGGGGGCCTCGTAGAATCCCGTGATCTCCCACTCTTCCCGTTATTTTGCCTGCTGATATTTCGCTGTCCTTGACGAGTACAAAGTTAACGTAGGTAGTGCTCTTCTTGGGGACTTTTTCAATCGATAGGTAGATGCTCTCAATCTCCCCGTTCCTGTAAATTTTGCCCTTGTAGAGGAGTTCCCTGCAATTATCGCAGTTTTTGAAGTCCTTCAGCTTTTCTGGACTTGTTGCGAGGACTGAATAATTAAAGGGAGTCTTGCAGGTTATCTTGCTTCTCTTCATTCTCGGCCAGATCTTCAGAAACTTGTAAACCTTGAAAGTGTAAATACTGAGGGTCTTGTTTTCTGGATTGTAAAAAGCGAACTGGTACTTTCTGAACCCGTTAAAACCAGTTTGAGAGGAATAATAAGCGGTAAGAAGTTGCGAGTTTCCCCTAACTTGCTCCGGAATCTTTTGATAGAGATTGTCCATGCTCTCACTTGGGAGATAAAAATAGCTAAAGAAGAGAAAAACCAAAAAAGCGAGGACGAGCAACTTTCCCCTCATTTAACTTTACCCCCAATCTACTAACCTCAACCTGCTCTCTGGCATGCATCCCCAATCATGGATCTCAGTATTGTTTTCATCCCAGAAGGCTTTAACCTGGCAGTACTGACTGCCGAAATACTTGCCGGAGGCATAACCTTCTGAAGTCACCATGATCTGCACGATTCCTGGCCCTTTTTCAATCTTCTCGAGTACTTCACGGATAATCTGACCATCTGTTTGCTTGTAAGCAGAGGCACTCCACTCAGGACTTTCTCCACTCCCTTTTAAGGTAATCCCTGGATAGTATGCGAGTACCTCAGAATTATACTGATCTACAGGCTTTTCCTTTACTCAAAGGAGTTTTGTGTCCTTGTAGGAGGGAAAGACTAGTACGCCGTTCATTCCGATGCTCCCATAGCAAAGATAATCGTGAGCGAAAAGACTCCGCTTTTCACATACTTCTTTTGACCTTATCCATATTGCCTTGCTCGTTCCAAGCGCGTAAATCTGGTAAAACGTTTCATTCGGCTTTATAACCTCACTGAGATTCCACCAGTAAGAACCGTTAATCTCATCATCGTACTTCCATCCGAGGGTTTTGAAGAGGAGTGCCTTCTCGTGGGACTTATAATCCTTTAGAGCACCTAGGTCTAGTATTACCGGAGAGTAATTCACGAAAGCTCTTGCACTCTCTACCTTTTTCTTTTTTAGCCAGAATTGAGAGGATTGGCTAACAGTGTAGAGCTTGAGCACATTAGTCTCCTCGTTGTAAGTCGCGAACTGCCAGAGAGTGTCCTCGTGATAAACTGCTATCAACCCTTCCCCTTTTGGAATTCCTGCGAGTTTGTACGCTCCTTCCGCCGTTGAGAGCTCGTGGTAAGTGTAGGCATTGTACGCGAAAAAAGAAAAGAGAAGGAGCAGGACTCCAGTAGCTAATGCCCTCTTCATCCCCAGATCACCCCAGTTAGCCGCAGTGGTATCCTAATATTCTATCAAAGTAGATTTTCTGAATGCTATTGGATGGATAAATTCTCCAGTATGCGTGGAAATTGTTTTCAGTGTTAATCCAGTCTGAGAATACCTCTAGTTTTCCGTCGTATTTGAAGATCGAGATTGTAAATCTCAGGCTTCCTTTTATTGTCTGCTTGAATCTCTCAGGTTCAATTTTTTCAAACACCTGCTCCCATGGAACTTCCCTGAGAGTCCATGTTTCGTTTGTCAAAACTTTGAATTTAATGTTGTCCGTAAAGATGACCCCTCCGGGATATATGACCTTTCTCCTTGCGCTTTGATTATCTATCGGTAGAATTTCGAGAATAATCCCCTTCATTGGATCTTCCATCATACCGGGAAGGTACAGAAGGTCTGCGTACTCAAACGGATCTGAATATCTAATTGTATCCCCCGAAGATAACTCTAAGGATCCTATTGACAACTCGGAACTTTTGATAACAGCAAGTTCAATGTATTTACTATTATTTTTCTCTTGGTTGTTAACAATATCCTGCATTGAAGGGTAAATGCTCTCAATTTCTCCATTCCTGTAAACCCTATCCCTGTAGAGGAGTTGTCTGCAGTTGTTGCAGTTTTTGAAGTCTTTCAGCTTTTCTGGGTTCGTTGAGAGGGTGGAGTAATTGAATGGTGTTTTGCAAGTGATTTTGCTTTTCTTCATCCTCGGCCAGATCTTCAAGAATTTGTAAGTCTTAAAAGTGTAAATGCTAATAGTCTTGTTTTCTGGATCGTACAAAGCGAACTGGTACTCTCTAAAACCATCAAAACCAGTTTGGGAGTAATAGTAAGCGGCAACAAGCTGCGAGTTTTCCCTAACTTGAGCTGGAATCCGATGATAGAGGTTGCTCATGCTCTCACTTGGGAGATAAAAGTAGCCAAAGAGGAAGAGAAAAATCAAAAAAGCAAGGGCAAGCAACTTTCCCTTCATCCATAGGTCACCTCCATGAAGTAGCCGACTCATGTGTGTATCTTAGTTTCATCTCTTGAAGTACTTATTATCCTCCAGACACGACGCATTTTTTCGTGTAGTGGAGAGTTTTTGTAGTTCCATTGAAGTAAATTGTAGTTTTTTCCACCACTGGGCACCTTAAGTTGGATTCATCAAGCAATTTCGTTGGGAAAGGATTTATAATAATTTCAGAGGCGTTTATGAGAATTTCCTGGCCACTGCAGGGAATTGTGAGGTTCTCCGGGATTTTCGTCACGTTGATCGTTGGACCACTGAGGTTTCCCACTCTTCCTGACACGTTCCATGTTGGATATAATGCCAAAAGTGTATCATTTCCCCGATTTTCAAAGGCTACAACCCATGTTGAGTACGTGCACTTTGAGGGTGAGGGCATCACGAGGTAACCCCCAACGAGCGGATTGCCGTCTATAGAAGGCTCCTTTGCCCTGTCCACAAAGATGAACCTAACGCCGTTGAACTTTTTAAGAATGTCCCTGAAGTTCCAAGTTTGGTTAAGGATTTTCTTTATTTCCTCCCCTTTGAGGACTCTGACTTTCCCGTCGATTTTTATAATCATTGCCGTTTCGTCTTGGTGGGCAGGAATGTCGTCTATTGAGAAAGAAACCTGACTGTAGTTGAGCCCTGTTTTTACCTGTCTTTTTTCAACATTTATCCTCTTCACGATGAGGTTTCTTTTCAAAGTTGCAGTTATCTCTGAAAGGGCACCGTTTTCATAAGTTATGACCCTCCATTCCCCTTCTTTGTGATATACTACTACTAAGCCCCTCTCCGCGTCCATGCGGTTAAGCATGCAGGATGGTGAACTAAAACAGGCATCTTTCCTGTAGTTATAGGTTAAAGCTAAAAGTGAAAGGAGAAGGATTGCTATAAACGCTAGAACTCTGAGGAATCTTCCTTTCATTTCCAAGTCACCTCCATGAAGTAGCCGACGCCTGTGTAAGGCCCAGTTACAGGGACATACATAGAACTGAAAGGCATGTCTGGGATTATACTAGGTTTATGGACTAAAAGATTGTCCGGCTGAATTGTGATATACCATTCTTCTCTGATAAACTTTGCAAATGCTTCCCAGCAACTTCTAGATACTTTCCATTGCTCTGTCACATGTTCCTCTACTGAATTTTTGAACATTTCTGTTAATGTCGAATTAAACCGAGCGTAGTCTTGTGGCCAACTTAGTTCGCTATATCTAAACTGCACGTTCATGACAGAATGGGGTGGTACTTCTCCGAACCACATTTTGAGAGCATTCATTTTATAATCTTTGATACTATAGTAATTTCTGCCTTTTACATCAAGATACTCATCATAAAGCCAAAATACGTAGTGTCCCAATTCGTGCCCTAATGTTTTTCCCCAGTCCACATCTCCAATAGAGATTACAATGTTTTGGTCTGAGAATGCAGAAGCCGCTGAGATTATCTTCTTGGACATCATTATATGGAACTCGTGTTTCTGACTCTCAGTTGCATTAGAGAACCTTTTTATCCAATATCCTCCGATAGATGCTTTTGGCCATCCCTTGTACAAAAGTTCAGTTCTTGTTTGAGGGATTACCCACTTAGTCTTATGTACTCTCACGTCCGCATCATCCCACTGTCTCTTATCGTCCCATATCTGCACGCTGGTTATCATCGCGTACCCGTCAGTGTAGTCGTAAACGAAGTCGCTCGCCTTTCTAATACTGTAAACCAAATTTCTCTTGTCTTCCTCACTCAAAGCCCACTCTGTGGAGACAGTGAGGCTAATCCCGAGAATGTCCCTCTTCGCAGGATCTTTTCCAATGAACAGTTCAACACTGTTCGGAACGCCATCACCGTCGTAGTCCCCGTTCATGTCGTCGGCTTTTCTGTCACTGGGATCAAAGCGCTCGGTAAATCCATTTGCCTCAAGCTCTTTGTTCAGCTCGATTTCACGGTAGAAGGGTATCCCGTCTGCGTCGTTGGTGGTTATGACGAACCAGATTTCGCCGTCAGGAGTGTCGTCAGCTGAGGAGTAAGAAACGACAAGGTCTGACTTCAGGGGCATTTCTCCTGAAGAAGTCACAACTTTGACATCACCTTTAAGTGTCTTTACGTCGTTGCTCATGCTCCCATTGCTCAGAATCTCAGCGGGACTAGAGGAGCTTGTCGTCGCGACGACCTCGTTTCCCGGTGAAGTCACATCAGTCCCGTAGGTGTTCACGAGGGTGACGTTGATCACCGTTCCATTCTCCAGCCGAACCCGAGCAACTTTCAGATTTTTCGGTTTCACTATTGAGAATGCTGTAGTTCCATCTTTCACCGTAACGTCATTAACGCCTTCAATCGTTTTTATGTCGATGATCTCACCATTAATTTTAGCCTTTTCAAGTATACTTTCGTATTTCACGTATACCTTGAGGTCTTTGTCCGGCTCTTTTGGCCCGACGTTACAGGAGCCGTCACCACATCCGCTCAAGTGACCATAGCCGAAATATTTTTCTTCATCCCCCTGATAATCGTCACCGCTCCACGTTCCGGTTTTAAGGTTGTAATGTATTACAGCAACGGTTCCTTTGCTAGGGGAGACGTCCATTTCGGTTCTCTTCCCATTGTCATCTCTGTCGTAGAGGTGGAACCGTATGATGGCAACTTCCTTGTCGTCTGGAACATCAAAGGTAGTTAGTGCAATCGCATAGCTTTGGACGTTGACGAGTGGATTGGTGATTGGAATTATTTTCTTCTCGTAATCATCCTGATTATCAGTTAGGAAAAGGGTTTTGGTTTGTCCATTTACGGTAAGCTCCAAACTCATATCCGCTGGATTGTGACCAGCAATTGAACTGTCAACATCGTCCAATGCCTTCGCTCTTAGGATGTAGACTGTAACCTTCACGTCCCTCAAGGGGTCAACGTCCTTTGAGTCAATCACCCCGTCACCATCCGTGTCATTACTGTAGGGATTCATCCCGTACTCCCACTCTAAGGCATTGCACCAACCATCCTTATCGCTGTCCGTGAGAACCGGCACGACTTTCGTCACGGTCTCCCCCACTTTCCCATACTCATCAACGGGCGTAAAGCGAATGGTCACGTTCTCGCGACAGTTAGTGTGGTTGTAGATCGGAGCGAGGGGGAACCTGTGCGGGTATCCCGGGTACAGGCCAGTCCTCCTAAAGCTGAAGCGCCCGACGACTTCCACACTCACGTTCACCCTGTCGCCTTCCGCATCGTTAACGACGATCGTGCCGTTGCTCCACTCGTTTGAGTACAGGAAAGGTGGAAGATCAACCCTCACAACTTCTGGGGGCGAGTTCTCTCTTACGTAAATGTTCCTCGCCCACGTGGAGTACACCACAGTACCGTTGGCATTGTAGAGCTTTATCTCGACGTCGTGGAAGCCCCTGCCCGGCTTCTTCCACCAAAGGTCAAAGCTCCACCTCTTGTAAACGTAGCTGTTGAGCCTGCTGATTTCCACGCCATCAACGAAGAGCTTGAGGATTACGTCCTTCCTGTTGCCGGAGGGATTGACGACGTTGACGTGGAACCTAATCGGGTGCTTTTCAACGAGCATCGTGTGGGAAACCCCGGAGATGTACGGCCTGGACTCTGAAACTTTGAGCGTTGTTGAGCTTGAGGACGGGCTTCCCCCGTAGTCCGGGACGAACCTCGCCGTGAGGACGTGGCTCCCGGGAGTCGCGCGCCACACGTTGTACATCTTATACTCCCACGTGTGATAAGCGTAGACCGTGACGGCGGATTTCTTGATAAGCACGCCGTCCAAGTAAAGCTCGATGTGCCCCTTTCCATTTACCGGCCCACTGTTGTCGAGGTTTATTGTGACATGGAGGTAATCGCCCTCCTTGGGGGGACTGGGTGAGTAGGAGATTCTCCTGACCGTTACCTTGGGCGCTCCGGTATAAGAGTAAATGTCCGCCAGGTTCCCCTTGTTATCGATCAGGTAGACCGTGTCCCCGGCATTGTTCAGGATTGCGGACGAGGAAGAACTGGCAACCAGTATTCTCCTGACCTCTCC
The DNA here is from genome assembly GCF_000009965.1 of Thermococcus kodakarensis KOD1. Classification (NCBI taxonomy): domain Archaea; kingdom Methanobacteriati; phylum Methanobacteriota; class Thermococci; order Thermococcales; family Thermococcaceae; genus Thermococcus; species Thermococcus kodakarensis. Next base: position 1,964,375 of record NC_006624.1, read on the forward strand.
CGGGCCGAGGCTTACCGAGAACTTGCGCACGTGGTCTCTCCCAAAAGAGTCGTAGCAGTGGTTCTTGGGGATTGAGGGGGTTTCGTTTACCCAGCAGCGCTCGTTGTTGTAGGCGTAGCTGTCCATTAAGTACCATCCAGAGGCGGTGAACGTTGATGAGCCGCCGTTGTAGAGGACTACGTACTCTCCGTTATTGTCGTTTGTGAGGTAGTCCACGTCGATTATCTGAAGGCCGCGGGAAGTGCTCAGCGGCTCCACGGTGAAGGCTTTTGCAAGGGACTCTTCGGTGGTTTCCCCGGTTTTTGCTTTTCTCAGCGCTCCGAGGGCTCTCTCCGGGTTTTCCCACTTGTAGGTCTGCATTGCTATTGGCTGGTTGTTGTCGTACCACCATATTTGGAAGATGAGGCTGGTGCCGTTCCAGTGGATGTTTCTGATTCTCATGGTGTCTGACACGATTATGTCCCCATTGAGGGTTTCGTTTAGGAGGGCTTCCATGAGTGCTATTAGGGCTTCTCTCTCACCGTCTTCTGCGGTGGAGAGTTCTTTTAGGGGGTTCTTGAAGAGGGGGTTTATCGTGCCTGCTTTCTCCTCTTGAGTTCCTGCGAGTGTCGTGCCCGGCACTCCGCTAAGGAGTATCAGCACCACCAGAACAAGGGCCGCTCTCCTCTTCATTCCCACCACCAGGAATTTAAAGACAATTACTAAACCACCAAGAACACATAAAAATTTTTCGGCTTTCTCCTTTAGTACCTCCAGGGGAACGGAAGCAGCTGTTTATGGTGGAGGGCTCGGGACTTTAAACTGCCTTCAATTCACTCAACAGGTTTAATATACCCTCCACGAAATTCCACCGTGGTGATAACATGGACTTCGAGAGAAAGCCCCTCATCGGGATGGTTCACCTCAAGCCCCTCCCTGGTTCCTACCTCTACAACGGGGACTTCGATTCAGTCATTGAGGCCGCACTAAGAGACGCCGTGACGCTTGAAGAAGCTGGTTTCGACGCGGTAATGGTGGAGAACTTTGGCGACGTTCCCTTCCCGAAGTACGCCGACAAAACCACGGTCGCTTCCCTCGCGGTTGTCGCAAAAGCGATACGAGATGAGGTCTCCCTCCCTCTTGGAGTTAATGTCCTCCGCAACGATGGGATAGCCGCCTACTCGATTGCCTACGCCGTGAAGGCCGACTTCATAAGGGTGAACGTGCTGAGTGGGGTTGCATACACCGACCAGGGAATAATAGAGGGCATTGCCCACGAGCTGGCGATGCTGAGGAAGAGGCTTCCCTCAGAGATAAAGGTCTTTGCCGATGTGCACGTCAAGCACGCCGTCCACTTCGGTGACTTTGAGGACGCCTTCCTCGACACAGTGGAGAGGGGTTTGGCCGATGCCGTCGTCGTCAGTGGAAAAGCAACCGGAAGGCCCGTGGACGTTGATAAACTCGCGCTCGCGAAGGAGATTTCCCCAGTCCCTGTCATAGTCGGCTCCGGGACGAGCTACGACAACCTTCCCGAGCTCTGGAAGTACGCCGACGGCTTCATCGTGGGTACGTGGATAAAGCGCGATGGAAGGGTGGAGAACGAGGTCTCTCTGGAGAGGGCGAGGAAGCTGGTTGAGCTTGCGAAAGAACTTCGTCAAAGTTCCATTTGAAGTTGCTCTTTGTCGAATTTCTTTTTGCGAAAGGTTTATTACCCATGGCTGTGTAATATGTACAAAGGGAACCTGTCCCGCTTTTCTCTTCTGCGAGATGGTTCTCAGGGAAGTGAGAAAGTTGTCTTCATTGCTCATTGAATCCCTCATCTTTGGTCCAATTATTGGGACCGTGCAGTCCAGTTTATTGGGCATTTGGGACATTTTCGTTTTTTCCAGTATTGAACGGAGGAATGCCGTGTGAACGTGCGCGTTTTTGTGGGTGTAATGATTGTGATTCTCTTCCTGGCCCCCTTCACCACCGGGGCGGTGAGTCCGCCAACGGGCGCGCTTCAGGGACTTGGAATAAACATCGTGCAAACTTCCAGCATTCAGGAGAACGGTGCTAACAGCGTAGTTCTGAGGGGCAGGATTGTTAAGGATGGCGTGAACTACACTGTCCTAGTAACGATAACCGAGTATCCAATTAGAACTAGTGAAGACCTTACCGCCGTGGAAATCGGAGACGTTCCAGAACCAGGAGTCAGCATCGCCCCAGCTCTGAGTAAAGTTCTTCAAAACTCTGGTGGCTCTGAAAACGGTGGGGACGTGAGTTTCCTCCTGGGCTACAACGTTTATGAGGCTTCATTTTATCCCACGACTCTAGATGGAAAACCGGTTGAAGATAATGTCACCGTGAGCGTAAACACGGGCCTGACCTCTTTCTACGCCCTCGACTTCCCCTTCGGAGACCTCAGGATCTCGATTCAGCTTTTGGGAAAATACTTGAACTTCCAGCGTGATCCCGATTCTTTCCTTTCCACGGCCTGCAACCTCAACCAGAACAACCAGACGGAGTGCCACACGGAGTTCATGGAGGATGAATACAACTCCTACCTATCATCAATGCTCTCAATGAAGGCCTACGCCTACTCCCAGGCGAGCTCTCTGGGAAAAAGCGTGAGAAATGCCGTTTTGGCGTCCCTCAAGTCCCAGTCCTATCCCGCGAAGCTCCTTAGCGACTTCCAGCTCTGCGTTCCGGGCTCCGGATGCGTTAAGATTTCCCCCGGTTACCTCGGAACCCTGACGTTCAACGAGACCGACGTAGAAAACGGCGCGAGACTTATGTTCACGACGGCCGTTTTCGACAGAAACAGCGACGTCTCGGGAATTCAAGCCTACTACATAGACCCGAGCGGACAGTACGGGGGAGAGGCGATAAAGCTCCACTCTGCCCAGGAGTTTTACACCTACATGGCAACCCCAAAGAACAGCACTGTGGCCTACGCTTGGATAAACAGGTCGAGCACAACCATACCCGTTGTCCTCGATGTGGCGATAAAGCCCGGGCAGTTGAAGGAGGGAAAGGTAAGGGTGGTTTTCGTGGTCAGCGACGGCAGCGGGAGTCGTTCCAAGGAAATCTCCTGGGATTTTGTGTTCGCTGGAAACTTCACGGATTACTCCCTCGACGTACTCACGCCAAAGGACGGCGCCAGCCTCAAGCAGATAATTGACGGCCTCTTCTCCGTGCCTCTCTACGCGGAGGTCAGGGGGAGCGGTGCCAAGGATCTCTACGCTCTCGTCACCCTCCCCGATGGGAGCTCCAAGAGGCTGCCCGTTGAGGGCGGCGAGATACTTGACGTCCTCTACATTAGTGACCCGACCGTGAAGGAAGGGGCGCTCACCATAGGCCTCTACGGGAAGGTGAAGGGCGAGGAGAAGCTCTTGGCAAAGAGAAGCGTCCACGTAACCCTTGCGAGTGTTGAAGTGCCCGGAGACGAGATAGACAACGACATGGACGGCCTCGTTGATTGCGACGACCCGGACATAGCGACCTGCGACGCTTGTATCATGCAGAAGAAGCTCGAATGGGCTGAATCGCTGATGGAGAGGCATATTGACTACATCAACAAGATGATAGAGACCGACCCGGGCATGAAGAGCGTTTACGACCTCTACATTGAACACCTTCGCGAGCTCCATGATCGGTACAAGGACGATCCTGACAGAATGGCCAAGGAGATGAACGCCTACATGGAGGAGAAGGTCTACAGGAACCAGGAGATCAAGGGCTACATCTCCATATTTGCGGATGACCCTGAAAAGCGCCACCAGCTCAGGCAGATAGCCGAGAAATACCGGTACGATCCGATAATGAGGAGGATAAAGATGAGGAGCTTCATATACGAGAACTCCAAGAGCGAGGCCGAGAGAGAAGCCACGATGAACGCTATCCTCACCGGAATCCTTGAGCCGCCCAAGTGGCTCGTCGGCGGCCAGTACGGTTCTGGAGGGGCCCTCGACTGGGCCAACTTCGTGGCGAGCAACTTCGAGACCGTTGGAGACACCGTCAAGCTGAAGGGGACCTCGACCGTGAAGATGCTCAGGACGCCCGCAAACATTTTTATCGTTGCACAGGACGCGAGGGCATTGATGAAGCAGGCTGAAGAGCTCAAGAAGATGAACCTGCCCGAGAGCACGAAGGTTTCCATAATAGTGCTCGATGGTGCCACCAAAATCGGAAAGCTCCTCGATCCGACGGGCTACTTCGGGAACATGGCAGATGCAACCATAGGTGCAGTGGTCAATCTCCGCAAGAAGATAGAGGAGAGGAACCAGGGCTGGTTCACGTGGAACGGCTACGTACTCCACGAGACGGCAAAGCCCGGCATCTACGAGGACTACGAGACGGGCAAGAAGTTCAAGCGGATTTCCGGCGGGTGGCTTAGTCCCCCAACCTTCGTGGAGGTGAAGGAAAATGAGTAAGTTCACCGGCCTGCTCCTGATACTCATCCTACTTGGTGCGGCTTACATCTATTACACGAATCCTCACATAATCGAAGACCTCACGAAGATGAAGGACAGCTTCCCCAACGGCTTCGATTCGGGTGGGACAACTACCCATTCTTCGGGCGGGAGTGGTTTCTCTGAAACATCTTCTGGAAACCATAGCGAGTCCTTCCCCGGCGAGAAGGGGTGGGTTGATTCGGACAACGATGGAAGGAAAGACGTTTACATCGGGGACGACTACGCCGAGGTTCCAACAACCAACGGCTCGGTACTCTTCGTTGATCGGAACAAGGACGGGAAGATAGATGCCATCTACCTCGACACGACCGGCGACGGGAGCTACGACACTGCCTACCTCGACGAGGACTACAATGGGAAGACCGACACGTGGAGAACGACTTTCAACGGGGTTGATAGCTACGCGTGGGACATCACCGGCGATGGGATTCCCGATGTCTATGACTCCAACGGGGACGGGAAGGTTGACGCCTGGGACACAAACTCCGATGGAATAATAGACGAGCGCGACGTTGATTACGACGGAACCCCTGATCTACACGACTACGACTTCGACGGGGTCTTTGACGAGTTCGAGAGGAACGTTACTCTCTACCCTCCGGAGAGTGCGAACGGGACATCGGGGGCTTTCCTCTGCCCGGACAACAAGGACGACGCCTATCGGCTCTTCGTCCAGGCCTACAACAACGTCACTTCTCTTCAATCTTCGGGGGCGAGCGATGAGGAAATTCAGGAGGCCTACGCTAAGTATCAGAAGGCCAGGGCTTGCTACGAGTCCTTCCTGACCTCAACGACCTCAGCCGCTTCCAGTTCAGGGATGAGGGAGATCAAGACCGTTACCCTCGATACGGAAGGAACGGCAGGTGTGAAGTTCTCCACGGGCGAGCTGAAGGGCTACAACGAGATAAGCGATAACGTGTGGGAGGACGTTGATCTCGTGGCAGAGCCGTGGTGCGTTGAGTATCCGGCTTTGCTAGGACACTGGATAGACCTCGGTGAGGGGAACCTCGATACCTTAGACCCAAGCGAGATACCTACCTCAGGCTATCCAACGGGTGAGATTGCCGAAGAGATCAAGATGGGCCACGTCTACGTGAACCTCAACTCCGATGGAACACTTACAGCCTTCGAGCTCGTCTCCCACGAGAAGACCGGCGACTGCTCCCACAGGATAACGATACGGTACTCAAACCTCGGGGGGAGCTGAAACGGAACCCCCAACTGGATTCCACGTCCTTGGCCCGTTTCTGGGTCTTTTCCTGCTTTTGGTAGCGTTAGCTCTCCTTGTTTTGTTTGCAAAGCTGACCTTTAGGCTAATTCGGAGGCTTGTTTGATGAGACTGGAAAGAAAATTGGAAGGTGTTTGAGATGGAGAAAGTCCTTTACGTAATACCAAACCTGGAGTACCACAAGGGCTTCTTCAAGAGCGCCCTTGTGAACCTGGTCGTCACAGACGAGAAGATAATTGTCGCCCACGTGAAGAAGGAGATGATCCAGAAGGCAAGGGAAGAAGCGAAGGAGAGAGGAGACGGCTTCTTTAAGAGGCTTGCATCTGGCTGGACGATGCACGAGCGCTACTACGACATGTCCCCTGAGGATGTTCTCAAAGAATCCCCAGAGAACTTCTCAATTCCACTGAACGGAATAAAGGAGGTTAAGCTCAAGGGAGGCAACGTTGACGAGGGCAAAAAGGAGGAGATGGAGATAAGGTGGAAGGAGAAGAGCAAGTTCTCAGGGAGCATGAACCAGCGGGAGATAAAGAAAAAGCTCTCCGACCTCGGCGTTAAGGTCAAGGGAGGAGGTCTCTTCGGGTTTTAGGGGTGATGGGGGTGAGAAGGATGGGATTCTTTAAGAAACTGATCCTGGGGTTTTTCTTGCTGATAGTGCTCGGCATCGTGGCGGCGTTCGGCATGCAGTACTATTACGAGACCTTCTACGATAAGGTCCCCGTGGAAGTGAAGAGCGACACTGTGACTGGGGATGTTTTCTATCTGTCGCACACCTTGGAACCTGGCACGTACAAGATAGAGGCCGGGGGAACTGGGGTCGTTAAGGGCATCAAGATACTCGATCCAGACACTAACGAGGTAGTCTCTTCCTACGAGGACAGTACGAGCATGATTTACGGCTCGGCAAAGCCCTTTGTGGTCAGAGTTGACTACGCGCCACCGAACCCCGACGAAAGCTACACTGCAAAGGTTGGAATATACAGGCTCGTGAAGAAGTGAGGTGGGAGTATGAGGAAGGTTTACGCGCTCTCGGCCCTGCTGCTCGTGGTGTTTGTGCTCACGAGCGGCTGTGTCGAGAGCCCGGACGTTAACGTCGAGAGTGAAAAAACCCTCAGTGTAAACGGGGTTACAGTCCACTATTCGGGAAAGGTATCCACGGATCAGGCAAAGGCGCTTATTAACCTCATAAACGCCGAACTGAACCCCAATGAGATAGACGTTTACGTAAAGAAGGATAACGGCTACGTTGTTGGATTGACAAGCACCTACACGAGCTCCAGCGAAATGGAGGATTCTCTGAAGTTTTACCTCATCTTTCTGGCGTCAAAGATGTCCCAGGACGTTTTCAGCGGCGAGAAGGTGCTTCTCCAGATTCTCGATGACGAAAAGAACGTACTCTACCAGGTGGAGAGCAAATACCGCTACGTTTCCTCGAGCGGTATCAACGTATGGTACAGAGTGGCGAGCGAGGAAGAGGCTCGGAAAGCTCTCGATTATCTTGTCGAATTCGCTGGTCAGGGGCCCTGGGATGTGATCCTTGAGAAGAGCGGTTCCACATACCACGTCAGGGCTATGAGCTCCTTCACGACGGCTGACGAAGCGAACTCGGCCAAAGATGCTTATACGGAACTTGTCTCGGGCCTTGAGGAGAGGCTGAACGGAGACGTCGTTGTCCATGTCCTCGACCCGAACGGGATCGAGCTGACGACCTTTGGCCCGTGATCCCGTTTTCTTTGTTCCTTTTCTCCCATTGGAATTGTTTAACCTGGGCGGAAAGGTTATATTTGAACCTAGGAACTTTCCCCCATAACTTTCATGGGTGATTATCATGGGGAAGTACTTCGGAACCAGCGGAATCAGGGAAGTCTTTAATGAGAAGCTGACACCTGAGCTGGCTCTAAAGGTCGGCAAAGCCCTTGGAACGTACCTCGGCGGCGGAAAGGTTGTTATCGGGAAGGATACCAGGACTAGCGGCGACGTTATAAAATCAGCAGTCATAAGCGGACTTCTCTCAACTGGTGTTGATGTGATTGACATAGGTTTAGCGCCAACGCCGCTCACGGGCTTTGCGATAAAGCTCTACGGTGCCGATGCTGGCGTTACCATCACAGCTTCTCACAACCCGCCGGAGTACAACGGCATAAAGGTGTGGCAGGCCAACGGAATGGCATACACCTCTGAGATGGAGCGTGAACTCGAGTCCATAATGGACTCAGGGAACTTCAAAAAAGCTCCCTGGAATGAGATCGGGACGCTTAGAAGGGCCGACCCCAGTGAGGAGTACATAAACGCGGCGCTAAAATTCGTCAAACTTGAGAACTCCTACACGGTCGTCCTCGATTCTGGAAACGGTGCGGGCTCGGTGGTCTCCCCCTACCTCCAGCGGGAGCTGGGCAATAGGGTTATCTCGCTCAACTCCCACCCGAGCGGCTTCTTCGTCAGGGAACTTGAGCCGAACGCGAAGAGCCTCTCCGCCCTAGCGAAGACCGTTAGAGTGATGAAAGCCGACGTCGGCATAGCCCACGACGGCGACGCAGATAGGATCGGCGTCGTTGATGATCAGGGCAACTTCGTTGAGTACGAGGTCATGCTCTCGCTCATAGCGGGCTACATGCTGAGGAAGTTCGGGAAGGGGAAAATAGTTACCACCGTTGATGCGGGCTTTGCTTTGGACGACTACCTCAGACCCCTTGGCGGAGAAGTCATAAGGACGCGCGTTGGTGATGTGGCCGTTGCCGACGAGCTCGCAAAACACGGCGGCGTCTTCGGCGGCGAGCCGAGTGGCACGTGGATAATCCCGCAGTGGAACCTCACCCCCGACGGAATCTTTGCTGGGGCCCTTGTTCTGGAGATGATTGACAGACTCGGTCCGATAAGCGAGCTGGCCAAGGAAGTCCCGCGCTACGTGACGCTCCGCGCCAAAATCCCCTGTCCGAACGAGAAGAAGGCGAAAGCCATGGAGATAATAGCGCGCGAGGCACTAAAGACGTTCGACTACGAGGGGCTGATAGACATAGATGGAATTAGGATAGAAAACGGTGACTGGTGGATCCTCTTCCGCCCGAGCGGAACCGAGCCGATAATGCGCATAACTTTGGAGGCCCACGAGGAAGAGAAGGCGAAGGAGCTGATGGGGAAGGCGGAGAGGCTGGTTAAGAAAGCCATCTCGGAGGCCTGAACGTGAAAATCCCTCTCTACATCATCTACGCACTCCTCGCGGCGTTCTTCGCCGCCCTCGTCCCGATCTTTGGGAAACTCGGTCTCAGGAACGTTGATTCAACGGTGGCTACTGTGATCAGGGCGTTCATAATGTTCGCGTTTCTTCTCTTCGTCTCCCTCGCCACAGGAAAAACAAACACGGCCGGCTTCGATCATCGTGCCCTGCTCTTCGTTACTCTATCAGGCCTTGCGGGGGCTCTCTCCTGGCTTTTCTACTTCATGGCGATAAAAGGAGGGAGAACTACCGCGGTGATAGCGATAGACAAGACCAGCGTTGCCCTCGCGGTACTCCTTACCTGGCTCGTCCTTGGAGAGAAGATAGACTTCAAAACGGCCGTTGGGGCGTTGCTGATAGTTCTGGGCGCGCTGCTGGTGTCGCTGTGATGCGTGTTTTTGGAGTCCCAATTTAACTCAAAAGCCTGATTAAGAGGTTCCACTCCCTCTCGTTCCAAGCTCTGCTGTCTGTCACCACGATCACGCTTCCGTTGTTAAGGTATGCGATGTCTCGGATGGTGCTCAGCCATTTGGCCATCGCATCAAAGCCGTTGTACATGTGGATGTACTCGATGCCGTCAATGAGGACTATCCCTCCGCTTCCCGCTGCTCTGAGGTATCTGTTAATGATCTCTGTGATTTTAGGGAGGTTTGTGGGAGGTACAGTACGTTCGCGCTCCACCTGGCTTATGGTGTAAACAGTCCATTTTTCGGGGGGATCCCTTGAGTTCCGGACGAAGGCTAGGAGCGGGCGGTCTTGGAGCACAGGCAGGATCTTTCTATACTCCTCAGGGGACAATATGGTAAGCCCGGGCTTTACTTCCTTCAGCGGCTTTTGGGTCTCGGAGGGTGTCTTTAAGAACTCCTCATGGCCTGCGAACTTTACGAAGAAGTAGGCGATGAGAACGGTCAGTAAAGCGCTCAGAGAGAACCCTATGGGTGCGAACCACTCAACAGGGCGAAGGAGGGGATAGTCCATCTCATGTGCCCCATACACAATCAGCAGGACCCCAAGGTACTTCATGCTGTTTCCATAGATGTTTCTCAAGCCTACGAGCAGAAAGCCAGAAAGGAGGACGAAGAGGCCAGAAACCGCGTACGCAACTCCAACCGTGGCGAGCCAGTTTGGATCGCTTGAGCGCTCGGCGGCGAGCATGTAAAGGGTGAGGATGATGGGGGTTATGGAGACGTAATAGCCGCGGCTGACGGTGAACGAGAGTCCCTCTTCATCAAGGAGTCTGAGACTCCCATAGAAGAGAAGTGAGGCGAAGAGGGCTTCCATGGTTATGGCAAGTAATTCAATACCGATAAGGTCGCCGAGAACCTGTAGGGAGGCGGCGAGGAACGCAAGGGCAAAAATCAGGGCTGACTTTCTAAGTGACTTCTGGTAAGAGTACCACAGGTATATCACAGTGAAGAGCTTTGCACCGAGGCTTAGGGTCTGGCCGGCGATGAGTAGTGTGGGGTTCATGAATGATTCCCGTCATAATTTAATGAGGTGCCCGTTAATAAGATTTGTGCATCTGTGCATCTATGTAGCAATAAGTCCTCTTTTGTGCAATATTCTTATCTCAAGACTCACCTTGTCCCCCTTGTTGTAATGTCTTTTCCGTCCGGGTGAATTCTGCGGTGGGGGAAGTGGATCACTCGAATTCATTGGCGCTTTTGTTTTCCTCCGTTTATCTTTAATTTTGTAAAGATTTTGGTGGGATTTCGGAAAACTCTTTTATTTTGGGGTCATACATTCAATTTTAGGTGGACGTATGGAGAGATCGTCCAAGCTACACAACCGATTTTAAAATTGTGGGGTGAGCGAGATGAAAGAAGCCCTCCAAAGGCTCCGGGAATACTTTACCCGAACGACGGAAGGCAGGTATTTGGTAGTCGTTCTGGCCATGGCCCTTATCGTCTTCACCGCCGTGCTGGCCCTTCCCGTTAAGCTCATCGAGCCCGATGATGCGACCTACTACGCGGCGATGAAGGCCTTTGCCCAGGGAAAGCTCATAATAACCCGCTCTGAACTTATGGACTTCCAGAGGGAGATAATCGAGAAGGGGCTCGCCGTCGGGAACTTTAGAGCCATTCAGTACGTTAGCGTTGGCACAGGCTACGCCCTCGAAAAGGCTCCGGGGTATCCTTTCATCCTCGCCGCCTTCTACAGGCTCGGCATTGAAAGATTTGTGAACTTATTCTTCGGCCTCCTCGCGCTCATCGTGTTTTACCGGATGATGTCGAAGGCCTTCAGCCCGAGGACGGCCCTCTTTTCCTCGATAATCCTCCTCTCCAACGCCACCTTTTTGGCTATGTTCTACAGGATTTACATGTCCGACTTCGTCAGCATGGCCCTCGTGCTCATCGGCCTTGGCCTCTACTACCTCGGCCTTGAGGATGGGGACTGGAAAAAGGGAATCATCTCGAGCCTCTCGCTCGGGGCATCAGTGCTGGTCAGGTACACCAACGTCGTGGCATACGTTGCACTCGCCATCTACGTTCTCTGGCTTCTCCGGAAGGGCGAGAAGAGGGCGCTACGCTATTCCGCTATTGCCGTTGGAGCCTCCGTCCCGATGCTACTCGCTCTCATGGCATATAACTGGGCGGTTTTCGGGTCTCCGTTCACGGTTGGCTACTCAAAGACCATAGGCTACACGAACTTCGCCTTCCAGTACATTTTAGCCGGTAAAGTCGGCGAAGGGCTGAGTCTAATATGGAGAAACCTCCTGACGCACCCGAAGCTCCTCTTCGAGGGCTTTCCGTCGCTCATACTTCTTCCTGCTGGAGCATACATCGCCAGGAGAAGTAAGATAACGCCGCTCCTGCTCCTCTGGTTCCTTGCTTACTTTGGCCTCTACTTCCAGTACGAGTGGCTTAGAACGGGCCTCTACATCTTCATGACACGCTTCTACCTTCCGATGGCGCCGGCGGTGGCGGGCCTTGCGGGGATTGCAATAGAAAGGCTGATGGAGGGAGAAGATGGGAAGGCAGTTGCCCTGACTCTACTCGCCTTCATACTGCTCGTTGACATCTCCTCGCTCGCGGGCTTTTTCAGCTTCGCACTCTCGGGAGTAGGGGCCTTGGGAGGGAGGCCTACTTCAGTGCCAGGTAGAGGAGCACCGCCAGGGCCAGGGCGATGAAGAAGTCGGGAACCACGAGGACGGGCCCGGGGCCGATCGCCCTCGTGTGCCCCACCAGCCTGTGGAAGAGGGGGTTGGCAGTCACGGCGTACACGAGCAGGGCGGAGGTGGCCACCATAAGGCCGAGAGTGAACTCTGAGCGGACCTTCCTGTAGAGGTTCCCGTATATCCAGAGGAGCACGATGCCGATCGCCGCACTCAAAGAAGTCAACCCCGCCTTTATGGCCGTGTAGAGCCTCGCGGTAGCAGGGTCAATCACGCAGGGGCTCTGGATTATCCTCTCCACCTCACCCGGGCCTGGAGGCCCAACGTACCTGTAGCCTAGAAAGGCCCCAATCAAACCTATGAGGATAACCGTGAGCACTATCAATACCTTTCTCATTTTTCTCCCTCCCCTATTTCCGTCTTAACTCTGCCCCAGATCTCCTCAAACTCCGAGTAATTATCGAGGAGAAGCTGGGAAAGGAAGTACATCCTTCCGTAGCGGTTCTCCGTAGAAGTGACAAGCCCGTTTTTCTGGAGGATATCGAGGTGATAGCGAACCGTGGTGTAGTTCAGACCGAGCCTTTTGGCGAGCTGTCTCGCGTTGGACGGCCTCTCCAGCAGTGCCGCAATTATCCTCGCCCTGTTCAGTCCCCCTTCACTTCCCGCTATTAGCCACCAGAGCAGCTGCTTTACAGGGTTCATCTCAAAACCCCTTTGGCCGGGAGCATATAAAGGCTTTTCTAAGCCCAGAAAGACGTTAGATTTAGTATTATCTTGTAAATTCGGCCCTTAACCCCTGCGCGAACCTCTGCTCATCTACCGAGTGGTGAAGAGAGCTTTCTCCAGCCTTTTGATACTTCCCTCAGCGTCGTCCTTATCGAACTCAATGTAAACCCACTCTGGAAACCTCGCCATCAGTATTTCGAAGAGTATTCCGGGGAGAAGCTTCAGCTCGAAGTTCTGCTCTCTTACCAGCTCCTTTGAGCGCTTTAGCCTTTCCTCCTTGCTCAGGTAGAAAAACTCCTGCATTGCCCTGTAGGGATATTTATCCGGATTGCTGGAGCTGGTGTAGAAGACGCCGCAGGTGGGAGAGCCTTTAACGCCGACAAAGACTACCTTCTCCGGTTTTTCTTCAGTTAGAACGCGCCCAATGAAGTCCGCTATTATCTTAGCTCTTTCCCTCATGCCGAGCCTCTCGTAAACTTCCCTGCTGGCTGGAGCGCGCGGCCAGCCGACCAGCTCGTACTCGGGACAGGGATAAGCTAAAACCTGCCACTCGCCGCCGAGCCTTCCTATAAGCTCCCTCAGCCTTCTAGCCGTCTCGTACTCCTTCTCCTTCGGCCCGCGATAGACGTAGAAGGGGCTGAGCAGGCAGGGAGCTATGATGAGGAGTTTCATCCCATTACCTCCGAAATTATCTCCTCAACCTTCTCCCTCAGCTCCTCCAGAGTCCCTTCGTTGACTATAACGTAGTCAGCGATATCCTTCAGTTTCGTCGTGTGGTACAGCTTTTCCTCTTCTTCGTCCATTTTCAAAAAGTCCTCAAAGCTCTGAATGACCCTGTCCTTCTCCGCTCTTCTTTTTCTTAATCTTTCGTACCTTATCTCTGGCCTTGCCTCCACGTAGATAACTTTTCCGCCGAGGCGTTTGATCGTTTCAACTTCTTCCCGCGAGCGAACGCCGTCGATGACGATGTTTTTGCAGTGTCTCTTCTTGTCAACCGCCAGGCGGATGAGGATGTCTCCGCCGTACTTGTCCTTCAGGTACTTTCCAAACTCGATGAGCCTGTCGCGGGTTGGTTCGGCCTTCTTGGGCAGTTCGGGGATCCAGGAGTAGTCGGAGACGTTGTGAGTGAGCAGGTCTATCAGCGGGTCACTACAGGAAACCCTGCAGAAGCCCTTCTCCTCGAAGAACTTTGCAACAGTCGTTTTTCCGGCGGCTATCTTTCCAACGACGCCTATTATCATCTTCCCCGCCTCCATGCGCGCCATATCAGGTTTGCACCATCCGTTGACTCCATGAGGCCCTCATACGTTAGCCCGACAACAAAGTCAATAAGGGCGTTTTTGTCCACGATGGTCGGCCAGTCGAAGCCGAAGAGGTACTTCAGCTCGAAGAAGCCAATGTGGAGAAAGCGGAACGGGTTCAGGAGTGCTATATCACCCCTCCACGTGAGTCCGAACGGGAAGTCTGCAAGAACCAGCTCCGCTCCCTTCCCCTTGGCAATTTTAACGAGCTTCTCTTCGTCTGGAAAGAACAATTCTCTGGGTTCTCCCTCAATGGGTTCATAGTTGAGCTTGGGAAACGCGTACTTCAGCCCAACGGCCTTGTAAGGTAATCCCAGCTTTTCGGCGAAACCAACAAGGGCCCTCGCGTTGAAGCTGAGGAATATGAGTGTGTTTAGTTCCCCCCTTACATCGGGCCACTCTCTCGGTGGAAACCTCTTTTCGGCCTCTATTATGGGTAGGAGGAACTCAAGCTTCGTTCCCTTAACGGCTTTTTCAGCCAGTTCCAGCTTTCTACGCTTTATTTCAAGGTCGAGGTTCGAATAGACCGTTACCTGTCCTACTCCCAGCCTCTCTCTCAGCTTCCCGATCACCAGGCTGTTGCCGATGATGACGCTCTTGTCCGTCCTGTCGTGGGCAATTATGAAGAGCTTGTCGTTTTTTTCGTCGTACCTTACCTCATCTATCCTGAACGGGCTGTCCGGAAGGCCATGTTCGCGCCTTATTTCTCTGACAAGCTTTTCAATGTCCTTAACTTCCATCGCACTTTGGTGGGACTCCTGGCTTATAAGCGGATTGTTCTATGTATGGAACAAAAATTTAAAAATTTGGGTACAAACTTGTAACGGTGGTGGGGGATGAAAATCAGTTCAAAAGAAATCGCTATTATCGGTCTAATGCTGGCCCTTGCCCTCGCTCTGGACGTAATGCCCGTCGAGATGCCGACAGTGTGGGGCATGAAAATAGACCTCGTTGCAGTTCCGATCATCGTTGCCTACTTCATCCTCGGCTTCTGGGGAGGATTGATAGCCCTCGCCATGCTCTTCCTCGGTCTGAGCGTCGTATCCTCCGCGAGCTGGCTGGGTGCAATGATGAAGACCCTGGCGACGTTCGGTGTTCTCGTAGGCCTCGAAGTTGCCAGAAGGACACTGGGTTTCGATTATTCTGACAAGAAACGGCTCTTCGTGTTTGGGCTGGCTGCTTACATCGTTGGAATTCTCCTTAGAATCCCACTGATGATAGCCCTCAACTACTACGTTGCACTCCCCATCTGGCTGGGTCTCCCCAGGGAGCAGGTTATCTCGGCGGTGGAAGACTGGACGGGTGTTCCCTTCTGGTTTGCAATAGCCCTTCCGAACGCCATCCAGAGTGTCATAGACGTCTTTATCAGCCTGCTGGTTACAGTACCAGTCCTCAAACGTGTTCCCCATGTGGTTGTGGAAACTTCTGAGCCGCAAAGAATAATAGAAAAAGAGCTATAGGTTTTGGGCTATCTCGTCTTCATTTATCGTCCTCTCGCAGTAGTGGCAGCGGAGCTTGAGGGGTTCTCTGCTCTCTACGTGGAATCTCGGCGTAACGTACTCATGGTTGCTGACGCAGTTCGGGTTCGGGCACTTGAGGATTCCCGTTATCTCGTCGGGTATCTCGACGTTGAACTTCTCGATTATCTTGTAGTCCTTCACGATGTTCACAGTCGCCATCGGGGCTATGAGGGCTATTTTGTTCACCTCTTCCTCGCTCAGGTACCTCCCCTCAACCTTGACGATGTCCTTTCTTCCGAGCTTCTTGCTGGGAACGTTCGATGCTATAAGGAGCGTTCCTCCGTTCGGCTTTGTCAGCCCGAGAATCTCGATGACCTTGAGCCACTTGCCCGCTGGAATGTGGTCTATAACGGTTCCCTCGGGGATTACCTCTATCTTAAGGTTCTCTGGCATTTTTCACACCCCCAGAACTCCGAGCGTCAGTCCAAGCAGGGCCATTCTAACGGGCACGCCTGAGAACACCTGCCTGAAGTAGAGAGCGTGCTTCGTCTTGTCCACTTCGGGGTGAATCTCGTCGACCCTTGGAAGCGGGTGCATAACCTTGAGCGTTTCCTTGGCGTTTTTCAGAACTTCAAGGTTCACCTGGTAGCTGCCCTTCACCTTCAGGTACTCCTCCTCGTCCGGGAAGCGCTCCCTCTGTATCCTCGTGACGTAGAGGACGTCGAGTTTGGGAATCGCGCCCTCAAGGTCAGTTGTCTCATAGACCTTAACGCCCCTCTCGCGGAGCTCATCAACGATGTGCTTCGGCATCCTCAGGAGTTCCGGCGAAATCAGGTAGAGCTCGACGTCGTAGAAGGCCAGAGCTTCCGCGAGGCTGTGGACGGTTCTCCCGTACTTCAGGTCTCCGAGCAGGCCTATCGTGAGCCCGTCTATCTTCCCGAATGCTTTCTTGATGGTGTACAGGTCGAGAAGCGTCTGCGTCGGGTGCTGGTTGCTCCCGTCGCCCGCGTTGATGACTGGAATCCCGGCGACCTCTGCCGCCAACCTCGCTGCCCCCTCCATCGGGTGGCGAATAACTATAACGTCGCTGTACTGCTCGACGGTCTTTATCGTGTCGGCCAGGCTCTCCCCCTTCTTGACGCTCGTGCTCGAGGCGGAGGAGAATCCAATTACGGAACCCCCAAGGCGGTGCATCGCGCTTTCAAAGCTCAGCCTCGTCCTCGTTGATGGCTCGAAGAAGAGCGTCGCGAGAATCTTCCCGCGGGCATAATCCAGAGAGCCCTTCTCGTTCAGCTCCTCCTCAAGCCGTTCGGCAACCTTCAAAACAAACTCGATGTCCTCCTTCGAGAAGTCCCTTATGCTTATCACGTCGCGACCTTTCCAGTCCATAAGTGCCCTTCCGATGTAAAAATCGGTGGGTTTTTAAAGCTTTTTTGACATACACCTGACGACAATAACGATTTAAACTTGATGCAGTTGAATAACCTGGTTGTAGGGTGAGAGCTATGAGGGTTCCAAGCGTCTATATAGCGGAGGAGCTTATGCCTTACCTTCGTGCGAGAGTTTCAAAAATCCTGTACTCTAAGGGCTTTACTCAGGCTCAGATAGCGGCCTGGCTTGGAACGACTCAGGCGATGGTGAGCAAGTACCTTTCTGGCAAAGTCAAAGCACCTCCGCGCGAAGTTGAAGAACTTCTCAATGTGCTTGCCGAGGAGATTGCCAGACTGATAGAGGAGGGTGCGGTGAAGGAGGAGCTTATCCTGTTCACAACGAGACGCATCATCGGCCTCTTCAGGGATAAAACGTTCTGCGAGCACTACTCCCGCTACGCTGGAGTCAGCACCGAAGTGTGCTCCCAGTTCTTCTCCTCAACGCCAGAAAAGGACGTCCTCTCCGAGCTGGGGATTGCATTGAGGGAGCTCCTTGCCCTTGAAGGGTTCGGCGATCTCATCCCCGAAGTCAGGAGCAACTTTGCCTACGCCCTTCCTGGAGCTAAGAATCCCTCGGACGTCGCCTCAGTACCAGGGAGAATAACACTAGTCAAGGGCAGACCATTCGCTCTTCCACCCGAGTTTGGGGCGAGCAAGTTCACTGCAGGACTTCTCCTTGAGGTTATGAAGCGCAGACCTGGGATCAGGAGCGTTATAAACATCCGCTACGGAAAAAATGTGGAAAGGGCCCTGAAAATGGTGAGATTCAAGACAGCAAAGGTAAAGACAGGCGGTATGAATGAGGGAGATGCCATGAGGGCCATTGCCGCTCCCTTCGAAAAGGGAGTTTACGACGCCATCATAGATGAAGGAGGAGAAGGCGTTGAGCCGCTCGTTTACATCTTTGGGGGGACTCCTTTTGAGGTGCTGAGAAAGGTCGAGAAACTAATTGAGGTTCTCAGAGGTGATGTTTCATGAAGGTCTTTACAAGGGAACTGCGCTTTTCAACGGAAGGTGAGATAGACCTGGTGGACATAACCCATGAAGTCGAGAGGATCGTGGAAGAGAGCGGGGTTCAGAACGGCCAGGTTCTCGTCTTCGTGCCCGGAGCCACGGGGGCTATAATCACGATCGAGCACGAGAGCGGCCTCCTGGAGGACTTCAAGAGGGCTCTGAAGGAGCTGATCCCGAAGGGTGCGGGCTACCTTCACGACAGGATAGACGACAACGCCCACAGCCACCTGAGGGCGAGCCTGCTCGGTGCGAGCGAGTGCTTCCCAGTGGTGGATGGAAGGCTGGTAAGGGGGACGTGGCAGCAGATATTCTTCGTCGAGCTCGACGTGAGGCCGAGGCACAGGCGCGTTGTGGTGCAGGTTATTGGGGAGTAGCTTAACTTTATAAAATCTTGAGAACTTTCAGTTCTCACTCATTTATAAACCCTGAGAAGCCCAAGTTCTCACACGCCCCACAAGAATAAAGGGGGTACTAACCCGCCCAAGTTCATCGGCTCCGCCTTCGGCGGCACTCCCCGGGCAGAAGGAGTTGGACGTTTTTGGATAAAAGGTTTTGGGTGGACAGCAAAGCGCCCGAAAGTGAAGGTGACATATAAAAGCCCATCAGGAGGAGAGGTTTTGAAAAATCCTGGAAAATGAACTAAAACTCCATCATGCTCTTGAAGAGCCCCTTCAGGTCGGTAGGGGAGCCTCCCGTGAGGAAGTCTATGAACCTCGCCCCACCCTCGTAGAACAATGTTCGATCCCAGGGCTTTTCGAGGCCGTAGTGGTTCTCTGGCAGTCCGAGCCTCCTGAGTATCCTGTTCTCTATGAACCTCGCCAGTCCTTCCTTCCACTCCTGCCAGACCATGTATTCGTACTCCTTCTTTGTTAGGTGCTCTCTGAGCTCTCTGCGGCTCTTCTTTACGCCCTCAGCGTCTCCCCTTTCGAGAGCCGAGAGAAATTCGGCGTAGGCCCTTTGGAACTCCCCCTTCTCATAGGGGAACGGATAGTTCAGCTCCCAGGAGTAGTTGCCTTTGGCCTGCTCCTCCAGGAACACTTCGAGCGACTTTTTAAGCTCGAGCTCGCAGCACTCGAACTGATAGCAGTGCACGAACTCGTGGAATATTGAAACGTAGCCTCTCAGGGACTCAAAGACGTCATCAGAGACAACGCAGGCCATTTTGTAGTCGTACTCTTCAACGGGAAAAGCGGCTCTGATGCCTTCTGGCAGGGGAGTTTTGGATTTGGCTGTCTTTACGAGATTGTAGGTCTGCTTGGATTCGTCCGGCTCAAAAATCCACAGTTCGTCGCCCTTTACGACCACGATCGGATAGACCTTCTTTAAAATTGGATGGATGTCCGATATTTCCCTCTGGACTTCAAATACCTTCTTCAGTTCGGCAGCATACATTAAGCTACCACCGAATATAAGAAAGAAAAGGGGCTTAAAAAGTTCACTTCTTGAGCTTCTCGCAGTTCTTGGCCCACTCCTCAAGGACCTCCTTGAGCTTGGGCTGGCCGATCTCCTCGAGCTCGTACTTAACCCTAACAGCCGGCTTGTTGAGGTTCATGAACCTGCGGAGGTCAACTGGAGTGCCCATGATGACGACGTCGGCATCGGCGCGGTTGATGGTCTCTTCAAGCTCCTTGATCTGCTTCTTGCCGTAGCCCATAGCGGGGAGTATAACGTCGAGGTGCGGGTACTTCTTGTAGGTCTCGATGATAGAGCCGACGGCGTAGGGCCTCGGGTCGATGATCTCAGCGGCTCCGAACTTCTTGGCGGCAACGTAGCCCGCTCCGTACTTCATGCCGCCGTGGGTGAGGGTCGGACCGTCTTCTACAACCAGAACGCGCTTGCCCTTGATGAGCTCGGGCTTGTCAACGAAGATCGGTGAAGCAGCCTCGATGACGGTCGCGTTCGGGTTGACCTTCTCAATGCTCTCGCGAACCTTCTGGATGTCGTCGCGGTTGGCGGTGTCTATCTTGTTGATGATTATGACGTCGGCCGCCCTGAAGTTGGTCTCACCTGGGTGGTACTTGAGCTCGTGGCCGGGCCTGTGCGGGTCGGTAACGACTATCCAGAGGTCCGGCTCGTAGAACGGGAAGTCGTTGTTTCCGCCGTCCCAGAGGATTATGTCGGCTTCCTTCTCGGCCTCTCTCAGTATCTTCTCGTAGTCAACGCCCGCGTAGACGACCATGCCGCGCTCGATGTACGGCTCGTACTCCTCCCTCTCCTCGATGGTGCACTCGTACTTGTCAAGGTCCTCAAAGGTCGCAAAGCGCTGAACGACCTGCTTCCTGAGGTCGCCGTAGGGCATCGGGTGTCTGATTGCCACAACCTTGTAGCCCATCTCTTGGAGGAGCTGGGCGACCTTCCTTGAGGTCTGGCTCTTTCCACAGCCGGTTCTTACGGCGGTAACCGCTACGACGGGCTTGCTTGACTTGAGCATGGTGCTCTTCGGCCCGAGGAGCCAGAAGTCGGCTCCGGCTGAGTGAGCCCTGCTGGCGAGGTGCATTACGTGCTCGTGGGAGACGTCGGAGTAAGCGAACACGACGACGTCAATGTCGTGCTCCTTGATGATCTTCTCCATGTCGTCCTCGCTCCAGATGGGAATTCCGTTCGGGTAGAGCTCACCGGCGAGCTCGGGCGGGTAAATCCTGCCCTCGATGTCGGGAATCTGGGTGGCGGTGAAAGCGACTACCTCGTACTCGGGGTTGTCCCTGAAGAACACGTTGAAGTTGTGGAAGTCCCTTCCGGCGGCGCCCAAAATCAGAACCCTCTTCTTTTTCTTCTCTGCCATAGGCATCACCTCAAAATTTCCGTTTTGGCGCTAGTGTATTGTTTTTGGCATTTATAACAGTTTTTGTTTACCGGTGTAAGCGTTCTGTGAGGGTTTTTCGATGTGGGCATTGATGATGTGAAGACTTTTCGCGAAACGGTGAACAAGAACTGGAGGCGGCTTGGTGGGGCCGCACTTGAGGTAGATTAATAAGCCCCGTGGACTATTGGGTATAGTAAAAAATGAGGTGAGTGCAATGAAGGGAGTGCGCGATTATTCCGCGTTGGCGATTGCTTTGGCAGTTCTTCTCCTGGGCTGGTTCTTCAGACCATGGTTCCACGGGCTCGTGATGGGCTTCTACAGGAATCCTGCGCTACTCTACATGTTCCTCGCCCTGGGGGCGTTAATGGCTGTCAAACCAAAGCGCTACATCCTGGGGAAAAACTACACGCTTCCGCTGATCCTCGGCGGGCTGTTCATCCTTTCGATAGTGGCTCTAATTCTCTCGTCTCCCTTCGCCAATACGGACTTGTACAAGGAGTACCATCCGTCGCTCGTAACGGGAGAGCTCAATCTCTCCACGAGCTACATTAGAATCCTTCCCAAATTTACCGCTTATCGCTACGCCATAGACACGATCGAGTACGCGCGCTACACCCTCAGCGACGGGCATCTGACGATGCTGAACGGCACCCCTGTGTGGGGCTTCTACATAGTTCCCGACGGCGCCTGGAACTCTATCAGGCTCAAGGATAAGGGCGTCCTGTTCGTGGATATGGGCACGACTCAGGCCAAGATGCAGCGCATCGAGGAAGAACTTCAGGTCGGCCCGGGGATGCAGTTCTTTGACAACCTGAACTGGGTTCTCTACAAGAAGCACTACCTCGTTGACCTAGACCTTCCGAGGGCCCTGCACTACAACGGGAAACTCTACATAGTCGTCCCTTACATCTCCTACGACTTCAAAGTTTTCTACACGGTTCCAAAGTGGGGCGGCGTCTTCATCGTTGATGAGGACGGCAACGTTGAGGATCTAAGTCCTGAAGAAGCCATCAAGGACGAGCGTCTCAAGGACTTCCCTATCTTTCCTGAAAACCTTGTTAGGGACGTTGTGGAGGCTCAGAACTACTGGAAGGATAGCGTCTTCGCCAACATAAAGAACCTCTGGCCCCACCACGAGAACCAGATAGAGCTCATCGATGTCAGCAACCAGGGGAACAGACAGCCTTTTTTGGTTGTGGCCACCGATGGGGGGAAGTACTGGATGACGGCAGTTGAACCCTACGGAAAGGCCCACGGTTTGGCTGCAATCTACCTTATGAATGCCCGTACGGGCGAGATGAGCCAGGTCAAGTTTGAAACTCCCCTGACGGGCCCAGTGAAGGCAATAGACTACGTGAAGAAGGCCCTTCCGACCTTTGACTGGAGTCAGTTCATGGCCGTTGAGCCGATACCCGTTTTCATCGACGGGACGCTCTGGTGGCGCGTGGCGATCATTCCGCGGAGCGGCTCGGGCGTTGCCAAGATAGCTTTCGTCAACGCGGAGACCAAGGAGGTAAAGATATTCGAAGACGAGAGGGAAGTTAAGGAGTTCCTTCTCCGGGGAGAGGTCGTTCAGGCGGAGGAAATAACCGGCGAAGTAAAGGCCCTCTACTCATACATCAAGGACGGCAACACCCACTGGATACTTGTAGTTGGCAACAGGACGCTCTACATAAGCGCGGCTGACCTGAGCGAAGAGCTTATCCTCAAGCTGCTGTCCATTAAGCAGGGGGACAACGTCACGGTGGTCATAAGCGAGGGCAGGATTGTAGACATAAAGCGCTGAGGGAGTTTTGCTTTATGCTTTTTTCTGTCTCTTTTCAAGTAAAAACTTATACAGCGGAACTACTTTGACTTCTTTACCCCTTTCCTCTATTCTGTCCTCGGTATCCATCGTTACAAGGATTAAATCATCGCATTTGAGCTTTTTCCCTGCTTTAACGAGGCTCAAAACTTCCCTCTCGTAGTTTGAGGCGTTGAGCTCGTAGGTTACCTGTATCAGTTTTTTTACGACGTTTCCTTCCCTCACGACAAAGTCAACTTCGCTCTCTCCGTCGGAATAGTACGAAAGGTCAATCATCGGGTTGAAGTAGCTCTTTTCTCTCAGGAGTTCGAGGAAAACCATGTTTTCGATTTTTCTGCCGGCGTCTTCCCCCTTAAAGAACAGATTCGTGAATGAAGTGTCCACAAGATAAAGTTTCCTCGGGTTCACGAGCGTCTTTCTGTGGGAGGGACTGAAGAGGGGGAGCTGGAATATCAGGAAGGCGCTCTCCATGGCGCTGAGATAGTTTATCAGGGTCTTCACATTTAGCTCCAGTCCTAGGGCCTTCAGGCTCCTCTGGAGTGAGCGGTATGTGAAATAGCTACCGTAAAGAGACAGGGCGTGGTAAAAGACCTCCTTGAACTCCCCGACGTCCCGGAAGGAAAACCTTTCGATTATGTCCCTGTAAAGAACCGTTTCCAGGATTGAGATGACCTTTTCCCTAGACCTGGTCTTCCAAACCTCAGGAAAGCCCCCCCATTTCAGGTAGTCCTGCAAAAGGGCTTTCAGCCTTCCTCTCTCCCTGAACGTATCAGCTTTGGTGGTTCCGGTAATCTCTCTAAAAGACAGGGGAAGTACGAACCGTGAGAGGTGCCTTCCCCTAAGCCTCGTGGGTATCTCAGAGGAGAGGAGTGCTGACGAGGAGCCTGAGACGTATACGTCAAAGTCTTTAACGTCGTGGAGCCAGCGGAGCTTTCTGTCCCAGTCCCCCCACTCCTGAACTTCGTCGAGAAACAGGGTGACCTTTCCGCTTGGATACTCCTTCCTGACTTCTTCGGCGAGCTCTCTCGCCTCCATTCTTGCCAGCTCGGGCTCGTCGAGCGGAAGGTAGAGAACGTTCTCACCGTTTTCCAGCATATTCTTTGCCTTTTTCAGCATGAGGAAAGTTTTTCCAACCCTCCTGGGTCCGATTATGGCCTTTATGTCGCTTCCATGCGGCATTTCAACTTCCCGCACGATCTCCTCAACGTAATCAAGGGCACCTATGTACTCAAGGGTTATCTCCTTCAGCCCAACCATGTGTAAAAATAATGCACGATAGTATTTAAAGCTTGTGTATTGGAAATACACAAAATAGGGATAAAGTGTGTATTTCAACTACACGCTACTCCCTCACCCACAGCGCCCCTGCCATGCCGAAGTACGTCGGGCAGGCGTAGGCGCTCTCGACGAGCTTGACTGGAACTCTGTGCATCGCCCCAAGCATTATGAGCATCTGCCAGTAGCTGTCGGGTAAGGCCTTCTCTATCAGTTCGTCCGGAATTTCTGGAAGCTCCTCAAGGCGGCTCTCGTTTATCAGCTCCATAATAAGCCTGTCGTACTCCTCGCTCTCCTTCCTGTAGCCGTAGGGACCGTTCTCGTCGTGCGCGTGCCCGTGGTCTGCGCTCACTATGAGCGCGATTTTCTTCTCACTCCCCTCAAGGACTTCGCCGAGGACTTCCCCAGCCTTGATTAGTGTCTCCCTGCTAAGCCTTCTCGCGGGGGTTAGCAGAACGAGCGGCTTTTTTTCAAGGAACTGGAGCGGTATAAGTTCTCCCCAGGTTAGAGGCCATCTTGAATACCTTCCGCTCCTGCTGGCGAAGTGCAGGTCAACGGTCGGGATTTCGGCCCCTTTCCAGGCGTTGTAAACCTCCTCGGC
The DNA here is from genome assembly GCF_000009965.1 of Thermococcus kodakarensis KOD1. Taxonomy (NCBI): domain Archaea; kingdom Methanobacteriati; phylum Methanobacteriota; class Thermococci; order Thermococcales; family Thermococcaceae; genus Thermococcus; species Thermococcus kodakarensis. Next base: position 1,988,782 of record NC_006624.1, read on the forward strand.
AAGCCCCCTATCTGTCTCCCACTCCCCGGGAAGTTCAACGCCCTCAAAGCCGAGCCAGGAGATGAGATGCTGGGCCATGATAACGCCGAGATGGTCACTTATCCTGACGTTGTGAGGGCTTATGAGGACGTAGGAGTCAGCGTCTGAGAAGGCCTTCCCGATGTCCTTCAGGACTCCGGCGAGCTTTTCCGTTTCCTTATCTTCGGGACTCAGAGCGGGGTTCCCGTGGGGCATGAGGCCTATTCCAAAGAGCATGGTACCACCATTTTAAATAATAAAAAAGAGTCTAAAAGGTTCATCCCCACTGTAGGGGAACCTCATAGTAGTTGCCGTTCTCGGAATATTTTGCAAAGTAGAGAACGTTGCCGTGCCAGCTGTTTATTATCACCTTAACAGCAGGTCTGTTGTTTGAGGACTGTCTGTATGTATCTACTGTTCCAGAGAAGCATATCTGGACTCCCTCTCCAGCACATGCCGAGACTGAGGTTGAAAAGTATACCCCACCATCGTCTGATGATTCTTGGAAATACGCCGTAAACTCGTCACCTGCATCTCTGAGGTGACTGTACCTGATCAAGTTTGAGGGTATTGTTCCAGGATCGTTATCAGTGTCTATTTTTGAGAAGTACACGATTTCTTGGGGGATAAGTTCATAAACTGTCCTGCAGATTAGGTATCCACATACATCGTACCTATCAATGCGGTACCTTACAGTGGCGTACACTGTTTTCATTTTCCCATCAGAAGTCGGGACTTCGGAGGCATATCCAAAGGGGGTGCTAACCCTTCCAGAACGCTCCCATCTGTCACTGCTTGGCTGTTCCCATTGGGCCACGGTCTGGGAAAATGAATCAATGGCTAGGGTATCGTCTTCGTTTATTATCAGGTGCTCTTCTACCCCTGGGACGCTGTGAAGCCTGAATATTTTTACGTCCTCCATGAACATATCTCCCACTTTCACGCTAGTAGCTTGGAATTCATTTTTAGGGTTGAGGTTCTGGATTGAGGGTCCTATGTTGTCCCTGTGGAGGGGGACTTTTATGTTCACGGAGGTCAATGGTTTCTCGGGATGGAACTCAATGAACTTGGTTCCCCAGTAGTTCTCACCCGAGACGATAATCAGTAGCTTAACTGGCCTGTAGACAGTCCTAGGCTCCCTAACAACCTTTCCATCTTTGATTACTGTCTCTATTTTTGTGCCCTTAGGAATCCTTTGTATCTTGACTGTAGGTGTCAGCATCGGTCCTTGATAGAGGATCTTGGGTTCCCCGAGGGTGTAATCCACAACCACAAGGGTGGCCCTTTGAATCTGGTGGTCCATTCCCAAGCTAATTTTCGCCAGCCCCACTGGCTTTCCCTGGAGCCAGTCGAGGTATGTAGAGTACAGCGTTCCGGCGTTGTCCGGCTGGACTCCGTAGGCTGAGGGTATTATCATAGTTACCATCACTGCGACGATTACTGCAGCTACTGCAAGTTTCTTTTTACTTCTCAAGAGAGCCACCTCCACTCCTTCTCAAGGGAGCCACCTTTGTGGCTCAAGTGAGTCATTGTTTTTTATCTTATATAAGTATTTCGCGATCTGATGTATTCAGCAACTCATCGTTACATCTTTGGCAGAATACTTTACTAAAATGACACACAGTTCTCCAGTCCTTCCAGCGGACAATTTACTATTTTGCCGGAGGGCATATGTGCGAGCACTTTTAATCCTGACCCCGTGAGAATAGACACAACTTTTGCCCCTTCATCGATTTTTTCACTCTCGACGAGCTTTTTGAGAACAGCAATCCCCGTTGCGCTCGCTGGCTGGACGAAGAGGCCTTCCTTTGCAAGCTCTCTCTGCGCTTCGAGGATTTCTTCGTCGCTCACGGTGGTGCACTTCCAGCCTAAGTCGCGGAGCAACTTAAGGACGGCGTTTCCGCTCGGCGGGTACGGATTTGCTATGGCCTTCGCTATCGTGTTTGGGTTTTCGAAGCGCTTTATTCTCTCGTTCCCTTCGTTAAAGGCCCTGCATATCGGCGAACAGCCTTCAGCCTGGACTGCTATCAGCGTTGGGAGTTTTTCGATGAGCCCGCTCTCCTTCAGCTCGATGAAGCCCTTGGCAATTCCCCTGAACAGACCGCCTGAGCTCGTGGGGATTAAGACGTAGTCAGGAGTAAGCTCCTCCGCCATCTCGAAGGCAATCCCCTTGTAGCCCTCGACGCGGAATGGGTTGTCGGAATTGATGAAGTATATCCCAAGCTTCTCACCCAGCTCCAGGCTCTCGAAGTAGAGCCTTCCGTAATCTCCCCTAACCCTTATCACGTCCGCACCGTAAACGCTCACAGTTTTGAGCTTCTCCTCGCTCGCGCTCTCTGAGACGAGAATTTTGGCCTTTAGGCCAGCCCTCGCGGCGTAAGCAGCTACACTGGCCGCCATGTTGCCAGTGGAAACCGTTCCAATGGCCTTGTATCCCGCTTTGACCGCGTAGCTCACCGCCAGAAACGTTCCCCTGTCCTTGAAGCTCCAGGTCGGGTTTGCGGTCTCATTCTTCAGGTAGAGCTTTACCCCGAGCTCTTTTCCAAGTTTGGACTTCACGAGGGGAGTATCCCCCTCGCCGAGCGAGAGATCCATTGCTGGTTCTATTGGCCAGAAGTCCCAGAATCTCTCCCAGACGGTCTTTCCAAGGTAAGGCTCTGCATTGAAGGCTTCAAACTCAACTGGTTCACCGCACTCGCACCTCTGGACGGGCTCATCGTAAGTTTTTCCACATATTGGACATTTAAGCTTCAACTCTAACCCTCCTAACGGCTTTTAAGGTAACGACATTATCATCCCGAATTATCTCGAAGGTCGCGTATGTGTTCCCATCGGCGAGCTTCTCCAGGGTTTCCGCGAAGAGTTCGGCGGCTTTTTCATCCTCAAACTCAACCTTCCAGAGGATAACGTAATCGGTACCGTTGTTGGCCAGGATCAGTCTGTCCCCCATCCAGCTCGTTGAGACGTTCCATGCCGTATCGTTGTCGAGCTTCGCAACGTCCCTCATGAGGACGTAAAGGTAGAACGCGCCCATTCTATCGTTTCTAAGGATGCTCCAGTTCTCTGGGACTTCTACCGTCACGTTCTTTGGCTTCCTGTTTTCAAGGTAGTACTCTGGAACCATTACCTGAAGGGTTGTTTCTGGATAGCGTTCGTAGGCCCGATTCACGAGCGTCCAGTTGCCCTTTTCGTAGAGGTATCTCACGAAGGAGTCTCCGAAGACGTAGGGGAATATGTGGATGTCCGTTAGTGGATCCCCGCTCAGCGAGCGTATCTTGTGGATCGGAATTCCGTTCCTCTCGCAGTAGATATCTGCAACCAGATCAGCATCTCCCTCTATTAGAGCCTGGATCGCGAGGGTTCCGTCGAAGGTGTCTGCGCCGTATTTGGCGTTGAACCACTGCTTCTGGAGTACGTGGACGCTCTCGTGGGCTATCGTCCTTCTCGCCGTGTCGGGATCTGCCATGAAGTTCTCCTCGATGATGTAGATTGTATCTCCAACGGTCGCCGCTATCCAGCCCGCGCTCCTCTCGCTCTCCTCTTTGATGTATTCGTAGTCGGGTGGGAGAAGAAGGGTCATCTTGTAGACCAGCTCCTCCCTGCGGAGCCTCTCGAGATCGGGCTTTCCGGGCTTCCACATTTCGAGAGCAGTGGTTTTGCTTATGACGACGATCGTTGGTTTCTCTTTAAACTCCAGCCCCCTTATCTCCTCGACCTGGGTCAGTATCTTGTCGGTTTTCCTCAGTATGGAGCCGGCCCCTTCGCTGACTTTAACGGCAGAGTACAGGGACGAGAACAGGAGCAGGATTAAACCGAGTGCGAGGGTTTTGCTCTCCGGTTTCCACATGGTAGGGATTCCGAAGAAAGAGGTTAAAAAAGATTGGTTCACTCCTTGAACTCGACGAACTCTTCCTTCATGCCGTCCTTGCTTATGACGACGACCTGGACCTTCCTGTCCCCGGTGTAAACGTCCCTCTTTCCAGCGGTTCTCACTGCCCTGACTGCCAGCTCCTTGGCTTCCTCAAGGCTCATGTCCTTCCTGAACCCGTCCTCAAGAACGGCTATTGCGAAGGGACTGCCCGAGCCGGTTGCAGTGTAGTCGTCGAAGATGAGCCCTCCGAGCGGGTCGAGGTTGGCCAGTGTGGGTTCCTCCACGTAGCCGCCGATGATTATCTGAACCATGTACGGGAACCACTTGTTCTCGTTGAGGATGTTGCTGAGCAGGTGGGCCATCGCCTTGGCGGTCATGGGCCTGCCCCACGTGAACTGGTAGTACCTCGCCTCGGCCTCCAGCATCCTCGCGAGGGCCTGGACGTCGCCCACGCTTCCAGCCGTTGTTATCGCTATCCTGTCGGTTATCGGGAGTATCTTCCTTATGTTGAGGGTCTCAACCATGTGGTCGAGTGAAGCCTGAGTGTCAGCGGCAAGGACGACGCCTTCCTTCGTCCTGATTCCCACGGTTGTCGTACCCGTTTTCTTCTCCACCTTTCTCACCCCTAACCTAAGAAACGCACGTTCGTTTTAAACCTTTGCCAGCTCTGGGATAAAGACCCTGTGGGAGTCAACTTCCACTATTTTTGCCCTAATTCCGTAAACCCTTTCAAGGACATCGGGCGTTATCTCCCCTGGCTTCCCCTCCCAGAACTTCTCTCCATCTTTCATCACGACGAGTCTGTCTGCATACTCGAGGGCCAGGTTTACGTCGTGGAGAACAGCTATGATTATCCTTTCCGTCTTCAACTCGCGGAGAAGCTCCATAACCGTTAGCGCGTGGTTGACATCGAGGTGGCTCGTGGGCTCGTCGAGGAGCACCGCCCTGCTCCCCTGTGCCAGTGCCCTCGCTATCAGAGCAAGCTGGAACTCCCCGCCGCTGAGGGCCGTTATCCTGTCCCTCCTTCTCTCCCAGAGACCCACTTTCCTGAGGGCGTCTTCGACGCTTCCACCGGTCATGTAGCTCCCCATCTCCACGAACTCCTCAACTGTGAAGGCAAACTCCGGGAAGGAGCTCTGGGGGACGTACGTTATTAGCTTGGCCCTCTCGGCCGGCTTGAGAGTGAGAATGTCCCTCCCGTCCAGCTCGACCTTTCCAATCGGCTTCAAAATGCCCACGAGGGACTTGAGAAGGGTTGATTTACCGGCCCCGTTTGGTCCTATTATGGCCAACAGCTCGCCCCTTCTGGCCTCTATCTCAACATCTTTCAGGACTTCCCTCTGCCCGTAGGAGTATGAAACCCTCGCGAAGAGCCTCATCTCATCAGCTCACCCCTCTTGTGCTTCATGAGTAAATACAGGAAGAAGGGCGCGCCCATAAATGCTGTGATTATGCCGACGGGAATTACCTGCGGCTTTGCAACGGTTCTCGCCAGGAGGTCTGCGACCACGAGTAGGATTCCGCCGAACAGGGCAGTTGATGGAGTAAGCTCCCTGTGGTTCGGTCCCAGAATGATGCGCATTATGTGGGGGCTGACGAGACCAACAAAGCCTATAACACCCGAGGTGTAGACCGCGAAGGCCGTCAGCGTGGCGATAACGCCAAGGAAGACTTTTCTGTACAGGTGGAGATCTAAACCGAGGGCTATGCTCTCCTCGCCGAGCAAAATCAGGTTCAGCTCGCGCCACTTCCAGATGAGAAAGCCCGTCCCGAGCGAGGAAACAACGAGCATTATCAGAACTTCCTTCCACTCCGCCCCGTTGAAGCTTCCCAGAAGCCACGTCCAAGTGATGTAGGCGTTGTGCGGGTGGGTGACGTAGATGTACCAGGTGGCGGCGTTGGCGAGGAAGCCATAGGCTATTCCTGCAAGGAGAAGGGTATCAACGGGCACCTTCCCGTTTGTCCTGGCCAGGGAGTACACGATGAAAACCGAGAGGAAAGAGAAGGCCAGCGACAGGTAGGGCATGTAGGTTATCCCTACCAGCAGGGAGAGCGCAGCGCCGAACGCCGCACCGGAGCTTATTCCGATTATGTAAGGGTCTGCGAGCGGGTTTCTGAAGAGTGCCTGCGATGCAACTCCTGCCGACGCGAGAGATAGGCCCACCAGATAGGCAAGAAGAACCTCGGGAAGGCGGATTTTCCAGATTATTGAGAAGTACTTCGGCGGCTCGCCGAGGTTGAACGGGAAGAATCTTGAGAGGGTCACCTTGACCCCGTAGGCTATGCCGCTCGTTACATCGGAAGGACTCAGGCCGACCGGACCTATGTAGACCCCGAGGAATATTGAAAGGAGCGAGAGCACGATGAGCGCTGGGATAATCTTCCGCATGTGCTGGACTTTTTGTCCAGGTGTTTAAACCTTTCGCTACTCCAGCGGACTTCTTCCGTACTTCAGGAACACCCTCAGCTCGGGGCTCTCGGCCTTTATTATGTTGAGCAGGGCTTTAAGTTCGGCCTCAAAGGCCTTCTTTTCGATCTTGACGCCCTCGTGTGCCCTCTGGAGCGGCCTGAAGTAGCCGTTGCTCTCGTGCCATAGAATCTCGCTCAAAAGATCATCGTCTACCTCGCGGTTGCTCTGGAGCAGGTAGATTACCCCGCCCTTCATAGTCCTCACGTAGGCCATGGGCACGCCGTGCTCAATGTAGTGCTCGACGAGCGGGAACGTCTCCCTTAGAACCTTTGGCATCTTGTGGCTTATCGCCTTGCCCCCTTGGGTTATGATGAAGTACCCCGGAATCTCCTCGCCGAAGCGCTTCCTTAGATATGCATCGAGGTAGGGCACGTCAACGATGTCTATTCCGAGCTTCTGGGTCAGCTTCCTGTTGTAGAAGCTCTTGGCGACGTAGACGAGGTTTAGCCTCAGGAGCTTTTCAAGGGAGTAGAGGTACTCAAGGTAGCCCAGAACGACGTGGACTGCATTTCTCGCGTCGTCGAGGGAAAGCTCCCTCTCCTCGCCGTACTCGTTTAAGAGTTCCTGGAATATCTCCTCTGCGCTCTTCCTTCCCTTCAGGTACTCGTCTATCGTTGCCCGGGATATCTTTATCCCCCTCGGCGTCGTTCCGGCAAAGTCCCTAACCTTGTAGCCTTTCATGGCTTTGTAGAACTCCTCGAACTCCTCAAGCTTCTCGTCGGCGAGGATTACGTTTCCATTTATCTTGCCCTTCTCCCTCAGCCCGTCCTCAAGCTCCTTATAGTGCTCATCCAAGAGGCTCACGAACTTCTTGACGAGTTCTTTAAGCTTGCCTTTCCCGAGGGCGTTCTCTATCGTGGTTAAACCCTTCACGCTCTCAGGATAGACTGGTGGCCTCGTCAGGGAGCCCGTCAGGGTTCCGTCCATCATGACGTAGTCAACGTCCCCGAGCTTCGCGGACAGGTAGCCCAGCTTGTTCTCAAGGGTCTCCATCTGGAGCCTGATGATCTGATCGGAGATGCCCTGGTTGTAGAGCATCGCGTTGGTGTAGACAAGCCGATAAGCTGGCCCGTTGCCGAAGGCGTAGCTTGAAACGGCGTAGAAGATCGTGCCGCTCAGCCTCTGCTTTCCCTGGCTTCCGTCAACGGCGTAGACCCTCGTCTGCTTCCTCTCCTTCGGGAGAGGTTTCCACTCTATCTCGGCCAGCTTGCTCTCTGCCTCGCGGTAGCCCCTCTCCAGGAGCGCCTTTATCCTGTCCACGCTCCTCCTGTCGATGAGCCTGTACATCAGCCCACCTCCGCTTCCCTGACGACTGAAACGCCGTTCTCAAGGCTCACCCTTATCACCCTATCCGCCGCGTCCTTCAGCTCCTCGTCGTGGGAAACAACGATGACCTGCGGTATCTTCCTGAGGTAGCGCTGCATTATGTCCACGAGCCTTCTCCTCCTCTCCTCGTCGAGGTACGGCGTCGGCTCGTCGAGAATGAGCAGGCTTATCTCTCCGGCGAGGTATAGGGAGAGGGCAAGCCTGAAAGCAAGGCCTAAAGCTATCCTCTCGCCGCCGCTGAGGAAGCCGAGTCCGTATTCCTTTCCGTTGTAGACCACGCCGAGCCTCACCTTGTTCTCCTCGGCCTTCACGGTGACTCCCGAATATTTTTCCTCGGTAAGCTCCTCAAATATCTCGCTCGCCATCTCGCCAACCTTGGCCAAGGCCCCTTCCTTGAGCAGGTTCTTGTAGGCCTTAACCTTCTCCCTGAGCCTCTGCACGCGCTCTCTCGCTTTCTTGAGCTTCTCAAGCTCCTTTGCCTTCTCCTTTCTGGTTTCCTTCTCCTCCCTCAGCTTCTCAAGGCTGGCCTTTACCTCGTCCCTGCGTTCTTCGAGCGACTTCAGGCGGGCCTCAAGGCCAGCAAGCTCGTTTGAAAGCTCCCTCGTCTTCCCCTTCAGCTCCTCGTGTCTGTCCTTATCGTAGGACTTTTCGAGCTCTTCAACTCTCTTCCTCAGCTCCTCGACCCTCTTCGAGGTCTTCTCGATTTCCTTAAGAATGGCCGTGAGATCAAGCTTGAGGCTCTTCAGAAGGTCTTCCTCCCGCTTGAGCTCGTCCCTCGCTGGCCTAAGCTCGATGTAGCGCTTGTAAGCGGGCTCGAGCTCTTTCAGCCTCTCCTCAAGCTCCTTAACGTCTCCAAATCCGAGCTTTTTCAGCTCGCCGAGAAGGGAAGCCCTCTCCTCCTCAAGCTCCCTCAGCTTCTTTTCTACAAGGGCGAGCTTCTTCTTGAGGAGCTCCCCTTTCTTAATCTCATCCTCCAGGCTTTTTATCTCGCCCTCTAAACCAGCCAGCTTTTTCTTCAGCTCTTCGGCTTTCTCGTTGGCCTCTTCGAGCTTTTCGAGGTCGTATTCCTTGAGCTTCTCCTCGGTTTCCCTGATCTGCTCAAGGACTTCTTTGAGGGCGAACAGCTCCCTCTCCTTCTTCAGCGTCTTCTCGACCTCCACGAGCTCGGCCCTGAGCTTCTTTTCCCTCTTTTCGAGCTCTTTCATCTCGGCGGAGATCTCCTTCAGCTCGGCCGTGTACTTCTCGAGGAGCTCCTTTCTGTGCTCCTCGGTCAGCTCCCTCCCGCAGACCGGGCATCTGCCCTTTGCCTTCTTGAGCTCCATTAGCGCCTTGTTCCTCTCACCAGCAATGCTCTTCAGCTCGCCCCTCCTTGAGCCTATCTCCTCGAGTTCTTTCATGATCTCTTCCTTTCTCTCCCTGGCCTTTTGGATTTCTGCTTCTAGCTTTTCTATTTCCTCCTCGCTCAGCGTGAGCCTCTTCTTCAGCCTCTCAAGGTTGGCCATCAGCTCCTTAGCCCTCTGGTATGCTTTGAGGTCCTCTTCGAGGGCTCCCAGCTCTTTTTGAAGTCCTTCTTTCTCCTTCAGGAGCTCCTTCACTCGGGCCTCTTTCTTGCTCAGCTCGTCAATGCGCTCCCTCAGGTTCTCCGCCTGCTGGGAGTAAGTGGCCAGGAGCTTTTCTATTCTGTTTATGCCCTCGGTAAAGTTCCTGTAGAACCTAGAGAGCCTTTCGTATTCCTTTGCCTTTTCCTCCAGGCTCTCAAGCTCCTTTACCTTCTCCTTCAGTTCTTCAACCCTCTTCTCGGTTTCCCTGATCATGCTCTGGATTCCGCTCTTCTTAGCCTCCAGCTCCCTCAGGTTTCCCTCTTCACTCTTCAGCTCGACCCTTGCCTTTGCGAGTTCCTCAGCAGTTTTTTCAAGTTCCTTCAGCTCCTTCTCAAGCCCCCCAAGCTCCCCTCTCAGCTCCGGGAGTTTCGGCGAGATTTCGTTTATTTCCCTGAGGACGGAAGTGAGCTCCTTTTCGAGGTTTCCTATTAGCTCGTCTATGTTCTCGGTGCTCTTGAGGTAGTCCTCGATTGCCTTTATCCTTGCATCAATCTCCTTTCTCACATCCAGAAGGTTCTTGTAGGAGTTTTCGTATCGATCGAGGCCGAGAACCTGCCTGACTACTTTTTCCCTGCTCTCGTCGCTCTCGAGGATAGCGTCTATCTCGCCCTGTCGGATGTAGATCGCGTTGAGGAAGACATCGTAGGGAACCAGCTTCTCCATCCAATCCCTCACGGGCTTCTGGCCCGTCTCAAGGGTCTTCCAGGAGCTTCCGTCGTGGTACTTCACAAAGGCCAGTCCCCTGCCGATGTTCCTGTGTATCTGGTACTTCACGTTCCCCTTCTCGAAGAACACGGTAATTTCCGTCCCGCTCCCGTTTATCCTCTCGAAGTCGTCCTTTTTCAGGTCTTTCGGCTTTGACGGCCAGTAGAGCCCCACGAGGAGGGCATCGAGGATAGAGCTCTTCCCGCTCCCGTTCTGGCCGATTATCAGGTTTATCCCGCTCGAGAAGTTCACCTTCGTGAGGGCGTGAGAGCGGAAGTCCTTTATTATGAGCTTTTCAATCTTCATCTCCCACCACCGAGCCAGTCGAGGAGGTTTGAACCTTTGGAAGGCCTTTTAACGACCTTCTTTTCAGAGTCCTTGCGCTCTTTCGTCTCCCTCTGTTCTTTCCCTTGGGTTTTGGGCCTCTTTTCTTTCTCAGGGCCTCCTTCTTTCTTGGCTGTAGCATCTTCTTTCCTTTCGGGCTCTTCAGTTTTCTTAGGAAGCTTCTCGTCCCATCCCTCACCCAGGAAGAGCTCAACGACTTCTTCAATAGACTCGATAGCCTTTTCGCCCGTGAGGTTTATCGCCTTCAGCTCGACGGGAATGAAGTACTCCTCTGGCTTTGGAACTTCTCCCGAGGGGGTTCTTCCGGTCAGCTTCCTCTCGAACCTCGTCCTCACGTAGACGTAGCGGGCCTTTATCAGCTCGGTGAGCTTTGAAACGTCGTAGGGCCTCTCCCAGCGGATGTCGAGCCTCACAAAGGCTTCCTCTGGAATCTTGGTGGAGAGGCGCTTCAGCTCCCTCTTTGCTGTCTCTTCGTCGGCCTTTATGTTGACGTCAATGAAGGGCCTGACATTCAGCTCCACGAACCTCGGCTCCCAGTCCTCGACGATGTAGAAGCCCTTAGGGTTCCCAGCGGTCGGTTTGAAGGTATTCCCGTCCCAGCGGTACCTTATCTCGTAGTCCCCGAAGTCCCACCTCTGGAGCGAGCCGGGATAGACGAGCTTTCCGATGTCGTAGCTCGTCAGGAACGCCCTGTGGATGTGGCCGAGGGCGTAGTAGAGGTAGCCCTTCGGCAGGTCGCCGAGCTTGAGCTCGTAGTAGTCGCGCTGGCTCTCAGGCAGTTTGCCCATCATCTCCTCGACGAGTTCCCTAACCCCTTGGTGGAGCATGAGTATGGAGTCCCCCTCCGGCCTGAATATCTCCTTCGGCGGGTTCTTTTCGAGCCACGCCGCACTCATGTACTTCATACCGTGTATCTCGACGCTTTTGTTGCCCTTCTCAAAAACCCCTTTAACGAGCCAGCCCCTCTCGGTCTTCTCGCTCGTCTGGTGCTCGCTCTCAACCTTCTCCTCCCTGAGGCCGATGAGGTAGAGCAGGCCGAGCTTTTCGAGGAGATGGTAAGCAGAAACCCTCCTCTGCGTCCTGTCGTGGTTTCCCTCGATTCCAAAAACTGGTATGCCCTTCTCCTTCGGCAGTGAGAGTATTTCCATCGCCTGTTTCAGCGTTTCAGGGCTGGGTCTGCTGGAGTGGAAGAGGTCTCCAGCTATGAGTATGAAGTCCACCTTCTCCTCTACGGCTATCTCAATCGCCCGCCTGAATGCCTCCGCGAACTCGTCGGCTCTATACGGCAGGCGGTACTGCTCGAAGCCGAGATGAACGTCAGCTATGTGTGCGAACTTCATTGGAGATTCCTCCCACCAGCCCAAAACTCCAGAACCTTATGCTGGAGTTCAACCGAGTTATACTTGGGCTTAATATCCCCGAGGGCACCTTTCCAGGGCAGTTCCGGTCTTTTTCTTGCATTTTCCCTCACGATATCACCTCAAAAGTCAACCTCGATGCCCTCTTCTTCATACATCTCTTCCTTCTCCTTCTCCTCAAGCTCGCGCCTCTTCCTTTCAAGCCACCTCTCGACCGCGCCTATGTCTTCTCCTCCGTAGTTCCCGCCGAGGGCCTTGAAGTTGTATATCTTAACCAAAGCCGGAAGGCTTATCGCCTGACCGACTATCACCGCCTCACCCTTGCCCAGTCCAGCGATGTCGCTCATAAGCTCCCCGCTCACCTGCTCGCTGGCCCTTACCACGTACTGCTGGTCGTTCGGATTAACGATGCGCATGATGATCTTGGTGTTTGTCTGGCTCAGGACGTCTTCGCTGAGCCTGCTCGGCCTCTGGGAGACCAGACCGAGGCCGACGCCGAACTTCCTTCCCTCCCTTGCTATCCTCCCAAGGATTCTAACGGCCCCTCCCTTCTCGCCATGCGGTGCGAAGATGTGGGCCTCTTCCACGATGACCATAACAGGTTCAGCAAGGGCTGGGTAGTTCTTCTCAACTCCCCTCAGGAATTCTTCCAGCTCGTTTATCTCATCCGAAACGGCCGATATGTTGCTCGAATAGGCAGTTCTGAGGTAGTCGAGCCTCTTTCTAGCTTTTTCGTAGTCCATCCTCGTCTCGAAGACCTTTTCGAGGAACTTGGCAACTACCAGTTTCATCTGTCCCTCGTCGAGCGGGCCGAGGTCGATCACGTTCACCTTGCCGGGCTCTATGAGGGCAACTATGTCCTCGCTCGAGAGCAGATGGCCGTAGTTCCTCAGGAAGCGGGAGACTTTCATGGTAAGCCTCATTATCGTCTCCTTCTCCGCCGATTTTATCTCTCCGAGGTCTCTATACTGGCCGGCATGCGGATCCCAGTATGTCCCTCCGCCCTCGCTAGCCCACCGCTGGAGTAAATCGTGGACGAGCTTGACCGCTTCCCGGCCGCCAATTCCCTGGTTCTCGTGAAGAACCGTGTCCCAGGCCCTGAGCAGGTAGGAGCGCTGTATGCTCGCGTTGCTCTGGATCTCCATCAAATCTGCCAGCTCCTCGCCGTCCATTGCTTCCGGCCTTATCTTGGCCTCTATCAGGTTCACATATTCTCTTCCCGTCCCAGGCAGGCTCAACTTCGTGTAGTCACCGTGGGGGTCGAGGACTATCACAGTTCCGCCTAATTCTTCCACAAGCTTCCAGAGCATTACTGAGACGGTGTTGCTTTTTCCGGCACCTGTCACAGCTAAAATTGCGAAGTGCCTTGACACAAGCTCGTTCACGTTGAGGTAAACCGGGACGTCTTCCCTGATTATCAGTCTTCCAAGCTCTATGTAGCCGTTTCCGCCGTAGTATATTGCCCTCAAAAGGTCTGAGCTGGCTAAATAAACCCTGTTCCCGTTTGGGACGGGAACTCTGGTCGGGACTACTTCAGCCTTCTCGCCGTTGAGTTGAACCTTCCCGAGGACGTGGACGGTAACTATCAGCGCCTCGTTCTCTCCTATGCTCTCGCCGTACTCCCTTATGTCGAGCTCAAGGGACGTGTATGTGCTCTTACCCTCGCTCAGGAGCCAGTTTATGTTCTTAAGCCCTCTTATTGTGCCGATAACCCACTCAACACCCTCTTCATTCTCTCCCCAGCGGCAGTTTTGATCTTTGGCTTCCTTACAGAGCCTCGCAACCACGAAGTCTCCGAACTTCAGGTCCGTGTCGGGATGAGCGTAGAACTGGAACGAACTAACCGTTGCCTCCCCAGTCACGATTCCAACGGGCTTGTTAATATCCTCGGCTATCCTCATAACTCCCACCTATCGAGTAACTTCCAGTTTCAGAGTTTTAAACTTTGCTGCTTGCCTATTCTTACCACAAAAGGAGAAAAATCAGCCAGGAATCCGCTCATCATCCTGCCCGTCAGGTTCGAGAGTGCTCATCACCTTGGGTGGCCACCCATCAAGGGCTCTCCTCAATCCTTTTAAGGCTTTGGAGGGAGTTTGTAATATGAGCACATCAGCCAGAGAGGCCAGCAGAAGGATTCCCCTCGCGATGGTCGTGATAAGGCCGGCGAAGCTCTTCGACATCCCTGAGGTTATGAGGATAGAGCGCGAATCTTTCCGCGAGGCCTACCCGAGAGGGATTTTCTTAATGTTTCTCGAGAACAATCCCGAAACCTTTCTCGTGGCGGAGTACAACGGGAAGGTTGTTGGCTACGTGATGGGCTACCTCAGACCAGACCTTGAAGGACACATAATGAGCATAGCCGTTGATAAAGAGTACCGGGGCAACGGGATAGGTTCTGCCCTCCTATCTGAAGCCATTGAAAGACTCATAAAGAGGGGCGCCCGCTACATCGGCCTGGAAGTCAGGGTGAGCAACGAAAACGCGATAAGGCTCTACGAACGCTTTGGCTTCAGGAAGGTTAAGAGGATTATAGGTTACTACTCCGACGGCGAGGATGCCTACTACATGCTACTCCCAGCGGAGGAATGGAGGGGAAGCTGATGATAATCTTCTACCTGAGCGGCGACAGGGTCTTCTCAACCGATCAGAACGCGATAAACGGGCTCTACAACAAGCGATACTTTGGAAAGGTCGTTGAGGGTAAGCTGTTTCTATCTCTTCTAGAAGCGGCCTATCTAGTGGAGCGCGGCAAGATTGAGGTCAGGGACGGCAAGAGGAAGCTCTCGCTTGAGGAGATAATGAACCTCGGCAGGGCCAGGGATGAGCTCTTTGATGCAAAATATCTCGTCTACAAGGACCTGAGAGATAGGGGCTACACTGTGAAGTCCGGCCTGAAGTTCGGCTCCCACTTCAGGGTCTACCGGAGGGGAATGGAAGAGCACTCCGAGTGGCTCGTCTGGGTTGTCCCCGAGAACTCCAGGTTAAGTCCAAACGACATAACCGCTCGCGTCAGGGTGGCTCACGGCGTGAGGAAGAACATGATAATGGCGATAGTTGACGAGGACGCCGACGTGACCTACTACAAGGTCGAGTGGGTGAAGTTCTAGACTCATTCGGCTTTTTCTTGGAGGGATTCAAACTCCCTCCTCAGCAGGTTCCACTCCCTCTCATTGAAGGATGCCTTCTCGGCGGGCACTAAGATCACAGTGTTGGTAATGAGGGCATAGTCCTTTAGGGCTGAAAGGAACTTGTAGACGGGAATAAAGCCGTTTTCGATAACTAGGTATTCAAGACCATCGAGATAAATAAGCTTTGGGGTTTCCTCCCGCCGCATGAAATTGACCAGGGTGTGGAGCAGGTACTCAAGCCTGCGGGGATTAACACAGCCCTCGCTGCATTCAGCGGCTGTAATCCACAAAACCGGAACCTCTTTAATGTTAAGGGCCTTTCTCACGCTTTTTGGCATTGTACGGGTTATTATGAGAGGAGCACGGCCCTTAATAAGCTTTGACAGAAGGTTGGGGCCTGAACCAGAGGGGGTAATATACACTCCGGGGGACATCTCTTCGGGCTCGCCCTCTATCTCCACAACGGGAACGAGCTCGTATCTCCTTGTTATGGACGATATTATACCTGCCCAGCCGAAAATCATAGGAAAGAGCCCTATGAAGAGGAGGAGGTTCCCAATAGTGCCGAGGAAATTCTCCGTACTCTGCTCTAAGTGGATAAACCCTGCATCGTTGAGGTCGAGGGGTAGGAAAATCGTCTTTGCCAGGGAGGTGAGTGAAAAACCGAGTGTGATTAAATCGTACGAGCGGGAGAACTGGGGATAGTGGGAAATAAATTGGTGTCTGTAGTACAAGCTAAGCAGGGTTATAGTGAGCAGCGCCACTAGGCAATCCCTGCTAGGCAATCCTGCAAGGACGATGTGCATAATGTTGGCTGTCACGTCTTACACCTAAATATGTAATATGTGACAAAAGTTTATAAGCCCTTCCTGCTGACTTTATAATCTGAATCTTGACTAAGGGTTGCAAAAACATAACAAAAATGGAAAAAATGTTCAAAGTTAGAACTTCACTTCAGGAACCCGGTCTTCTTTCCGAGGTCTTCGAAGGCATCTATGACGTACTGAAGATCCTCCTTGCTGTGGGCGGCTGAGGGTTCGAGCCTAATCCTCGCAGTTCCGAGCGGAACTGTCGGATAGACGATCGCCTGCGCGAAGATGTTGTACTCGTCGTACAGCCTTCTCGAGAACTCCTGGGCGAGCTTCTCATCGTAGAGCATAACTGGGGTTATCGGGTGCTTGGTGTTGCCGAGGTCGTAGCCGAGGTCTCTGAGGCCCTTCTGGAGGAAGTTGGTGTTGTCCCAGAGCTTCCTAACGAGCTCGTCACTCCTCTGGAGTATCTCAACGGCCGCTATAGCCGCTGCAACATCAGGTGGGTTCGGGGCGCTCGAGAAGAGGAACGGCCTCGCCCTCTGGCGGAGGTATTCGATAGCCTCCTCCGGACCCGCTACGTAGCCTCCAATGACACCGAAGGCCTTGCTGAGGGTACCCATTTCGAAGTCAACCTTGTCGTGGAGCTTGAAGTGGTCAACGATACCCCTTCCGCTGTCACCGAGGACACCCTCACCGTGGGCGTCGTCGATGTAGAGTATGGCATCGTACTGTTCAGCCAGCTCGGCCATCTCCGGGAGCGGTGCTAAATCGCCGTCCATCGAGAAGACGCCGTCGCTGACGATGATTTTCTTCTTCTTGTCCTTGTTCTCTTCGAGGCGCTTCTTTAAGTCCTCCATATCTATGTGCTTGTAGATGACCTTAGGCGCACCGCTGAGGCGCATTCCATCTATGATGCTCGCGTGGTTGAGTTCTTCGCTGATGAACACACCGTCCTCGCCCTTCTTAAGGAGCGCGCTTATAGCTCCGAGGTTGGCGTTGTAACCGCTCTGGAAGAGTATGGCCGCTTCCCTCTTCTTGAACTTGGCCAGCTTCTCCTCGAGCTCCACGTGGAGCTCCATGGTTCCGGCGATAGTTCTAACAGCTCCAGCACCAACACCGTAGTCAAGGATAGCCCTTATGGCCGCGTATCTTATCTCCGGGTGGGCGGCTAGGCCGAGATAGTTGTTGGAGCACATGTTGAGAACTTTCTTCCCGTCAACTACAACCCACGGGCCCTGGGCGCTCTCAAGCTTTCTGATGGTTACATACAATCCCTTATCCTTGAGCTCCTGGAGCTCCTCCCTAATCCAGTCAAGCTTTCCCATGAGAATCACCGATGGTTCTTGGTCATTGAAGTATAAAAGTTTTGCAGTGGGCAGGTCAGTGCAGTTCCACGAGAAGACAATGGTTGGTTGGGTACAGCGTCCCAGTGAGACGGCAAAAGCCTTAAACTCCGGGGGCTCATAAAGGTTTAGGTGAAAATCCATGTCCGAGGAAGTGAAGGAAGTTAAAATTCTCGAAAAGCCGTGGGTCGAGAAGTACAGACCCCAGAGGCTCGAGGACATAGTAGGTCAGGATCACATAGTCAAGAGGCTGAAGCACTACGTTAAAACCGGCTCGATGCCGCACCTTCTATTCGCAGGGCCACCCGGCGTCGGGAAGTGCCTCACTGGGGATGCTAAGGTCATAGCCAACGGCAGGCTCTTTGAGCTGGGAGAACTCGTTGAAAAAGTTTCCAAGGGTAGGTTCGGCCCCACACCAGTTGAAGGTCTCAAAGTCCTTGGAATAGATGAGGACGGAAAGCTGAGGGAGTTCGAGGTTCAGTACGTCTACAAGGACAGGGCCGAGAGGCTGATAAAGGTAAGGACTCGCCTCGGTAGGGAGCTCAAGGTCACTCCCTATCACCCGCTACTCGTGAACAGGAAAAACGGGGAGATCATGTGGGTAAAGGCTGAGGAACTCAGACCAGGCGACAGGCTTGCCGTGCCGCGCTTCCTTCCGGCCATAGCTGAGGAAGACCCCCTGGCTGAGTGGCTTGGCTATTTTATTGGGGACGGCCACGCCGACTCGAAGAATAAAGTAATCACCTTTACAAACACAGACCCATCTTTAAGGCAGCGCTTTATGGAGCTGACCGAGAGGCTCTTCCCAGATGCGAAGATCAGGGAAAGAATCCACAAAAACAGGGCACCGGACGTTTACGTGAACTCACGGAGGGCCTGGGAGCTTGTAAGTTCGCTTGGTTTGGCCGGGAGAAAAGCGGATAAGGTTTACATACCTGAGAAAGGCTGGGAGGGGATTCGCTCCTTCCTCAGGGCATACTTTGACTGCGATGCTGGAGTTGATAAGAACGCCGTAGTACTGGCAACTGCCAGCAGGGAAATGGCGGAGCAGGTGACCTATGCCTTAGCTGGTTTTGGAATAACCTCAAAGATAAGGGAGAAAAAAGTCAGGGGTAAGACATACTACCATGTCACAATCTCAGGTTCAGAGAACTTGGAGAGGTTTCTGAGCGAGATCGGCTTCTCCCACAGGGAAAAATTGGAAAGAACCCTAAAGCTCGTCAAGAAGCCCAACCCGAACCTCGACAGCTTGAATGTCAACTATGAACTTATCTCCTACGTTAGAGACAGGCTTAAGCTAAACTTCTCCGACGATAAGAGGAGCTGGAGCCACAGAAAGGCTAGAAAGATCTCGTGGGAGCTGATGAAGGAAATTTACTACCGCCTCGATGAGCTTGAGAGACTGAAAGAATCCCTCTCAAGGAGCATCCTCATAGACTGGAACGAGATGGCGGAGCGGAGAAAGGAGATAGCGGAAAAGACGGGGATTAGGGCCGACAGACTCCTCGAGTACATTAAGGGCAAGAGGAAGCCGAGCCTGAGGAACTACATCAAGATAGCGAAGGCCCTTGGGATCGACCTTGAACCTACGATTAATGCCATGAGGGTCTTTGCAAGGAAGTACTCAAGCTATGCCGAAATCGGAAGGAAACTCGGCACCTGGAACTCCAGCGTGAGAATAATTCTTGAGAGCAACACGGAGAAGATCAAGGAACTTGAGGAAATAAGGAAAATCGAGCTCGAACTAATAGGGGAAATCCTCTCCGACGAGAAGCTTAAGGAAGGGGTAGCATACCTGATATTCCTCTCCCAGAATGAGCTCTACTGGGACGAGATAACCGAAGTGAAGGAGCTTAAGGGCGACTTCGTCATCTACGACCTCCACGTTCCAGGATACCACAACTTCATCGCCGGAAACATGCCGACGGTTGTTCACAACACAACCGCTGCACTGGCTTTAGCTAGAGAACTCTTCGGTGAGAACTGGAGGCACAACTTCCTAGAGCTGAACGCGAGCGATGAGAGGGGTATAAACGTCATCCGTGAAAAGGTAAAGGAGTTCGCGAGGACGAAGCCGATAGGCGGTGCGAGCTTTAAGATAATCTTCCTTGATGAGGCAGATGCCCTCACACAGGACGCTCAGCAGGCCCTCAGAAGGACGATGGAGATGTTCTCGAACAACGTCCGCTTTATCCTGAGCTGTAACTACTCCTCAAAGATCATCGAACCCATACAGTCGAGGTGTGCCATCTTCCGCTTCAGACCGCTCCGCGATGAGGACATAGCGAAGCGCATCAGGTACATAGCCGAAAATGAGGGTCTCGAGCTCACCGAGGAAGGCCTGCAGGCGATACTCTACGTCGCTGAGGGCGATCTCAGGAGGGCAATCAACGTCCTTCAGGCGGCAGCAGCCCTCGACACGAAGATAACCGACGAGAACGTCTTCCTCGTGGCCAGCAGGGCGAGGCCTGAAGACGTACGTGAAATGATGACCCTTGCTCTGGAAGGCAACTTCCTGAAGGCCAGAGAGAAGCTGAGGGATATCCTGTTAAGGCAGGGCCTCAGCGGTGAAGATGTCCTCATCCAGATGCACAAGGAGGTCTTCAACCTCCCGATTCCCGAGGACAAGAAGGTGGCCCTGGCGGACAAGATAGGAGAGTACAACTTCCGCCTGGTTGAAGGGGCTAACGAGATGATACAGCTCGAGGCACTCCTTGCCCAGTTCACGATTATGGGTAAGTGATCCCTATGACGGAAGTCCCATGGGTTGAAAAATACAGACCTAGGAAGCTCAGCGAGATAGTAAACCAGGAGAAAGCGTTAGAGCAGGTTAGGGCGTGGGTCGAAGCCTGGCTCCACGGAAATCCGCCGAAGAAGAAGGCCCTCCTTCTAGCAGGCCCCCCTGGAGTCGGCAAAACGACCACCGTCTATGCCCTGGCCAACGAGTACGGCTTCGAGGTCATCGAGCTCAACGCAAGCGACGAGAGGACGTATGAAAAGATAGAGCGCTACGTTCAAGCTGCATACACTATGGATATTCTCGGAAAGAGGAGGAAGCTGATATTCCTTGACGAGGCTGACAACATCGAGCCCTCTGGGGCGAGGGAGATAGCGAAGCTCATCGACAAGGCCAGAAACCCGATAATAATGAGCGCCAACCACTACTGGGAGGTTCCCAGGGAGATACGCAACAAAGCCCAGATAGTCGAGTACAAGAGGTTGACGCAGAGGGACATCATAAAGGCCCTCGTGAGAATCCTCAAGCGTGAGGGACTCGAAGTTCCCAAGGAGGTTCTCTACGAGATAGCGAAGAGGGCTAACGGCGACCTGAGGGCAGCTGTAAACGATCTTCAGACCGTTGTTACCGGTGGAGTCGAGGATGCCGTTGAAGTCCTGGCTTACCGCGACACTGAGAAGAGCGTTTTCCAGGCGCTTGCCCAGCTGTTCGCAACGGACAACGCCAAGAGGGCAAAGTTAGCTGTTCTTGGAGTTGACATGATGCCTAACGAGCTTCTCCAGTGGATAGACGAGAACGTCCCGTATGTCTACTACAGGCCTGAAGACATAGCGAGGGCCTACGAGGCGCTCAGCAGGGCTGACATATACCTCGGTAGGGCACAGAGGACTGGAAACTACGGCCTCTGGAAGTACGCGACCGACATGATGACGGCTGGGGTGGCGGTCGCTGGCATCAAGAAGAAGGGCTTCGTTAAGATCTACCCACCTAAGACGATAAAGCTCCTCACCGAGAGCAAGGAGGAGCGTTCGCTCAGGGACTCAGTAATCAAGAAGATAATGAGCGAGATGCACATGGCTAAGCTTGAGGCCATAGAGACCCTCCGCTACCTTAGAGTTATCTTCGAGAACAACCCCGATTTGGCGGCCCACTTTGTCGTTTTCCTCGACCTCAGCGAGAAGGAAGTTGAGTTCATAACTGGAGACAAGGAGAAGGCGAAGACGATATGGGCAAAGAGCATGAACATTGAGAAGAAACTCAAAAAAGAAGGCGAGCTTGAGGCGAGAGCAAAGGAAGCCGAAAGAAGGGTGGAAGCGGCTGAGGAAGAGGAAACTATGGAAGCTGGGGAACCTGAAGAAGAACTTGAAGAAGTCGAGGAGGAAGAGTTAACCGAGGAGGAGCTTGAGGAAGCGGAGGAAGAGATAGAGACCGTTGGGAAGAAGGAGAAGCCCGAGAAGGAGAAAACCAAGAAGGGCAAGCAGGCGACGCTGTTCGACTTCCTCAAGAAGTGAATTGTATTGCGAAAAATATAAAAACCCACTTTTCTTATATTTTCTGTGATATAAAATGCTGAGCCGGGAAGAGCTTATTGAGGTGCTTGCCCCCTACAACTTTTGGGGTAGAGAGCAGGATACTGGCATCACGAGAGGAGATTATCTTAAAGATATAAGACGGAAGCTCTCCACGGGGAACGCCCTGGCTCTCGTGGGGGTTAGGAGGGCGGGCAAGACCACGTTAGCCCGTCAGTACCTGAGATTCCTAATAGAGAAGGGTCTTCCGCCGGAGGAGACGCTCTACGTTAACCTTGAGGAGCCTAGGTTCTATCCAGACCTGAGCCTGGAGCTTCTGGAAGAGATCTTCTCGGCGTTTAAAACCTACATCTCAAGGGGAGCTAGACCCGTGGTGGTTCTCGACGAGGTCCAGAACGTCGAGGGCTGGGAGCGGTGGGTCAGGAAGGTTCTGGATTTGGGTGAAGCCGAGGTCATAGTAACCGGGTCGAGCTCCTCCCTCCTCCGCTCCGAGCTTGCGACCCTCTTAACCGGACGCGTTTTAGTAACAGAGGTTTACCCCCTCTCATTCAGAGAGTTTCTCTCCTTCAAGGGGCTCCCCATTGAACTTCCTGCCCTTCTCGGAAGGAGGGGGGAGGTTGAGAGGGCCTTAAGGGAGTACCTTGAGTTCGGCGGGTTCCCGCAGGTCGTCCTAACCGATGACGAGGGATTGAAGAGGGAGCTTTTGAGGGAACTGTTCGAGGGAATAATCCTTAGGGACGTTGCCTACCGCCACGGCTTCAGGGACGCGAGGCTCGTCAAACTCGTCGCCGAGCTGGCCTTAAGCCGGTTCTCCTCTCTAGTGAGCGCATCAAGGCTGAGGAACGAAGTCTCGGGGATAGTTGGGAGAAAGGTCTCGCCAAACCTTGTAGATTCCGTCCTCGACGCAATGGAGGAGGCTTACCTTATCCACAGGGTTCCGATCCTCTCGCCAAAGGTGAAGGACGTGAGGAGGTATCCGAAGAAGCTCTATGCGGTTGACACCGGGCTGGCCAACGTCATGATAACGCGGTTCACAGAGAACATAGGGAGATTGGCGGAAAATGCGGTGGCGAGGCACCTCGTGCAGAGGCACGGGAGGGAGAACGTCTTCTACTACAGGAACGGCCACGAGGTTGACTTCGTGGTGAGAGAGAATCTAAAGATATCGAGGCTCGTTCAGGTGAGCTGGGACGTTGACGAGAGCTGGGAGCGGGAGGTGGAGGGCCTTGTCGAAGCGGCGAAGCACTTTGGCTTAAGCGAAGGGATCCTGGTAACGGGCTGGAAGTCCTGCGAGGAGAGGGTGAAGGGGATAAACGTCAGATGCCTCCCCCTGTGGAGGTTCCTGCTCTCTTGATGTGGATCCTTTACTCCCCACTTCCCCTCTCGGTGAAAAAGGGCCATCTCAGGCCCTCATGGAACTGAGGGCTCAAGATGCTTCGCTCATACCCCATGACAACCCTGTCTACGAGCTGGCGATGGAAGAGGTTAGCATAGCCGAGGCCCTGAAGCTGGCGAGGGATATGCTCGAAAACCCTGAGAAGTACGGGATAAAAGAGAAGGATGAACGCAGAAGAGGGGAGAAAGCCGCCGAGATGCTGAGGAAGACGATGGAAGAGGGAAAGGTCGTCGGGTTCTTCCACAAGGAAAGGGCCTAAATACTCCTCTCCATCCCTTCTTTCGCAATCTCAACCAGATCCTCGGGCGTTAGGACTTCAACGCCCTCAGGCTTCCTTTCGAGAACGTTTTCGTCTGGAACCACCAAAATCCTCCTGCAGTCAAAGCGGTTGAGTTTCTCCTCTATTCTCCTCACTTCCTCCCTCTTAACTCTCTCCTTCCACTTGACCTCTCCAACCACTTCGAGCTTCTTGAAGCCCTGAAGAGCTATGTCAAGCTCCAAATCGGGCATTTCAATCCTCACAGGCCTCAGGCCGAGGCTCTTGGCCAAAAGCCCTTCAACGAAGGCCTCAACGTGCCTCGGTAGTTTCCTGTCTATCGCCTTCCTTATGAACTCCACAGGAGTCTCAAGCTCCGTGTAGGCGTATTTTGCCTCAAGGTAGAAGTGAAGGTCGAAGAGGGGTGACGCGTGCCTGTAAACGAACTTCTTCCTCCTCTTTCCAGTGACCTGGGTTCTCCTAAGTATCCCCATGTCCGTTAGGACTCCAAGGTACCTCTGCAAGACTCCAGTGTTGTCCTTGCTTATCAGGCTGAGGGAGTAGAGGAACGAAGAAAGCTCCGTGCTCGTTTCCTTTCCATCGGCGATGCCCTTCATTATTGCCCTGTAAACTTCCGTCAGCTCCCTCTCCTCCTCCGTGAAGGCCTCGCCAACGAGCTCGCCTATCAGCAAACCCGAAGAACTCAGATAGCCGGCCAAGAACTCCCTCAAAGGCGACCTGTAAAGGGGGACGAGGATAGGCTCCCTGAGGTAGGTAGATGCCTCAATTAGCTCCTTTCCCCTCACTTCTCTGCTCATCTCGGCTAAAATCTCCCTCTCGTCTATGGGATCTATCCTTATCGGCTGGACTATCCCGAGGAGCGGACTCCCGGTTCCAAGGAGTTTCCTCTTCGCTAGCCAGCGGGTTGAGGTTATGAGGATGAGCTCCCCGGTTCCAGAGTAGGCGTGGAGGAGGTCGAGGAACCTATCCGGTAGCCTGTGGAACTCGTCCACCACCACCTTACCGCCCTTCAGCAGGCGAGGGAAGAGCCTCATGAACTCGCCGTAAGTCATTGTGGAGCCCTCATTTAGGTCCCTAACCATTCCCTCCCGCTCAACGAAGAAGAACTCGTCGTAGTCGAGGAAATTCCTAACGAGGAAGGTCTTTCCTGTCTTCCGCCTACCGTAGAGCATCTTCCAGCCTTCGCCCTCGAGCCTCGACAGTTCTATTCTTCTGTGAATTATTCTCATGTGCATAATTACGGCGTGAATACTTATAAGAATTTTGACCGATCAACCCAGAATCTCAACATCCGCACAAACCTTGAACACATGCGGCTTGAAGTCGCTGACCTTCTTTATCCTGACCCTGCAATCTTTTCCCTGTTTTCTGCACTCTTCGAGGATTCTCTCCCCGAACTCTCCTATCTTCTCCTCGTGCACGAAGTCGTAGTAGTGGAGCCACTTCTGGGCTTTGCTTAGGGTTAAAGCAAGGGCATCAACGCCCCTCGGTGTGGGACTTATCACCCTCTCGAAAGTTGGCAGTTCTGGCAGGACCTTGAAGGCGTCTCCTTGTATGAGCTCTATCTCCCCCTTGAGCCTCTTCCTGTTCAGCTCGATGTTCTCCAGCCCCAGCCTGTAGGCATCTTCGTTCAGCTCGACGGCGGTGATTTTGACTTTCTTATAGCGGGCTATAACGAGTGCATATGGCAGGACTCCAGCGAAGGGAATTAAAATCCGCTCGCCGTCCTTCACGAGCTGGGCCAGCCTGTACCGCTCGCCCTTCATTCTCGGGTTGAAGAAAGCTTTACTCAAATCAACCTTTATCTCGACCCCGTTCTCCTTGTGAACTGTTGTCAGCCGTTTCTCCCCCCAGATTATGGAGTAGTCCCTTATTCTGAAGGCACCCTCATGGAAGCCCTTCTTGGCAACGACCTTGATGAACGGGTGGACTTTCCTCAGGCCCCAGACAATATCCTCGGCTCTGTGCTCAAGCTCGGGAGGGATTTGGATAACAGCTATGTCGCCGATGACGTCGTAGCGCCTCAGATACTTCAGCTCCTCAGACGTCAGCCTCTCCGCTAGAACGCTCTCAAGGTTCTTGTATATCTGCCTTTCAGGCCTCAGCGGGAGTTCAACGGGCAGAACCTCGTGTCCCAGCTCGTAAACACGAGGATCATCTATAACCGGAAGCAGGACGAAGTCACCTTCACTCCTTGGCCTTCTCTTCCCGTCGTAGAGGTTCAGCTTCTTGAGCTTCCTCTTTAGTGGCTCGGCCTCCCTCTTCGGGACTTTTATCGCTGGCATCTTTGGCATCCCCACTCTTTGTTGCTGGGGGAAGGACACCAAACAGTGCTATTTCCTCGGCTCTTTCGGGGGACAAGGCCTGACTGAGCTTTTTAATGAGCTCCTCTTCATTTATTTCCTCGAACTCCCTGAGCAGTATAATCTCTTGTTTTTTGTCAAAGATGCCCTCCGGAAGGTGGATGAGCATGAGTGAGTTTTTAATCATTACCATGTCCTTGACTGCGAACAGGAACTTGGCCACCGCTGGGAAGTCGTTGTAGAGGGTTAGGTACTCCAGCCCATCAAAGTACACAACAACTGGCCCACGCTGCTCCATGAACTGGAGAATCTTTCCCTGGATGACGTGGAGTTTTGAGGGGTCGATAGAATTCTCGACGTCTGCCCTCGACAGCCAGAGGAACTCGTCCGGCTGAACTCCGAACTTCTCGACCCACTCTTCGCGGGACTTTCTGCTGACGACTATCAGGCCACTGGAGACTTCTTTAAGAATGTGGAACAACTGAGCGGAGGGCTCTTTGCGCAGTGAATACCCTCCATGTAGGGGAAGTTCCTTTTCTCTAGTCTCATTTCTTTCTGGAGTTTTTTGAGCTGTGCTCCTTTCTTTAACCCCTTCCGGTTTCTCAATACTAGTTGCTACTGCCCTTAAACTCAGGAATATCGTGGACAAAATTGCAGCATATGAGAGGGTGTAGAATATCACCATCAAAAACCAGAGGGGCCTCGGGGTGAGTGAGTCTATAATTGCACTCACAGAGCCCAGACCAAAGAACAGAAGCGAGATAAGGGTTCTTTTGGCGAGGCTCTTCCCCGGCTCTGGGACTCTTTTGTAGTAGTACAACGCCCGGTATATACCAATGAGTGCCCCGAGAAGTAGCAACCATCCCGCTATGAAGCCGTTGAAATTAATCGGGTTAACCATTGCTAGCCTCCAAATTTTGTTATCCACGTTATCCCTAAAAACCTTGCCCAACTTTGACTTCTTGTTCTGAATAAAAGCTCTATTAGGGCATCATTTCCAGTACGGCTCCCTCATAAGAACGGCCCTTTTGAAGATTTCAACTATCTCCTCGTCGCTCGCTCCGTTTCTCATAGCAGAAAGGAAGTCTATGAGGTCGTTGTTCCTCAACAAGCAAGTTTTAAACTTGCCATCGGAGGTCACCCTCAGTCTCGTGCAGTTGGCGCAGAAGACAGTGTTGTGCATCGCCCTAACGACTTCAACCTCTGCTATGCCGTAGTCGGTCGGGATGAAGTACTTCTTCCTCCGGTGCATCCTCCTTTCCTTAGTTTCGACGGCGAGCTTCTCCAGCTTCTCTTCAACGGGCTTGAGCGGGTAGAAGTACTTCCTGAAAAATGCCGTCTCGGCCATCTCCCTTGGCGCTTCAAGCTCTATAAGCTGAAGGATGGTTCCAGTCTTAGCCGCGAATTCCACCATGTCCCAGATTTCACCGTCGTTCAGGCCCTTCATGACGGTCATGTTGAGTTTAACTGGCGAGAGGTATTTCACCGCTTCCTCGATGCCCTCAAGAACGGCCTCAAGCCCATCAACGCCGGTTATCCTTTTGTAAACCTCCGGCTTTAAGCTGTGAAGCGATACGTTCACCCTGTCGAGGCCTGCTTTGGCCAGCGGCTTCGCCAGCTCCTTCAGTCTACTCCCGTTAGTAGTCATGCTGAGGTCGATGACGTAGGGCTTTATTCTCTTCACGATTTCAAGTATATCCTCTCTGACTGTCGGTTCCCCGCCCGTGAGCTTGACCTTTCTTATTCCGAGCCTTGATGCGATTCTAACGAGGCGCTCTATCTCCTCTGGAGTGAGCTCGTTTTTCGCCAGAAACCTCTGGCCTTCCCGGTGACAGAAGAAGCAACGGTAATTGCACTCCTGCGTGAGCGAAATCCTGAGGTTCGTTACTGGCCTGCCGAAGCGGTCGTAGAGCACTTCGTCCACCCATTTGTATTATGAAGGGGCTTAAAAAAGGATTTCGGTTAAGCGTTTCTGTTTTCCCAAGATTGCCTCCCCTCAATGGAAAAGTAAAAGTAGTGGTAGTTGCAACTTAGGATTAGGGGGTGCCGATGGACGTTGATGAACTGAAGGCCAGGCTCGGTGATTTTGAGGGGATGCATTCGTCCTTTGAGGAGGTCTTTTCACGGCTCTATGAACCGGAAGAGGAGCCCACGGAGGTTGTGAGGAAGCTTCACTCTTTGTCGGCAAAAAAGCTTGAGTTAGCCTCTCACCTCTACAAGGAACTATCCGCAATAGGTGGAAGGGTCGAAGATCTCGCTAAGGAACTTTACAAGAACGAGCATCAGATGAAGTTCCGCCTTGAAGAAGTGATGTCCCTTCTTGGGCGCGACGACTATGAGGGCAGGGCGAGGCTTAAGGCCGCTTTGGACAGGCTGGTTCAGTTCCACAGGCTCTACGATTATGCCATCCGGAAGGCCCTGAGTGAGCTTTCTGCCGAGGTTGAAGGTCTGACGCTCCTAGGCGAAAACCAAAAAAAGGTTCCAGTCAGCATACTTGAGGAGCTTAGAAAAACTAAAGCAATTGAGAGCCAGCTTGAGACCCTCAAGAGGTTCCTTTACAGGCTTTACGTTCACCCCTCGGACGTTCACAGGGTCGAGCAGGCCCTAAGGGAGTGGCACGCAAAAGGCCTGCTCTGGGTCGAGGCGAGAAACGTTGAGAAGGCCAGCGGAGTGAGAGAGGCTGGCGAGATACTTGAGGGACTCGCGCTCATTGGGGTAATCGAGAAAAAGGATAGGGGTGGTGAAAGTGTCTACAGACACAAGGCCTACAGTCAGAATTAGGGGAATATACAGCACTGCCCTGACGAAACTCTTCCTCGACAGGGGGTTCGGCATCAGCCAGCCCAGCAACAAGATCGTCGAGCGCTTCGGCCTCGAGAAGACCTACGACGACTTCGACGTTGACATCTACGATAAGAAGGACAGACACGGGGTTGTGCTCGTTGGGGATGCCGTTGAAGAGGCCAAGAAGGTCCTTGAAGAGGAACTTATTGACGTCTTTTTTAGAAGGCTCCCGTACCAGCTCTACGGCATATACAAGGGACTTGTTGTGAAAATCGACGAAAAGTACGTTTACGTTGACCTGGGAAGTGCCATTGGTACAATCCCAAGGAAGGATCTTCCGAAGGCCGTTGAAGGCGATGAGATACTCGTCCAGGTCAAGAAGCACAACCTCCTTCCACACCTCAGCACCACCCTCACGATACCGGGGGACTACGCTGTCCTCATACCGAAGCCCATAGGGGCACAGAGGCACGTTAAGATATCGAGGAAGATAAGGGACAACCAGGAGCGTGAGAGGCTCAGGATTCTGGGTCTCAGCATAGACCTCGGCAAGTGGGGAGTCCTCTGGAGGACTGCAGCCGCTTACAAGGACTGGAACCTTCTCAGGGACGAGATAGTGAGGCTCTCCAAGCTCGCCGACAGGCTGGCAAAGGCCGACACGTACTTTGCACCTTCCCTGATAATCGAGGGCAGGAACATATATGAAGTGGAGTTCGGAGGAGGAGCGAAGAGAAAGCTCGACGAGATAAGGAACAAGGTCGTCCCAACCGTTGATGGCCACCACCAGCTCAAGGCCAAAGACCCGGAGCTTGGCTTTGCCGTCGAGATAGCCGAGGGAATACTCTCAAAGGTACCTGGCCAGAGGGTCAAGGTTAACCAGGGCTTCTGGGAGGCGCTCGTGGAGAACAAAGGGCCTAAGAAGGGCTGGCTCTTCACCCTTGAGCACGTCAAGCCCGATGGGCAGAGGATTAGGCTAGGGCCTGGAGAGGTCTTGGAGGTCTCCCACAACCCGCTTAGGGTCACAATAAAGAGACACCTCAAGCCGGGCAAGTTCTACGACGGCCTTGAGCTTCCGATTGAGTTTGGAGATTATGCCATAACCGAGCTCGAAGCTGGAAAGTGGTGGTTCGTGCACAGGTATTACGACAAGAACGGCAACCTGAAGGGAGAGTACTACAACATAAACACGCCCGTTGAGATATATCCTGACGGGGCTCGCTACGTTGACCTCGAAGTTGATATAGTTAAGTGGCCGGACGGCAAGAAGGAGATAATCGATCAGGAGGAGCTCAAGGAGCACTACGAAGAGGGCATCATCAGCGAGAAGCTCTACCGCGCCGTGCTCAGGATAACGCAGGAGGTATTTGAGAGGGTTTAAGGCAGGGTCTTGATTTCCAGCTTTTCAGCCTCTTTTTTCAGCCTTTTATCGTATGTTGCCAGTCTCTTGAAGTCCTCTGCCGTGGCTAGTATTACCATGTCATTGAACCGCTTTGGGTTTCTGGTGAGTTCTAGCGCGCGTTTCGTGTACTTCCCAGTGTCGCAGATAACCCGCGTCCTTGGGCTGTTTAGGATTGAGGAGATGACGTTATTTATTTCCTCGCTTTTGTACCCTTCTTCCCTGAAAAACCAGTAGAGCTCGTAGAGGACAATGCTCGGAACTATCCATCTTTCCAGCCCTGCCAGCAGTTTCCTCGCCTCTGCGTTGAACTCTGAGTCCCGTAGGGTGGCGTATATGAAGACGTTGGTGTCTATTACCGTCACTCATCCTCACCCTGGCCCTTTCTTATGGCTTCCTCGATGTCCTCGATCTTCAGTCCCTTTCCGCCGGGTAGCAGGGGAAGTTCGAGGTCGCTCTTTTTTATCACGGCTTTCCCATCTTCGATCTCGATGACAAGAACGTCCCCCACCTTGATGCCCAGCTTCTTCCTGATATCGCTTGGGATAGTAATCTGATAGTTCCTAGTTACCTTTGTGATCCCCATAGTCTCACCGGATTATAGTAGAAATAAGGGACGTAAAAACGTTGCGGTGGAAACCTTAGCATCCCTTTGCGCTCTAAAGTCTGGAACTACACGATAGGCGGCTACCGCGTCGTCGAGAAGTACCTGAAGGGCAGGAAGGGAAGGAAGCTCAGCTTAGAAGAGCTTGAGCACGTTTATAAAGTCGTCGAAATCCTCAAGCGGACGATAGAGCTCGTTAGGGAACTGGAGAAGATCGAGCCTGGGTTCTGAGCTTTCCTCTTTTCTTATCCTAAAAGAAACCAATCGGTGATATTACTGAATTGGTACTATACTCACCAAGTAATATCTGCCAACAAGAAGAACTGTCATCATACCACTCACTCAACGTCCTCTATTCCCCTCTCCGTTATCCTGAAATATGCCATAAGCCCTTCGGGTCTGAAGCGGTGTCTTTCGAGGACGGCAACCCTTAGCCCTGGCTTCGGCAGCTTATCGAGGCGGAGGATGTCCTTACAGCGGTATCCAAGGGTCTGCTCGGCGACGGGCTTTGTCATCTCGGTTCTGCTGTCGAAGTGGACCTGGTTGATGACTATTACCGGTATGTTATGCTTCCGGGCTATCCAGAGGAGAACCTGAAGCTGTCTGCTCAGTTCAGCTATCAGGCCGCTTCTGTTTTCCTCTGCTCTATAGTGAGCGGTTATTGAGTCAACTACGACTAGTGCAAAGTTGCTGTCCACCGTCTTTTTCAGCGAACCTATAACGCGCCTCTGCTCCTTGAAATCTGAAGGTGTAAACAGAATGAACCTCGAGAGGGCCTCTTCGGGGTTTAGACCTCTCGTCTCAGCCATCTGGACAAGTCTTTCGGGAGAAAATCCCCCCTCGGTATCGACGTATGCTACCTTTTTCCCACTAAGCAGGCCGGTCTGCAGGGCCAGGGTCGTCTTACCGCTCGCATAAGGCCCGTAAACCTGGGTTAAGACCCCGGGAGCGAACCCGCCCCCGAGAAGACTGTCCAGGCTCTTAGTGCCCGTCGAGAGCATGAAGTTCCCTCAAACTTCGATCTCTCTGTACAGTTCTGGCTTTATGAAGCGAACCCATATCCTTCTCTTCCTCAGCTCGCTCTCAAGCTTTGAGGGGTCTTCGTCGTTGTAAACTCCGTAGTGCATGGGTATAACAACCTTGGGTCTGATATCTTCGATTATCTGAGCTGCCTCTCTCTCGTTCGCTGTGGAACGGCCGCTGATAGGAACCAGGAGAACGTCGATCTTCCCCCTCAGCCTCTGGAAGGCGGGTGTTGAGTACGTGTCCCCAGGGTGGAAAACCGTTTTGTCACCTTCGATTATATAACCGAGAGGGTACTGGCTTGAAGGATGCTCAACGTAGATTGCAGTAACCTTAACGCCGTTCTCGAGTTCTATAGTCTCTCCGGCGTCAATTTCCCTCGCCTTGGTGACACCGTCGGCTACTGCCATGAGGTACACCTGCTTCGGCCCGATGACTGTTGCATCCCTAAGCCTTGAGAGCAGTTCGACCTTCCCATAATGGTCCGTGTGCTCGTGGGTTATCAGGATGTAGTCCACGTCACCTATCCTGTCGTCGTCAACCTCTGGATACGGGTCTATGAGGAACTTCACTCCCTTCGTCTCTATCCAGAAGCAGGAATGACCGTACCATATGATCTTCATCGGCATGACCTCCTCGGGAAGTTTCGGTGGGGTTAACTTAAAGTTTTCTCGGCGTTGGCTTTATTAAGGGTTGTGGGTAGTTCACCATGATGACTGAGAAGAAGAAAGGACTGATAGTTAGGGAGCCGTACGCGACCCTCATCGTCGAGGGCGAGAAGGTGTGGGAGATACGCAAGTCCAGGACGAAGATAAGGGGAGAAGTGCTCATCATAAGCAACGGGAAGGCCATAGGAAAGGCAGAGCTCGTGGACGTTCTGGGGCCTTTTTCTCCGGAGGAGCTTGCGGAGCACTTTGACAAGCACCGCGCCGAGCCCGAGTTTCTGAAGGAGTACTCCAATGGAAAGCCGCTCTACGCGTGGGTCTTTAAGAACGCCGAGAAGTTTGAGAAGCCTAAGGAAGTTGAGATGGCCAAGGGGGTTCAGATATGGGCCAACGTGGTTCTCAAAGATTAGCCCTCTTTTTCCCAGCCCTCCGCTGGCCAGTTCTCCTGCTCCTCGGCCTCTTTCTGGTAATTGTGTTTGCTTTCTTCTCCGGGGCTGTTCTCGTTGCTTTTCGAAGGCTGGGACTCCCGCCAGAAGTGGCCCTTACGATGTTCGTCTTTGCCCTCGTTGGGAGCTTCATAAACATCCCAATAGCAGAGGAGAGAGCCTACGAGCCCGTCATCAAGCTGAGAGAAGTCAGCTTCTTTGGGTTCCTCTACCCAATTCCGTACTTTGGGGTGGAAGAGCGGAGAATGATAATCTCGATAAACGTCGGCGGCGCGCTTGTCCCCCTGAGCATAGTCCTCTACGAGCTTATCCGAATTGCAATGTTGGGACAGTACGGACTACTCTTTAACACACTCCTCGCAGTCCTGATAGCGGCACTCATATGCAACGCTGTCTCTGTACCAGTCAGGGGCGTGGGTATAGCGATGCCCTCAATCGTCCCACCTCTCGTTGCGGTCCTCCTCGGGTGGCTGCTCGGGGACGGAAACCCAACGTTGGTTGCCTACGTCAGCGGAACCCTTGGCGCGCTTCTTGGTGCGGACATAATGAACTGGAAAAAACTGAAGCACCTTGATGCTCCCATGGTCAGCATTGGTGGGGCGGGTACCTTCGACGGTGTGTTCTTAGCGGGAGTTATTGCCGTCCTCCTGGTATGACGGTGAGTTTATAAGGGGTAAATTCGACAGGAATTCGGCAAAGGAGGTGGTTGGATGTTTCTTCTGGGCAGCGGTGGAAAGCACTTCGAGGATGAGCTCAGGAATGCAGGTGCGAAGATTCTTGAGGTTGAGATAAAGCGCTTCCCCGATGGTGAGAAGTACGTGAGGGTTATGGGCAACGGGGATGAAGCAACAGTCGTAAGCTCAACATTCTACCCGCAGGACGAGAAGATAGTCGAGCTGTTACTCCTTGGGGATGCTCTGAGAGAGAAAGGTTTTGAAAAGCTGAAGCTGGTTGTTCCGTACTTCGCCTACAGCAGGCAGGACAGGGTGACCAAGGATGGGGAGCCGATAAGCGTCAGGGCGGTCATGAGGGCGCTCGGCATCTACTACGAGGAGCTCTACATCTTTGACACCCACAACCCTGAGACTCTCAGGTTCTTCCCAGGGAAGGCAGTTAATGTTTCACCTGCCAGGGTTATTGGCGAGTACTTCCGTGAGAAGCTGGGGGACGGCCTTGTGCTCGCACCCGAC
This sequence comes from Thermococcus kodakarensis KOD1, assembly GCF_000009965.1. NCBI lineage: Archaea > Methanobacteriati > Methanobacteriota > Thermococci > Thermococcales > Thermococcaceae > Thermococcus > Thermococcus kodakarensis. The sequence goes on from NC_006624.1 coordinate 2,022,109, forward strand.
AAAGGTGCGTTGGAGAGGGCCAGGGCCGTTGCGGAAGTCCTTGGTCTTGAGTACAGCCACTTTGAGAAGCGCAGGATATCCCCGACAGAGGTCGAGATGCATCCCGTTGACGTTGATGTGAAGGGCAAAAACGTCCTGATAGTGGACGACATAATCAGCACGGGCGGTACTATGGTGAGGGCCGCTGAACTGTTGAGGAAGCTCGGGGCCAAGAAAATTTACGTCTCCGCAACGCACGGTGTCTTTGCCGAGGGGGCAATAGAAAGGGTCAGCAGGGCTGTTGATGAGCTTGCCGTTACCAACACCATACCAACTCCGGTATCGAGGATAAGCATAGTGCCAGAGTTGCTAAAGCTTGAGTGATCTTGCTAGGTTCTATCATTATGTTTTGACATTTTTATGCTAATTTTTCCACATTTGGAACTCCTTTTTAACGCTTTCATTTTCAAAAATATGGCTCCTCCAGGGTTTTGCAAAAATTTTTCACTGCAGGGGTTCGTCCCTATAGGGTGGAGCGCCCGAACAGGGCGCGACGAAACCCGAGCGCCAAGACGGCGGCGTCGGGGGGAACGGGTGCAAAGCACCCAGGATGAACCCCGCCCTCCAGCTCGGGTCACAAAAAGGTGCGCTCCCGAGGAAACGCCGAAAGGCGGACCCCTCGGGGGTAAGGCAGGCCCGACATCCCGACCAAACCCCGGACGGGAATTATGGTACTTCCCGCTAAGGGAAGTCCCACCGGCCGTACTCCTTGCTCAATTCCGGTTGATCCTGCCGGAGGCCACTGCTATGGGGGTCCGACTAAGCCATGCGAGTCATGGGGCGCGCTCTGCGCGCACCGGCGGACGGCTCAGTAACACGTCGGTAACCTACCCTCGGGAGGGGGATAACCCCGGGAAACTGGGGCTAATCCCCCATAGGCCTGAGGTACTGGAAGGTCCTCAGGCCGAAAGGGGCATCTGCCCGCCCGAGGATGGGCCGGCGGCCGATTAGGTAGTTGGTGGGGTAACGGCCCACCAAGCCGAAGATCGGTACGGGCCATGAGAGTGGGAGCCCGGAGATGGACACTGAGACACGGGTCCAGGCCCTACGGGGCGCAGCAGGCGCGAAACCTCCGCAATGCGGGCAACCGCGACGGGGGGACCCCCAGTGCCGTGGCATAGCCACGGCTTTTCCGGAGTGTAAAAAGCTCCGGGAATAAGGGCTGGGCAAGGCCGGTGGCAGCCGCCGCGGTAATACCGGCGGCCCGAGTGGTGGCCGCTATTATTGGGCCTAAAGCGTCCGTAGCCGGGCCCGTAAGTCCCTGGCGAAATCCCACGGCTCAACCGTGGGGCTTGCTGGGGATACTGCGGGCCTTGGGACCGGGAGAGGCCGGGGGTACCCCTGGGGTAGGGGTGAAATCCTATAATCCCAGGGGGACCGCCAGTGGCGAAGGCGCCCGGCTGGAACGGGTCCGACGGTGAGGGACGAAGGCCAGGGGAGCGAACCGGATTAGATACCCGGGTAGTCCTGGCTGTAAAGGATGCGGGCTAGGTGTCGGGCGAGCTTCGAGCTCGCCCGGTGCCGGAGGGAAGCCGTTAAGCCCGCCGCCTGGGGAGTACGGCCGCAAGGCTGAAACTTAAAGGAATTGGCGGGGGAGCACTACAAGGGGTGGAGCGTGCGGTTTAATTGGATTCAACGCCGGGAACCTCACCGGGGGCGACGGCAGGATGAAGGCCAGGCTGAAGGTCTTGCCGGACACGCCGAGAGGAGGTGCATGGCCGCCGTCAGCTCGTACCGTGAGGCGTCCACTTAAGTGTGGTAACGAGCGAGACCCGCGCCCCCAGTTGCCAGTCCTCCCCGCTGGGGAGGAGGCACTCTGGGGGGACCGCCGGCGATAAGCCGGAGGAAGGAGCGGGCGACGGTAGGTCAGTATGCCCCGAAACCCCCGGGCTACACGCGCGCTACAATGGGCGGGACAATGGGATCCGACCCCGAAAGGGGAAGGGAATCCCCTAAACCCGCCCTCAGTTCGGATCGCGGGCTGCAACTCGCCCGCGTGAAGCTGGAATCCCTAGTACCCGCGTGTCATCATCGCGCGGCGAATACGTCCCTGCTCCTTGCACACACCGCCCGTCACTCCACCCGAGCGGGGTCCGGGTGAGGCCTGGTCTCCCTTCGGGGAGGCCGGGTCGAGCCTGGGCTCCGTGAGGGGGGAGAAGTCGTAACAAGGTAGCCGTAGGGGAACCTACGGCTCGATCACCTCCTATCGCCGGAAATCCCGTCCGGGGGGTTTAAGGGATGTCGGGCCTGCCATCAGTGGGCCGGTAGCTCAGCCTGGGAGAGCGTCGGCTTTGCAAGCCGAAGGCCCCGGGTTCGAATCCCGGCCGGTCCACCACGAAGAGGTGCACATCCCGAGCACGGCTCGGGGTGGAAGGGCCTGAGACCCCGAACAGGGGTCACGATGAGGGCCGTGCATAGGCGAGCTGGTCCAGAAAACGTCCCGCCCGGTGGCAACTAAGCCGCCTGGTGGATGGCTCGGCTCGGGGCGCCGACGAAGGGCGTGGCAAGCTGCGATAAGCCCCGGCGAGGCGCAGGCAGCCGTCGAACCGGGGATGCCCGAATGGGACCTCCCGCGGCTTTTGCCGCACTCCCAGTCGGGAGGGGGAACGCGGGGAATTGAAACATCTTAGTACCCGCAGGAAAAGAAAGCAAAAGCGATGCCGTTAGTAGGGGCGACCGAAAGCGGCACAGGGCAAACTGAACCCCGGGCCGAAAGGTTCGGGGGATGTGGTGTTGTAGGGCCCGCGGAGGAGCCCTGGGGGCGAAGCCGAAGTCCGCTGGAACGCGGCGCCGGAGAGGGTGAAAGCCCCGTAGGCGTAAGCCCCCGAGCTCCTGCGGTGTCCCTGAGTACCGTCGGTCGGATATCCGGCGGGAAGCTGGGAGGCATCGGCTCCCAACCCTAAATACGTCCCGAGACCGATAGCGAACTAGTACCGTGAGGGAAAGCTGAAAAGCACCCCGGGAGGGGGGTGAAAAGAGCCTGAAACCAGGCGGCGATAGGAGGGTGCGGCCCGAAAGGGTTGACCCTCCCCGAAGGAAACACGGGCGACCGTGGAGTACGAGGGGAGGTGACCGGGGTTGCACCGTCCGTCTTGGATCACGGGGCAGGGAGTTCACCCGAGCGGCGAGGTTAAGGGGGTCAACCCCGAAGCCGCAGGGAAACCGACAGGTCCGCAGCCCGTAAGGGCGAGGGACGGGGTGTGAAAGCGCCCGGAGTCGCTCGGGTGAGACCCGAAGCCGGTCGATCTAGCCCGGGGCAGGGTGAAGTCCCTCAACAGAGGGATGGAGGCCCGCTAGGGGTGCTGACGTGCAATTCGCTCCCGTGACCCCGGGCTAGGGGTGAAAGGCCAATCGAGGCCGGCGATAGCTGGTTCCCGCCGAATTATCCCCCAGGATAGCCCGGCCGGAGGTAGGCAGTGGGGTAGAGCACTGATTGGGGGTTTAGGGGGCGAAAGCCTCCGGCTCCCTGTCAAACTCCGAACCCACTGCCGCCGTAGATGGCCGGAGTAGGGGGGCGGTGTAAGCCGTCACCCGAGAGGGGAACAACCCAGACCGGGGTTAAGGCCCCAAAGTGCCGGCTAAGTGTTACTCCAAAGGGTGTCCCTGGCCTTAGACAGCGGGGAGGTAGGCTTAGAAGCAGCCATCCTTTAAAGAGTGCGTAACAGCTCACCCGTCGAGGTCAGGGGCCCCGAAAATGGACGGGGCTTAAGCCGGCCGCCGAGACCCCGGCGCACGGACCGATTGGTCCGTGATCGGGTAGGCGGGCGTGCCGATGGGGCGGAAGCCGGGCCGTGAGGTCCGGTGGACCCGTCGGTATTGCGGATCCTGCCGGGAGTAGCAGCATAGCCGGGTGAGAATCCCGGCCGCCGTAGGGGCCAGGGTTCCACGGCAATGTTCGTCAGCCGTGGGTTAGTCGGTCCTAACCCGACCCGTAACTCGGCGTCGGGGAAAGGGAAACGGGTTTATATTCCCGTACCGCGGTGGTAGGTGCGGCAACGCAAGCCCGAGGGGTGACGCCTCGGGGTAGGCGGACCGGTCCACAAGGCCGGCTAAGCGTATAAGCCCGGGGAGTGCCGTAATGGCGAGAACCGGGTGAAAGCGCGAATGGCCTCCCGTAAGGGGGGTTCCGCCGATCCCTGGGGCCCGTGAAAAGCCCCTCGGGAACGATCCACCGCGACCGTACCGAGAACCGACACTGGTGCCCCTGGGTGAGAAGCCTAAGGCGTGTCGGGGGAAACCCAGCCGAGGGAACTCGGCAAATTGGCCCCGTAACTTCGGGAGAAGGGGTGCCTGCGGGTGTGTAACCCGCAGGTCGCAGTGACTAGGGGGGCCCGACTGTTTAGTAAAAACACAGGTCCCAGCTAGCCCGAAAGGGTTTGTACTGGGGCCGACGCCTGCCCAGTGCCGGTATGTGAAGCCCGGGTACAACCGGGTGAAGCACCGGTAAACGGCGGGGGTAACTATAACCCTCTTAAGGTAGCGAAATTCCTTGTCGGTTAAATGCCGACCTGCATGAATGGCGTAACGAGGTCCCCACTGTCCCCGGCTGGGGCCCGGCGAAACCTCTGCCAGGCGCATATGCCTGGGACCTCCGGTGGGAAGCGAAGACCCCATGGAGCTTTACTGCAGCCTGCCGTTGCCGTACGGCGGGGGGTGCGCAGCGTAGGCGGGAGGCGTCGAAGCCCGCCCTCCGGGGCGGGTGGAGCCGCCCATGAGACACCGCCCACCCTCTGCCGTACGGCTAACCCGCGGAAGCGGGGACAGCGGTAGGTGGGCAGTTTGGCTGGGGCGGCACACCCTCGAAAAGGTATCGAGGGTGCCCTAAGGTCGGCTCAGGCGGGTCAGGAATCCGCCGTAGAGTGCAAGGGCAAAAGCCGGCCTGACTGGACCCGTAACAGAGGCGGGTCCAGCCGCGAAAGCGTGGCCTAGCGAACCCCTGTGCCTCCCCGGTGGGGGCCAGGGATGACAGAAAAGCTACCCTGGGGATAACAGAGTCGTCTCGGGCGAGAGCCCATATCGACCCCGAGGCTTGCTACCTCGCTGTCGGCTCTTCCCATCCTGGCCCTGCAGCAGGGGCCAAGGGTGGGGGTGTTCACCCATTAAAGGGGAACGTGAGCTGGGTTTAGACCGTCGTGAGACAGGTCGGATGCTATCTACCGGAGGTGTTGGCCGCCTGAGGGGAAGGCTCCCCCAGTACGAGAGGAACAGGGAGCCGCGGCCTCTGGTCTACCGGTTGTCCTACAGGGCATAGCCGGGCAGCTACGCCGCAGCCGATAAGGCCTGAAAGCATCTAAGGCCGAAGCGGCCCCCGAAAACAGGCGGCCACTCCTGGGCGTTGGGCCTGGGCGACCGGTCCGTTGCCCAGGACGAGGGCCCGGGAAGAAGACCCGGTTGATGGGGCGGGGATGTAAGCGGGAAGGGAAACCGACCCGTTCAGTCTGCCGCTCCCAACAGCCCGAGTGCTACCGGGCGGGACGTCTGAGAGACCAGCTCGCCTATGCACGGCCCTCAAGCCCCAATAATCCTTCTGAAAATTCTGTTCTCTGTGATCGTTGTGATTAACTGCAATGATAAGTATTGATTGCGTTCCTGTTTATTCTGATAGCAACTGTTAAATTGTTGCTTATTGAGATCTTTTGGTGGTTTGCATGAGGTTATTGATTCTTGACCTTGATGGAACTCTCTGGGATCATGAAGACGCTTCTCGACTTACTCCACCCTACGAGTTTCATGGCGATTACCTCGTCGATGCCTACGGTGAGGAACTGCACCTTTTTCCAGGCGTCCGCGAGTTTCTTGACTGGGCCAGCGAACGCTTTCTCCTCTCAATAGCCAGCTGGAACGTGGAGGAGAAAGTGAGGCCCATCCTCGAAGGCTTTGGCCTCTGGGACTACTTCCTGTTCCCGAAAATCGAGGGACACCCCAACAAGGCGGACATGATACGAAGAACCATTGAGGAGCTCGAATCGATTGGTTATACAATCGACGACGTCATCTACGTTGACGATAGGGCAATCCACGTGGACAAGATTAAACAGGAACTGCCAGATGTTGACTTCATCCACATGTGGGTTGATGTAAAGTCTTTTGAGGAGCTTAAACAACTCCTTGAAAAGCTGGACTGAGGTGATTGAAATGGAACTTCTTATCGTCAAGGACAAAAGAATAGACTACGACGGCTCTGCAATCCAGAGCCACTGGGCCTACAGAAACTTTGGAATCCTCGGCGACTCGATAGTGATCTTCCGCGGGAAATGCGACGTTAAAGTGGAGGAGATGATTGACATCGAAGACCTCCGTCAGAGCAAGGAGATAAAGAGCCACGACATGGTGCACTACATCATCGAGGTTTTTGACCTTGTAAACACACTCTTTGCCTCGACGCTCCAGAAGCTCTTCATAGCAAGGCTGTGCGAGGTTCTGGGTGAGTACGGAGTAAAGACTCAAAGGAAGGGCGACGACATCTATGTGAACGGAAAGAAGCTCAGCATCTCGATAGCCACGGTCTCTCCCGTCAGTGTGAAGATGCACATCGGCATAAACGTCGAGGCCAGGGGAATTCCAGAGGGCGTTGACGCGATAGGCCTGAAAGAGCTTGGGGTAACCGACGTTGATGAGTTCATGGAGAAGACTGGTAAGGCCCTCGTTGAGGAGTTCAACAAGGTAAAGAGGGACAGCCTCAAGGTAAGGTGGGCTCAGTAGAAGAAATAGAGTAGAGACCCAACGAGGGGAACCGCGAGGTTGTCGTCCACCCACGGCTGGTATTCAGCCAGCATGAGCACGAATGCCCACCCTATTTTTCCTATTGTGCTCCCTTCGAGAAGGGCAATCGCGATTATAACTGCCGTTACTAGGTAGCCTAAACTCCCAGTCCAGTGCTTTTTGAGCTTTACGTTGAAGCCGTTCCGCCTGAAGTAGTGGTGCCTGATTATCCCGGTAACTCCGTCGCTTATTGCCATCGCCAAAAGCAGGGCCGTTGAATAGTTTCTTGGCATGAAGTAACTTATTCCAGCGGCGGAAAGAGCGAAGAACACTTCACCGTAGTTGTTCTGGAGCTGATACCACGAGAATTCGCTCCGTTTTAGGTGGGGCCACAGCTGTGTGAGGCCGAAGGCGAAGGCCGCTGGTGCGAATACCTCTTTCGGAATGAGCCCATAATAGAACATCAGTATTGCTGGAACAATGCTGAAGTGTATGAGCTTCCTGTTCACCCAGGCCCATTCCTGCCCTAGGTACTTTGTAAACCAGATCGTCCCGACTATGATTGAAGCTCCAATAACGGCATAGGGAACCCAGCTGAAGTCCACGTTATTTCACCAAAGATGAAAAGCGTGAGGAGGGTTATATACCTTGCTCATCCGAAGGCCTTATGCACTGCCTCTAGGGCGTTTACGAAATCCCCAGCGTGCACAACGATATACCACTCTCTTGTTCTCGTCAGCTCTCCCCTCGACTTTCCGATCAGCTCTCCGTAAAGGCCCTGGATTCTTATCCTGGGCTCTGTGGTCGTTAGCTTCAGCGTTATCTCCGTTGGCTTTCCGTTTTCCCAGATCACGCCGACTTTTAAGCCCGCTTTCGTCTCCTTCCTCTTCTTCAGCCCGAGCTTTAGGTAGCGGAGCCTCTCCTCTGGAACCCCATTCTCCTCTGCTTTCTCTCGTAGGTACTCATCCGCTAGGGTTAATCCATGAAGTCCGAGGGCGTATCCGAAGACTGGTATCCCGAGGTCTTTCCTGCTTCTCCCCTTGTAGGCGTAGACCTCTATTCTGCTTCCAGAGCCCTTTGAAGCCAGCTGAATTCCCATGGCCTCTTCGTCTTTGAAAGCCCCGAACTCCTCAACGATGTCCTCGTACGCTGAGAATGGGAGCGAAAAGCTCGCCCACGTTCCCCAGAGCCGCGGTGGCACGGAAAGAAAGCCCCTCTCCTCAAGGTGGTACTCCATGGGCTTTGGCTTCAGCACGAGAAAGCCCTTCTCAGTTACGTCTAGTTCGATCACCGCCCGCTCTTCTGGGAGGAGGGCGAACTTTCCATCGCCCTCATAGTCTCTTGCCTTCAGCAACCTCGATTCCCTAATTTTTCTGTGTTCTCTTGAGCTTACGACAACTGGAACGGGTGTTTTTCTTCCGCTCTCTTTATCGTACGGCACCTTGAATCCTGCCTTCAGGAGCTCTTCCTGTATCTCCAGCGACGCCGGAAAGAAAACTTGGCTCCTTAGAAGTTCAACTTCCACTTCGATCACCGTTTTATTTTTCTGTCGTCTTGTTTTTACCATTAAGCTTTATAACTTTTACCCTTAATAACGTAGTTTTGAACCGGCCGTAACCTTAAAAGGGCATTCCACGAGCTAAGCGCGGTGGTGAAAATGGTTCACTGGGCTGACTACATGGCCGAGAAGATCATCAGGGAAAGGGGCGACAAGGAGGAGTACGTGGTAGAGAGCGGAATAACCCCGAGCGGTTACGTTCACATAGGCAACTTCCGCGAGTTCTTTACCGCTTACATCGTTGGACACGCCCTCAGGGACAGGGGCAAGAGGGTCAGGCACATCCACATGTGGGACGACTACGACCGCTTTAGGAAGGTTCCCAAGAACGTCCCACCCGAATGGAAAGAGCACCTCACGAAGCCGGTCCGCGAGGTTCCGGACCCCTGGGGCTGCCATGAGAGCTACGCGGACCACTTCATGAGCCTCTTCGAGGAGGAAATCTCAAAGCTTGGCATTGAGGCTGACTTTCTCCACGCGAGCGAGTTGTACAAGAGCGGCGAATATGCCAAGGAGATAAGGCTCGCCCTTGAGAAGAGGGACGAGATAAAGGCCATTCTCGACAAGTACCGCGAGAGGGCAAAGCAGCCGCCACTCGAAGACTCCTGGCAGCCGGTCATGATCTACTGCCCACACTGCAGGAAGGAAGCTGAGTTCGTCTCCTGGGACGGCGAGTGGAAGGTGTCTTATAAGTGCCCCCACTGCGGCGCTGAGGGCGAGACTGATATCAGAGAAGGCAACGTCAAGCTCCGCTGGCGCGTTGACTGGCCGATGAGATGGGCTCACTTTAAGGTTGACTTCGAGCCAGCGGGTAAGGATCACCTGGCCGCTGGAAGCTCCTACGACACTGGAAAGGAGATAGTGGAGAAGGTCTTTGGCTGGAAGGCACCTCTGACACTCATGTATGAGTTCGTCGGCATAAAGGGCCAGAAGGGCAAGATGAGCGGGAGCAAGGGTAACGTGATTTTACTTTCCGACCTCTACGAGGTTCTTGAGCCCGGAATAATCCGCTTCATCTACGCAAAGGCCAGACCGAACAAGGAGCTGAGGATAGACCTCGGCCTCGGTCTGCTCAACCTCTACGACGAGTTCGACAGGGTCGAGCGCATCTACTTCGGCCTTGAGCATGCAAAGAATCCCGAAGAGGAAGAAGAGCTGAAGAGGACGTACGAGCTTTCGATGCCGAAGCTCCCGGAGAGGCTGGTGGCTCAGGCACCCTTCCGATTCCTGGTTACCCTCGTCCAGATGCCGCACCTCGATGAGGACGGGATAATAAGGATTCTCCAGGAGCAGGGCCATGTCCCGGAGAACCTCACCGATGATGACATCGAGAGGATAAAGCTTCGCATACGCCTGGCCAAGAACTGGGTCGAGAAGTACGCACCAGACGACGTTAAGTTCTCGCTCCTCGAAAGGCCTCCCGAGATAGAGCTCAGGCCCGAAATTAGGGAAGCAATGCTCGAAGTTGCAGAGTGGCTTGAGGAGCACGAGAGGTTCAGCGTCGATGAGCTGAACAACGTTATCTTCGACGCGGCAAAGAAGCGTGGTATTCCAAGTAAGGAGTGGTTCAAGGCACTCTATAACATCTTCATAGGCAAGGACAGAGGGCCGAGGCTGGCACCGTTCCTGGCTTCCCTGAACAGGGAGTTCGTCATCAAGAGGCTGAGGCTAGAGGGTTAAACCCCTCTATTTCTTTGGTCCATAGACCTGGAAGTAGGAGTGCTCGTTCAGCTTTTCTTCTCCCTCTTTCCTGAAGTAGAGCTTCGCGAGCAGTTCAACTGCCATTTTGCCCCAAACGTTGAACTTCACCCTGAACGAGTCCTTTTCGCTCTGAAACTCTATGACGACGGTCTTTTCTTCTTGGTCTGGTAGAACCTTGTTTACCCAGTACTCGGCTCCGACTACCTGGCCGTTCATGAGAACTGGCAGGAGCGCCCTTAGGTCTGTGAACTGAAGGATAAACTTTCCTCCAGGCTTCAGAACTCTTGCAGTTTCTTTGAAAACCTTGGCTAAGTCCTGAGGTTCAAAGTGGACGAGGCTGTCTATAAAGAGCACGTAGTCAAAGCTGTCGTTTTCGAACGGGAGTTCTCTCGCGTCTCCTTCGATGAACTCTACACGAGACTCCTTCTCTTTCGCAAACTCCCTCGCTTTTTCCAGCATGAACCTGCTGTTGTCAAGTCCGACTACCTCAAATCCGAGGTCCTCTAGAAGGAACGAGAAGCCCCCAACACCGCAGGCGAGGTCAAGGACCCTACCTCTCGTTTTCATGAACTTCATAAGTAGCGGCTCCAGGTTCTCTATCCTTCTCCGATACTCCTCGGAGTTTATGTCGCTGTAGGCTTTAAATGCTGAGTAGTACTCTACAAACCCCATGTTGGTAGGTTTGTTTTGAGACCTTATATACCTAACCCGCGCACTAGATTTTTAATGACTCCAATTGAGATTCCGTCGGGGTGAGGTTAATGGATTCGATCAGAATCAAAGCGCCGGCCCATCTTCACACTGGGAACCCCGACCTCAGCGGTGACATGGGCAGGCTCTACGGGACAGTTGGTTTTGCAATCGAGACCCCTTCTCTGGAGGTTGAAGTTAGGAAGTCTGATAGGGACCGTTCGAACGACAACGACGCTTTGAAGTTTTTAAGGCGGTTCAGGGAGTCCTACGACTTTCCGCCGGTTGAGGTTACAGTCCGCAGGTACATTCCTAAATGGGTCGGGATAGGTTTCCACACGACCCTTGCACTGACCATGGGCGCGGCAATATCCAAACTCTACGGTCTCGGCTTGTCCCTTGAGGACGTTGCTTTGGCCATGCGCAGGGGTTTGATAACCGCTCTGGGCTTCTACGCTGTTAAAGTAGGAGGCTTTATCTACGAGGGCGGCTTCCCGGTTGATAGGCGGGAAAAAGTAGTCCCCCCGCTGATATTCAGGGGCGAAATGCCCGAGGACTGGCTCTTCGTGGTCGCCATTCCGGAGACGCCGAGGAAGGCCCTCACCGAGGTCAGGAAGAGGGAGGACGAGATTCTCGGAAACCTGAAGAAGATGCCCCCTGAGCTGGCCGACAGGCTCTCAAGGATAGTCCTCATGAAGATCCTTCCAGCTTTCGTTGAGAGAGACATCAGAACCTTCGGAGAAGGTCTGTACCAGTTCAACCACCTCCTCGGCGAGTTCTGGAGCGATTACCAGGAGAACGTCTACTGCTGTGACATCGTGAACGAGGGAATCAAGCTGATGCTCGAAAGGGCCCACTGCGCCTGCCAGACGAGCTGGGGGCCGACCTTCTATGGCCTCGTTGATGGTATTGAACATGCTGAAAGGCTCAGGGCCGAGGTTGAGGCCTTCCTCAGGGAGAACGGAGACGGTGGTGAGGTCTTCGTCACGAAGGCCGACAACAGGGGAATGGTGGTGCTGGATGGTTAAGGCGGTTGGTATAGACTCCGGGACGAAGAGCATGGACATCTTCGGCTTCGACGACGAGACTGGGGAGGTTATAGTTGACGCATCCGTGGACAGGAACCGCGTTACCGAGAACCCAGGGATAATAATCGAACTTCTCAGGGAGGTTCAGGAGGAGCACGGGAAGATAGACGCCATAGTCGGCCCCTGCGGCTATGGAATTCCCTTAAAACCTGCCAGGGAAGCCACCGATGCCGAGATAGCCCTGGCGACTTTCATAACGGAGGCCGATGTGGGGAGAAGGCTAAAGATAGTTGGCCTAAGGGAACTGATGCTCATGATGCGAGAAGCCGACGATCTCAACATATACTTCACCCCAGGGGTTATACACCTTCCAACGGTTCCAGAGTGGAGGAAGGCCAACAGGATAGACCTCGGTACGGCGGACAAGGTGTTCACCGCGGCCCTCTCCATCGTTAGGGAGGCTGAGAGGAAGGGAGTGCCCTATTCCGAGACCAACCTCATAGCAGTTGAGATAGGCTTTGCCTACACTTCCGCAATGGCAGTTAAGAACGGCCAGATCGTTGATGGAATGGCGGGCACCGCTGGATTCCCCGGCTACCTTGGGATGGGGTTCATGGACGGCGAGCTGGCCTACGCCCTGGCGAACGCCCTGGAGGACTTCGGGAAGATGGTGCTCTTCCAGGGTGGGGCGGCCTACGTGGCTGGAATAGACCCCTTCAGCGTTTCTCCAGAAGAGTTCGTTGGGCTGGCAAAGGAAGACGAGGAAGTGAGGAAAGGCTACGAAGCGATGATAGAGGCCATAGTCAAGGACGTCTTTGCCCTGCTCCCCTCGGTAACGCCCGATTCGATATACCTGAGCGGTCGCTTCTCAAGGATCCCGGAGTTCTTCAGGGACGTCAAGGAGGCGCTTGAAAACGCCTTTGAAACCTACGGCTTCTCCGTTGATGTTCTCAAACTCGAGAGCAGGGCAAGGGCGAAGGAGGCAGCGGAGGGAAGCTCAATAATAGCGAACGGCATTGCAGGCGGAAAATACCGGGAGCTCGTTGAGACACTCAGGCTGGGGGAGAGCTCCGGTTCGATCTTTGACTGGGTCAAGCTGAAGGAGAGGGAAAAGCTCAGGATATTCGAGAAACTGATAGTTTGACCGAACCTTTTTGAGCTTAGGTTTTTATGTTTCTTCCCAAACTTTTTCTGGTGGTGGGAATGGAGTTCAACCTCATCATAACCGGTGTCGGCGGCCAGGGCGGTTTGACCCTCTCGAGAATAGTCGGGAACGCCGCAATGGTAGAAGGTTACAACGTCAGGATCGGTGAGACCCTTGGGATGAGTCAGCGTTATGGGAGCGTTCTGAGCTACCTCCGCTTCGGTGAGGAAGTGTATTCCCCTCTCATTGAGGAGGGAGAAGCGGATTTGATGCTGGCCCTCGAGCCTGCCGAGGCTTTAAGGAACGCCCGCTTCCTGAGCAGGAAGAGCCACGCGATAATCAACGCCTACCCAATCCACACCGCTACGACCCTCGTCGGAAAGGAGCGCTACCCGGAGCTTAATGAAATAAAGGAGGCAATAGGCCGGATCTGTCCGGTGGATATGCTCGATTTCCAGAAAGAGGCCGATAAAATAAACCCTAGAACCCTGGGAGTACTCATGCTCGGGTACGCTTATGGGAAGGGACTGATTCCGCTCAGGAAGGAGAGCATCCTTGAGGGCATCAAGCTGACGCTCAGGGAGAAGCTCTGGGAGATGAACTTCAGGGCCTTTGAGAGGGGAGTTGAGCTGTCGAAAGAATGAACGTCTCAATGTTCTCCACAACCTTTATATCTTCTCTCTTCTTCTTGTAGTTGCTATATAGATGGGGTGAGTTAATATGGAGTTCAGAAAGATTCAGTTTACTGGGAGGAGCTCCTACATAATCTCGCTCCCAAAAAAATGGGTCAAGATGAACAACCTCAAGCAGGGTGATGCCGTTCCCCTCGTTGTGAACCCCGATGGCAGCATAACGATATTCCCGAAGGAGGTCAAAGAAGTTAGCGAAAAGAAAATTTTGACAATTTCAAAGAAATACTCGCCTGACATGGCAATAAGGCTCGTCATCTCTGCTTATATCCAGGGCTACGACGTTCTTGAGATAAACCTCACGGAGGAGATGCCCATATACAAGGTTAAGCTGAGGAAAACTCTTCAGAGCCTCCCTGGAGTTGAGATAATCCTGGACGAGCCGACCAGGATAGTCGCCAAGAGCCTTCTCGATGAGGATGAGGTGAACCTGGCGGAGCTCCTGAACAGGATACGCTCCCTAATACTCTCAATGCTCGGTGACATCGAGCTCCTGATACAGTCCCCTGGAAACGAGGAGATCCTGAGGGATATTAACGACCTTGAAAGCGAGCTTGACAGGTTCTACTTCCTGATAATCCGGACCGTCAGCAGGCTCCTGACAAAACGCGGCATCACGGAGGAGAGCGGCATAATAAGGAGAACCTTTGACCTAATCGGCATACTCTTCATAGTGCGCAACATCGAGAGGATTGGGGACCACCTCATAAGAATCGCGGAGAATCCCGACAGAATAAACGTTCCCTATCTCAAGGAGAAGTTCAGCCAGATGCTTGACCAGATTGAGGAACGTGACCTTATGAAGGTGGACAAGCTCATGCTGGAGCTTAAGGAGGAGATAAAGTCCATAGACTACCACAGGTCAATAGCTATGGAGAGCTACCGCAGAATCCTCGAGTACCTTGAGAACATCGGCGAGACCATAATAAACATGGCCTTGAGTTAGCTTCGTTTCCATAATTCTTTTAACCTTTCGAGGAAACTCTTCTCGGTGATTCTCATGGCCGCTATCATAGTCCACGGTGGGGCTGGAACAATAAGGAAAGAGGAGAGAATACCCAAGGTCATTGAGGGTGTTAGGGAGGCTGTTCTCGCCGGCTGGAGAGAGCTGAAGAGGGGTTCCGCGCTGGATGCAGTTGAGGAGGCAGTTAAAGCCCTCGAGGACAACCCTATTTTTAATGCAGGAACTGGAAGCGTTCTTACCCTTGATGGGAAGGTCGAGATGGACGCCGCTATAATGCGCGGTAAAACGCTCGACGCTGGCGCCGTTGCTGGAATCTGGGGCGTCAAGAACCCGATAAGCGTTGCCAGAAAGGTCATGGAGAAAACCGACCACGTTCTCCTGATAGGTGAGGGAGCTGTAAAGTTCGCCAGACTGCTCGGCTTCGAGGAGTACGACCCGATAACGGAGGAGAGGCTCAAGCAGTGGGAGGAGCTCAGAAAGAAGCTCATAGAGAAGGGCGAAACAAAGCACTGGAAGAAGCTCAACGAGCTGATCAAGGAGTATCCAGAAGTCCTGAGGAGCACTGTTGGCGCTGTGGCCTTCGACGGTGAGGAAGTTGTTGCAGGAACTTCCACTGGTGGGGTTTTCCTCAAGATGTTCGGCCGCGTTGGAGACACTCCAATAATCGGCGGCGGAACTTACGCGAACGAAGTTGCGGGAGCTTCCTGTACCGGCCTCGGCGAGGTCGCGATAAAGCTCGCACTGGCAAAGAGTGCTGCCGACTTCGTCAGGCTTGGCATGGACGCTCAGACGGCAAGCGAAGCCGCTATAAGCCTCGCCACGAAGTACTTCGGCCCAGATACGATGGGCATTATCATGGTCGATGCAAAGGGCAACGTCGGCTTCGCCAAGAACACCAAGCACATGAGCTACGCCTTCATGAAGGACGGAATGGACGAGCCGGAGGCTGGTGTTTAGTGGAAAAAACGCTCAGAAACATCTGGCTCCTCAACCTCTCGACGTTTTTCTTCTTCCTCGGCATCAGCTTAACCAACCCCATAGTTTCCCCCTTTGCGATAACGCTCGGGGCAAGCCCTTTTCTTGTTGGTTTGGTGGCTGGTGTTACATCCTTTGTTTCCCTCGTTTCAAAGCCAGTTGGCGGTCTCATCGGGGATAGAGGCTACCGCCTTGAGATGATGATAGCCGGAAACGTGCTCTCTCTCATAAGTGGCCTTCTCTACGTCGTTTCCGCCTACACATCCAACATTGTACTTTTCGCGTTTTCAAGGGCACTCCACGGCTTTTCAATGGGGATATTCTTCCCCTCAAGCCTCTCCACAGCCGTTGATCTGGCACCGCCCGGCAGGGTGGGTGAGACCCTCGGATGGCGTGGCATGATGTTCTCGCTCGGCAACATAATCGGGCCAGCCCTGGGAGGCTATCTGTCCGACTACCTCGGCTTCGCCGGAGCTTTTTCCTTCGTGTCGCTCTTCTCTCTCCTCGGCGCGGGCTTTGTGATACCCGTGTGGAAAGAGGTCGGGAGAATAACCGGCGACGAAGAATCCTCCGGAGGGAGCGTCAGCTATCGGGCACTTCTTAAAGTCTCGTTCGTTTTCACTTCACTGGCACTCCTCTTTTTCTCTGCCTCTTATTCGGGTATAACGACCTACCTTCCGGCTTTCTACAAATACCTCGGCTTCCCGCAGAGGACTTTCGGCCTCTACATGATGGTGGTTGGTGCGTCGAGCTTCGCAACCAGATTAGTTGGGGGTAAGACTGCAGACAGGATTGGCCCGGTTCCCGTTTCCTTTGGTGGCATCCTGGTCGTCATAACTGGATACGTCTTCCTCAACTACAGAATTCTTCCGCCAGAGTCCTACATAAGTGCCGTTCTCATCGGTGCGGGCTTTGGTCTTTCAGTCCCCGCGATGCAGATGATGGCCCTCGCTCCCCTTCCCGGAAAAATCCGCGCAATGGGCTCGAGCATATACACGATGTTCTTTGATCTTGGTACACTGGGTGGTCAGGTCGCCCTAGGCTACGTTGCGGACCTTAGAGGATACGAGGCTGTTTTCCCGCTGCTCCCCTTCATCGCAGGAGTGGCACTTATAAGCATCCTGATCACGAAGGTTAAGGGTGAAGGGAATGCCTGAAATGGTAAGGGTCTCCTATGGAACTGCAATAGCGATGGGCCTAATCAGGGCGAAGCTGTTGGCGAGGCCAACTACCGCTTATCTCATGACCTATTGGCCAGGAAGGTGCTCCAACGACTGTGCTTTCTGCGCTCAGGCCCGCTCAAGCAGGGCAGACCTTGAGAAGCTGTCGAGGGTTGTGTGGCCTTCTTTCATGCTGGAGGATGTACTCGAAGGTTTGAAGAAGGGAAACTTTGCAAGAATCTGCCTCCAGACCATTGATTATCCGGGAATGGTTGAGGACGTTTTTGACCTCCTTGAAGCCTTCTCCGACCTTAATCTTCCGATTTCAGTCTCGATAACCCCTGTTGATTCGGAGACCCTTGAACGCTTCAAGGAGCGCGGCGTGGACTACATAGGTGTCGGCCTCGATGTTGCCAGCGAGAGGCTCTTTAGGGAGATAAAGCCAGACCTGTCATGGGAAGAAGTGTGGGACTTTGCGGGCAGAGTGATTGATGTTTTTGGCCGTGGAAAGGCCCTACTTCATGTTATAGTTGGCCTTGGAGAGACTGACGGGGAGCTTGTGAATACCTTCATACGCGCGAGGGAAATCGGCGCTGATGTTTCCATATTTGCCTTCACGCCTATAAAGGGAACCCGCCTTGAAAATAGGGAACCGCCGAGCCTCGAACATTACCGAAAAATCCAGCTCGCTAAATACCTCGTGAGCATCGGGAAGGAAGATGCCATAGTCTTCGATGGGGACTCCATCAAGGGCTTTGCACTCTCCAAGGACGAAGTTGCAAAGATTCCCACGACGGTTTTCATGACCCACGGCTGTCCGGGCTGCAACCGGCCTTACTACAACGAGAGACCTGGAAAGGAACCCTACAACTACCCGTTAGCACCAAAAAGGGAAGATTTTGAGAGAACATTGAGGCTCATCCTTTGAGTGCTTCCAGCGCTTCGTTCATCTCCTTGACCGGGAACTCCACGCTGACTTCTTCCCCTTTTGCCGCTTTTATTAGGGCTTCGAGGAACTTGCTGAGGAGTTTGTCCTCTTTGAGGAGAACTCTGAGTGAATCCATGTTCTCCGTGAGCTCCAGTTCTTTTCCGGCATCTCTGATTATCGTTAGTATGTCCCCGAGCCTCTTGAAGCCGAGGCGGAAGAGATCGTCGTTCGGCGCGTTGTAAATAGCTCTAAGCGCGCACTTGACCGCTCCCCTGTAGTTGTCTTCCTGAAGGAAGATATCAGCGAGGCGGAAGCAGGCCTCGAAGTACAGCTCGGGCTCTTCCTCCATGCTCTCGTGAAGGATCTCATCGAGCTTTTTCTTGGCAGTTTCGAGGTCTTTTTGGTTTTCGGCCTCTATGGCCTCCCTGAAGAGCCTTGCTATCCTCTCCTTCCTGTTGAGGGGCTCGTACTTAATTACCACCTTCCTCACCCCTGCTCTCCTTCCAGGCTGATTCAAACTCGGGCCAGACCTTTTCAAACTCCTTTTTTACTCCCCACCTTCTCCTGAAGGCGTTCAAAAGGACGGTTATGTCCCTCTTAAGCAGTTCGTAGCTCTCCGGATGGGCCGTGCTGATGTACTGTGCCCAGTCTATTATCAGGATGTCTCCATCTTTAGTCAGGACTATGTTGAACTCGCTCATGTCCGAGTGAACTATACCAAACCTAACGATCTTGAGGTACTCCTCAAGAACCCTATCGAGTATCCTCTCTGCTTCCTCTCTGGTTAAATCAGTGTCCCTGAGTTCGGCCAGCTCGGTTCCCTCCACAAACTCCATTACGACTACGTGCCTGTTCCAGGCTACCGGCCGCGGAACCCTCGCTATCGGGCTGAGCAGGACGAGGGCCTCGTGCTCCTTCTTGGCTATCAGCCTTGAAACGTAGAGCCAGCTGGTGTGGTGCTTGTCCTGGAAGACGTGGCCGTGGTAGCCGGCCCTTCTGGAAGCTGTCCTCCCTCCTATCCTGTTGAACTTTACCGCGACCTTCTCCCCAGAAGGAGTTATGCCTACGTAAACATCAGCGTCCTTCCCAACACCTATCTGCGTCGTGCTTATGGCCTCTATTACTCCCTTTTTGGCGAGCGCCCTGATTGCCAGCGCGTCGTAGCCGTGTATCGTGAGCTGGTAGCCTATGTAGCCGATGTCGCTCCTCCTGACGACTAGTCCCCAGTCGTCGAGCTTTCCAAGGCGGAAGGATGCAGTCTCAACGTCCACCCTGGCAAAGCGGGCTATGTCCTCTAAGGGAACCCACCTGTGGTGGCGCATGTTGAGCTCTACTCCCCTAAGTATCCTGAAGTCCAGGTCCCTGAGTGATGGGTAAGCCTCGAGTGCGAGCAGTTTGCTGACCATGTTCTCTCCCGTAACTGGTTGCCCGCGCCTTTTATAAACTTACTTTGCTATCCAACAAACTTTTAAGCGTTTCATCTTCTCTCGAACCTATGCGGAAGAGACTCCTGTTGCTGCTCTCCCTCGGCTGGATATTCAACTACGCCCACAGGATGGCGATACCACCCCTTATCCCCATAATCAAGTCGGAACTGGGCGTAACCAACGCCGAGGCAGGTCTGCTGATGACTGCGTTGCTACTCCCCTATGCACTCGTCCAGGTACCCGCGGGCTATCTTGGAGACAGGCTCGGGAGAAAGCGTCTTTTGGTGGTGAGCATCGTTGGATACTCCCTCTCTTCTGCGCTCATAGTTTTCGCGCGCCAGTACTGGGAGCTTCTGGCGGTTAGGGCTCTCTATGGGATTTTCTCTGGCCTGTACTATGCTCCAGCGACGGCTCTCATAAGCGAGGTCTATCGGGAGAGAAAGGGCTCCGCTATGGGGATCTTCATGGTCGGGCCGCCAGTAGGGAGTGGAATTGCTCCTCTGATAGTCGTACCCATAGCGCTCTCCCTCCAGTGGAGGTACGCCTTTGCTGTGCTCTCTTCCATGAGCCTTCTTGTTGGAGTCGCCCTTGCCCTCGCCGTCAAGGGGGAAGTCTCGAAGCCTTTTAGGGCCTCACTCTCGATTCCGATGAACGTTCTCCCCTTGAGCGCTGCGAATTTCCTTGCGCTCGCCGCATTCTTCGGCCTTCTAACGTTTCTGGTGTCATTCCTGGTGCACTCAGGAGTCTCCCTCGGGATTGCCTCGGGTCTTTTCTCTCTGCTTTCGGTTGTGGGTGTAGCAGGATCTTTCCTCGGTGGCTTGGTCTATGATAGAACGGGAAGGAGAAGCGTCTCGCTGATACTCGTGCTCAACGCACTGCTAACGTTCCTCCTTGCGGTAACGGCATCTCCCTGGATTATAATCCCCCTCGGGCTTACGTTCTACTCTGTGGGTCCAGTAGTTACTGCCTACACCTCCGAGAAAGCAAGTCCAGAAAACCTGGGTTCGGTCATGGGTTTCGTCAACATGGTTGGATTCTTCGGCGCGACGGTCGGGCCTTATCTCGTCGGCCTGCTTATAGATATCTTTGGATACAGGCCTGCTTTCTTGTCTATTCCCGTAATGTATCTGCTTGCGTGGGCAATACTGTGGGTTGAGGGTCTTGTGGAAAGGAAAAAACTTGGAACAAGCCCGAAAAGAATGTAGTATTGTAAATACTCGCTTTAAATCAGGGGTAGAAGAAAAAAGAGAATGGCTTCAGCCGTACATTACCTCGTGCATAGCTATCTGCTGTGCCAGCCTCTTCTCCGAGCCAATGACTTTATCCACGGCCTTGAGGAAGTCGTCCTGCGTAACGTACGTCCTCCTGTCCCTGATGGCGAACATGCCTGCCTCGGTAGCTATGGCCTTGAGATCTGCTCCGCTCGCCCCCTCGGTTATCTCCGCTATAACGCGCAGGTCAACGCCCTTGAGGTTCATCTTTCTCGTGTGAACCTTGAGTATCTCGAGCCTGCCCTGGTAGTCCGGGAGCGGAACCTCTATGAGCCTGTCGAACCTGCCCGGCCTGAGTAATGCTGGATCGAGTATATCGGGCCTGTTGGTTGCCGCTATGACCTTCACGTTGCCCCTCGGGTCGAAGCCGTCCATCTCAGCGAGGAGCTGCATGAGGGTTCTGTTGACTTCCCTCTCGCCGCCGGTGGTTTCGTCCATCCTCTTTGCGCCTATGGCGTCTATTTCGTCTATGAATATTATCGTGGGTGCCTTCTCCTTGGCAAGCTCAAAGAGTTCGTGGACCAGTCTGGCACCCTCTCCGATGAACTTCCTTACCAGCTCGCTTCCGACGACGCGGATGAAAGTGGCGTTGACGTGATTGGCAACTGCCTTTGCCATCAGGGTCTTTCCACAGCCCGGCGGGCCGTAGAGGAGAACTCCCTTCGGCGGCTCGATGCCGACCTGTTCAAACAGCTCAGGGTGCTTGAGCGGGAGCTCTATTGCCTCCCTGAGTTCCTGGAGCTGCTTCTCAAGTCCGCCTATGTCGTTGTAGGTGACCTTGGGCCTTTCAATGACTTCGAAACCGAGGACACTCGGGTCTTTCTCGCTCGGCAGGAGCTCGACTATCGCCATCGTCCTCTGGTCGAGTGCCACCCTGGCTCCTGGCTTGAGCTTGTCCCTCTCTATCCAAGGCGCTATCCTGACAACGAAGCGCGGCCCGTTGTAGTTCTGAACGATAGCCCTTTCGTCGTCGAGCACCTCTATGACGTTCCCCGCAAAGGCCGGCGGCTGTCTGAGCCTTGACATTTCCATTCTCAGCCTTGAAAGCTCCCTCTCAAGTCTCTCCTTGTCTGCCTCCAGCGTTCTCACCTGTAACTCCAGCTGCCTGATTCTCCTTTTGAGGAAAGTGACGTAGTCATCGTAACCCTCCGGGTGAACGTCAGTGTTCTCAATACTCATGGTATCTCACCTCTAACTTCTCTCCTGATGTATGTCTCGTTGGGACTCTTTTTAACTCTATCCATCCCAGCAGAAACAGGTTTGGGTTTTGGACAATTTCTATCTAATGCACAAGTTTATCATCCGTTGATTCACAATGGTCTTCAAACTCAACTTCGAAACACTTATTAACCTTTTTGACGTTGGATATATTGGCACTACAATGGAGGGGTCAATAATGAGGATTGAAATAAAACTCCGACCCGCTGAGGTGGGCACAATTCTTCCGTTTAACTACAACTACGAGGTCTATTCTCAGCTGCTTGAGAAGGTCTATCTGGTTTCTCCCGAACTTGGAAAGGAGGTTGAATCTAGTGGTGTTGACTACTTCACGTTCTCAAGGATAATGGTCAGGAAGAGGGAGCTCATTCCCGAGGCTGGCATTAGAGTTCTCTCCGATGACGTTTCTCTCTACGTCTCCTCCCATTCCGCCGATGTCATCCATGCCATCGCCGAGGGCTTTCTCGATGACCCCCTCCTGAAGATTAAGGATGCCACTTTTATTGCAGATGACGTTAAGGTTCTGAAGGAGCCCGAACTTAAAGGTCCCGTTCTCTTCTCAACGCTCAGTCCGATCCTCGTTAGGACGGTTAAGTTCGTCAACGGCAGGATGAAGGTGTGGGACCTCTATCCCGACGATGAAATGTTCTTTGACAAGCTCAGAAAGATAATGCTCATGCGCTATTCGAGCATTTACGGCAGAATGCCCGAAAACAAGGAGTTCAAAATTGAGGTTCTCAAGTTTAAGCCCGTCCGGATTCTCGTTAGGGATACCTACTACAGGAGCTCCCTTATGGTCTTCAAGTACTCTGGCTCACCCGAGCTGGCCTGGCTGGGATATGAAACGGGGTTTGGTGAAAAGACTCGCTACGGCTTTGGCATGGTTAAAGTAATTGACTCAGAGCAAGGGCAAGAAGGCCAAGAATGAACTCTATGGCCCACACTATTGCGACCAGCTTTGGTTCGTTCACGCGCACTTTTCTCATTATCATCCCCAGAAAGCTTGGATAAGGTGGTGCCTTTAGCGTCCCGTCAGGCAAGACTTCGGTTCTTCCATGCTTTCTGACTCCAAACCTCACCCCAACTGCTTTTATAACGAAGTCAAGAAAGTGTGGTATCAGGAGAACCGCCCCGTAGGCTTCAACCTTTCCCACAACGGCAACGAGTCCAATAAGTGCTCCGAGGCTCAGGGTTCCAGTATCGCCAGGAAATACCCTGGCTGGATATCTGTTCCACCAGAGAAAGCCTAGAGCTGCAGCAGTTCCGATAAGGGCCAGCTCTCTGGCCGTTCCGTCGGTAAGCACTCCCAGGAAAGCCAGCGCTATCGCGCTCGTCCCGACTTCCAGTCCGTTGAAGCCCGCTAGCATGTTCACCAGGTTCGCTGAGCCCACCACGTACAGAAGTGCCACTATGGGATAGATAACTCCGAGATTAAGGGGGAATCCGAATACGTCAACGTATCGGGGAATGTCAAAAAACATTACAGGTGAAGCGACTATCAGGGACAGAGCAACCTTGTGGGACTGCTTTAAAGCAGCAAGGTCATCAATAATTCCCACTATCCCGAACAGGAGAAAAACGAGACCGATCTCTGGTTTGATTAAAGATGACACTGCCCCAATAGATATGAGCAGTGCCAATCCACCCATTTCGGGGACTTCGGGTTTGGTCAGCTTGTGTATATCCCTCCCAACTATCCTCGCCTTTTTCATGAGTCCGGCGATGTAGGGGGTTAGTACCGCCGAGAGAGTTAAGGCTATAAGGGGAGCCGCCGCTTCCATTACTGACACCGCATTCCGTTGGAACCCGCAAAAATAAACCCTTCGGTGGTAGTATGGACATCAGACTGGTGGTCTTTGACCTCGACGGCACGCTGATCGGTGCCCCAAAGGCGTTCTCAGAAGTCAAGGAGGAGCTTAGAAAAAGGCTCCTGGAGAGGGGCATAAGCGAAGAGCTTATTGGAGACCTAACGCCCATGTACGAGACTCTGATCGAGATCTCTGAGAAAACGGGTATCCCCTTTGATGAACTCCATTCAATCCAGGTCGAGCTTGAGACCGAGAGGATGAAGGACGCCTTTCTCTTCAAAGGTGTTCGTGAGTCCCTAGAGTTCTTGAGGGAGAAAGGAATCAGGATGGCGGTTGTAACCAGGAGTTCAAGGGATGCCGCCCTATTTGCCCTCCAGAAAACTGGCATTGCTGACTACTTTGACGTTATTGTGGCAAGAGAAGATGTTCCCCCAGACCAGTTGAAGCCAAATGGGGGGCAAATAAAGCGGGTTCTGGATGCCCTTGGAGTTCCCCCCGAGAAGACCTTGGTTGTGGGTGATCACGGCTACGACGTCATAGCCGCGAAAAACGCGGGTGCACTCAGCCTCTTGGTGACGTCCCACGATGCAGGAAGGATGAGTTTCTCGGTTGAGGCTACTCCCAATTTCGAAATTCCCACTATGGAACACTTTATTCCGTTAATGGGGCGGTTGCTGTCGAGCTACGTCGTTGTTCCCGCTTACAACGAGGAGAAAACAATAGGCTCGGTTCTCACCGACCTCCTGCGTTATTTCAGGCGTGAAGAAATAGTCGTTGTCAACGATGGTTCGAAGGACAGAACTGAAGAGATAGCGAGGTCCTTCGGTGTCCACGTTCTCACCCATCTCGTGAACAGAGGCCTTGGTGGGGCGCTCGGTACGGGGCTCGCTTACGCGGTAAGGAAGGGCGCTAAAATGATTCTTACCTTCGATGCCGACGGTCAGCACTTGATAGGCGATGCATTGAAGGTCATGAAGCCCGTTGCGGAGGGAAAAGCGGACTTTGCAGTCGGTTCCCGCCTTAAAGGAGACACCAGTCAGATGCCCTTTATCAAAAAGTTTGGAAACTTCGTCCTCGATTTCATAACTGCACTGTTTGCGCGTAAGTACGTCAGCGACAGCCAGAGCGGGCTCAGATGCTTCAGCGGTGAGTGTGCCGCGAAGATCAAGATTACCTGCGACAGGTATGCTGTTTCAAGCGAGATTATAATTGAAGCAGTTAAAAACGGCTGCAGAATCGTGGAGGTTCCGATAAAGGCCGTCTATACCGAGTACTCGATGAGGAAGGGGACAAACGTCCTTGAGGGTGTTAAGATAGCCCTCAATCTGCTGTTTGACAAACTGAGGTGAGGTATCATGTATGTGGCTCAGATCATAGCACTGTTAGTTCTCGCGTACCTTCTCCTTAGAATATATCGCTACTACTCAGAAGGACGGCTGGACTGGCAGAGCGTAATATCATGGGCTCTGCTTGTACTGGTGTTTGTAGTCGTTGCGATCTTCCCAATTCAGGTATCCCAGACGATAAAGGATTTGCTGGGTCTTGGGAGGGGGCTCGATGCCCTTTTTGTGGTATCCATAGGCCTACTGTTTTTTATCGTCTTTGACCTCTACCTGAAAATCGACAAGACTGAGAGGGAGATAACCGAGCTGACGAGGAAAGTTGCTATAGAACTCGAAGAGATCAACGAACGGCTCAAGGCACTGGAAGAAAAAGTTGGAGAGCGCTAAAAGTCCTCCCCAAACAGTTCCTCCAGGAAGAGCCTCACCCTTTCCTTTTTGAGCTTGAACTGTCTGATCTTCACTATTCCCTTTTCCTGTGCCTCTCTCAGGAGTATCTCGGTGGCCTCGTTGGGGTACATTTCTTCGTAGACTATCTCCCTGATGCCCGCGTTTATCAGAAGCTTGAAGCAGGTGTCGCAGGGGAAGTGAGTGACGTAAAGCGTTGCCCCTTCTAGGCTTATGCCCTTCCTTGCCGCCATCGCTATGACGTTCTGCTCGGCGTGGACTGCCCTGTGACAGTGGCCGTCAACTATGAGACACCCCACATCAATGCAGTGATCCATACCCCTCGGTGCGCCGTTGTATCCTGTCGCGAGGATGTAGCCATCTTTCACTGCGACCGCTCCAACTCTAAGCCGCGGACAGGTCGCTCGAAGGGATACCAGCTTCGCTATCAGCATGAAGTACTCGTCCTTGGTCGGTCTGATCTTCTTTATCCTCTCTGCCTTTTCATGATCGAGGATTATCTCTATCTTCGACATACCGCATCACTGGAGGCGTTTGTTGAGGTTTGTAATATACATCGTGATTCTCGTTATCCTCTCCTCATAGGAGGGATGGGTCTCGACAAAGGATACCCACTTAGGCCCTTGGTCTCTCTCTATACTGGGTTCAATACTCGGCAGGGCGTTGATCTTTACATCGGCTCTTAGGTCTTCGTAGTACTTCATCTCTTCGAGCGCCCTTTTGAGGCTCATTGGAGTAGGTAGCAGCCTCAGTGCAGTGTCGTCGGCCATAAACTCTCTCTTTTTCATGAGGCTTATTCTTGAGGCCTCGTAAGAAATGTACAGCAAGGGAGCGATTATCCTGACCGCAAGGTTTCCGCCGATCATCAGCAGAATAGTCGTTATGAGCATTAGATACCGTCCGTACGTGACCATTGGGAACAGCTTTGTGTCCCCGTTTTTTATGTGGCCGAGCTCGTGTGCGGCTACTGCCAGGATTTCATCCTCATCCAGAACCTCAAAGAGCCCCAACGAGAGGACGATATTTCCACCGAAGGAGTATGCGTTGGGGATGTAGTCATCCTGAAGGTACACAGCTGGGACTTTTGTTCCAGCCTTTTTTGACATCTCCACTATGCCCTCGTGGAGCCACTTCATTTCGCTTTCATCCAGCGGTATGAGCCCGCTATTAGCCCCACCTCTGTTCGCCATTAGGTACATGGTCACAAGGGCTAGTGCGGCGAGAAGTGTAGCCGCTATTCCCACCGCTCCTAGAGATAGGTACAGCAACAGCACCTCGAGGGCTACTATGAGGGGTATCATACATCATCACTTTTTCATCCTTGAGAGGTAGGCATAGGTCGCCTCCCTGAAGTTGTTCATTAGGGCATCCAGTATGCTCTTGACGACTTTCTGCTCAAACTCCTCCCTGGTCGTTGTTATTGAGTAAACATACCTCATTCCACCCCTTCCGCGCTCCACCGTTCTCTTCAGCAGTCCTTTCTCGCATAGTCTGTTCATCAGTATGCTGACGGTTGATCTTCTGATTTCGGGGTGTTTCCTCTTCAGCTCTTCATACACCTGCCCAGCAGTCGCGACTTTGAAGCGCCACATAAGCTCCATTATCTCCGCTTCCATCGGTGGAAGAACGGCCTTTATGCCCTCTTCGGTGAGCTTGAATTCGTGGGGTTCCATGATGATCCCTCCTCCTATTGGGGAATAGTAAAGAATACGATAAAAACTTTTCTAGCAAGCTTTTGGGAAAAGCTTCACTAAAAAGTTTGAACGTCTTTGTTAGATTGGCTGAGAAATGAGAAATTCTCCTAGTTCACAGGCGGAGTAATGTGGGTTTTCTTCTTTTTAACGCCTTTCGGGCGTTATGCTACGAGCAAACCCCTGAAAATTGCTAATTGATGAGAAGAATCACTAAAAAACAGGGCGCTTAAAAGGACATTCCACCTTTGATGAAACTTTTCGCCAGCAAGCTTGACCAAAAGCTTATAGCTTTTCTTTGAGGTGGTTTTATTCAGGATTTTCCACTGCTAGCGTGCCTGTTCTTGTAGTGAGAACATGTTTAGGGGGGAGTTTCCTGGAAAGGTGTTTTCTTTCTTTGACGCCCGAAGGACGTTGATTTAGAGTTAAACACGCGTTAACAGGATGAGTTTGAGAGTTCTCACATTCGAGACCAGCTGTTTGGTGGGAAAATCACGATGAATTGGGATTCTAAAAAAGAGCTATGAACCTTGATCAAACTTCGCCAGCAAGCTTTTGGAAAAAGCTTGACTAAAAGGGTTCCCTTCTCCTCAATCTCGCCTGTTAGGGGTGTATGCTCTTATAGAAGGCAAGCTCGCGCGGGTTTAATTCCAAATCTTCCCGCTAATTGTGATTTTGGCTTTCTTTTTAGTGCTCTTTGGGCACTATACAGTGAGAGAATCCTTTGAATCAGGCCAATTGAAAGTAAACCCCTTATAAAATGAGCCTGCTTAAAAACGCATACTATTTTTCCGCCAGCGCTGAAGCTTTTGGGAAAAGCTTCACCAAAAGTTTGAATGTCTTTGTGAGATTGACTGAGTAAGTAGATTCTCGTGATAAATTTGCAGGGAATTTTGGTTTTTTCTTCTTTTTAACGCCCTTCGGGCGTTATACTGTGAGTAAACCCCCTTAAAACCGCTAGTTGAGCATTGAGAATCACTGAAAACTCGGTAGTATAAAAAAAGGACATTCCATCTTTGATGAAACTTTGCCCAGCAAAGTTTCTATGGCGGGCCGGGCGGGATTCGAACCCGCGGCCACGGGGTTAAAAGCCCCGCGCTCTAACCAGGCTGAGCTACCGGCCCATACCCGAATCTTTAACCCGATGAAGCTTTTATAAGCTTTGCCCTCTGAAGACCAAGGGTTTTATATTGGTGCTCATTAAGCAGTGACGGTGGTGACAGTGGCAAAGCTCTCTATAAACCTCTCGGGTCTGGAGTTTGAGAACCCTCTCATCCTTGCGTCGGGGATAAACGATAAGGTCCCGGAGCAATGGATAAGGGCCCACGAAGAGGGAGCCGGCGGCGTAGTTACAAAATCAATTGGAATCGAGCCGAGGAAGGGCTACGACAACCCCACAATCGTCGAACTCCCATATGGGTTAATAAACGCTATGGGCCTCCCAAACCCTGGATGGAAGGGCTTTCTTGAGATGGTTGAGGGATACAGCTTTGACTTCCCCCTCATCGTGTCCATTTTCGGCGGAACGCCGGAGGAGTTCGCCTTTCTAGCGGAAAAGCTGAGCGAAGTTGCCGATGCTTTTGAGCTTAATCTGTCCTGCCCTCACGCCAAGGGCTATGGTATGGAGATAGGTCAAAAGCCAGAGAACGTCTATGCTGTGGTAAAAGCCGTTAAAGACGCCACCGATAAACCAGTCATAGCGAAGCTCACACCCAACATTGACGACATAACCAAGCTCGGCCTAGCCGCTGAGAACGCTGGAGCCGATGCCGTCTCTGCTATAAACACACTGAAGGCAATCGCGATAGATATCTACGCCAGAAAACCCATACTGAGCAATAAGGTCGGTGGCTACTCTGGACCTGGCGTTAAGCCCGTTGCCCTGAGGGCTGTCTATGACCTCGCGAGGACGCTTGACATTCCTGTGATCGGAATCGGCGGCATAACGACCTGGCAGGATGCTGTGGAGTTTCTCTTGGCTGGAGCGTCAGCCCTTCAGATTGGAACCGCAGTTTCCCTTCGGGGCTGGAAGGTGTTCAGAGAGATAAATGAGGGAATCGAGCGTTACCTTAGGGAAGAAGGGTTTTCGAGCGTAGAGGAGATAGTCGGCTTGGCTCTGGAATAATCGAAAGAATTATCTAGTAGGAAAGTCTACTATACTATGGTGAGCTACTATGCCTTTGACGAAGGTCACCCGCAACTACCAGATAACGATTCCGGCCGAGATAAGAAAGGCCCTTGGGATAAAGGAAGGCGAGTACCTCGACGTTGAGCTCAGGGGGGACGAGATAGTGATTAAAAGGGCCAAAAGGAAGTGGAAAACCTTCAGGCTCGGCAGGAAGATAACCGAAGAGGAGCTTGAGAGGCTCGAAGAGGAAGCCATGGAGGAGGAAATGGCATGGAGGCCGTGATAGACACCAACGTTTTCCTATACGCGGCGGTTGAGGAGATGCCCCGCCACAGGGAGGCCTTTGAACTCCTGCACTCCCCCTCTCTGGAGAAATGGATCGTGCCAACCATTGTCATTTACGAAGTCGTCTGGAACTTTAGAAAGCTCGGATTCTCAAGTGAAGAGGCCAGGGAACTCGTAGAGCAGATAGTTGAAGACGAGAGAACAAAACTCGTAGACGACAGGAGGTATTTGATAAAGGCGTTTGAAACCCTCCAAAGCCTTTCCTTGACACACTACAATGACTCGGTGTTGCTGACAATAGCTACGGAAGTTGGGGCCCTTGCAACCTACGACAAGAAGCGTAGGAAAAGAGCTAAGAAACTGGGCATTAAACTGCTTCCAGAGGTGGTAGAATGAAGCGCGCGGTCGTCCTCTTCAGCGGTGGGCTTGACAGTACCGCCTGCCTCTACTGGGCAAAGAAGAACTACGACGAGGTCATAATGCTGACAGTTAACTACGGCAGCAACGAGGAGAAGGTTACCAACAAAGTGGCAGAGTTCTTCTCGAAGGAGCTGGATGTCCCGCTCAAGATAGTTAGGTTAGACTTCCTCGAGGAGTTCTCGAAGCTCCGCGGGACGACGCTCGTCGGCGGGGAGACGCCGAAGGTTACCGGGGAAGAGCTTGAAAACATTGAGGTTGCTCAAGAAACTGCCAAAAGCGTCTGGGTTCCCGCTAGGAACGTCGTTCTGATAGCAGTTGCAGCTTCTCTCCTTGATGCTCTCGGCGGCGGGGACATAGTGGTTGGCTTCAACGCCGAGGAAGGGGCCACGTTTCCGGACAACACACCAGAGTTCGTTGAGAAAATGAACGAGATGCTCAAGTATGGGACAATGGCTGAGGTAAGGGTGGTTGCACCTCTAATAAATCTGGACAAAAGGGGGATAGCAAAACTCCTGAAGGAGCTCGGAGCGAAGTACGAGTACTCCAACTCCTGCTACATGCCGAAGGGCTTCACCGAGGACGGGAAGCCGATCCACTGTGGCGAGTGTGAGAGCTGCGTGAGAAGGCACAGGGGCTTGATAGAGGGCATCGGTGAGGACAAAACCGTCTATGCTGTGGAGCCAAAGATTTAGAGTTTTGTTTCTGTTGTCTTTAGTTTTCTGGATTTCGCAGACAGCGTTAGAAGTCTGGATTAGGTATTTAGACAAAAATAAGCAAAAGGAAGAACTAACTCGCAATCTCCATGACTAGAAGGATTTTCGGCACTGTTATCGTTGTCATTCCGTCGGATACGGTTGTTGGTACGTAGTCAATCAAAAGGTAGAATCTGTCGCATTGCTGTATGACTTCTGCCCAGTTTTCACTGGAGAATGCTGCCATTATCGAGTAATCAACGAGCTTCTGGGCAGTAATGGGGGAGTAGTATAACCAGAAGTATTCGTCGGATAGGTACAACCCCCATCCCCTACTAAATCCTGGAGGCAAGTATGCATTGGAAGGCTCTCCAGTGGATTTCGTGGATTCCATGTCCTGCTCTGCGAGAGATTTTAACCGGGGATCTTCTTTGTACTGGGGGTACAGGAGTAGGAATTTTTCTTTTGCTATTTCCATAATCTGCCTTATGGCCTCTTCGTTTAAGATGTATGCTTTTTCCTTTAGCTCCTCCCCGCTCCATGTCCAAGTATCTGTAACTTCTGGTTCTCCTCTTGTGTTGAGCCTCACCTCGTAGAAGGTTATGTTAGCTATTATCTTTGAATTATTTTTGATAGCCCATGTCCAATAGTAATTACCTATAGGAATTGGGGGCAAATGCTGGTCAAGAACGAATAGTTCCCCCTCTATTTTGACTGCTACTGCAGCATGGCCAACTTTGGAGTTTTCGAAACTGATATCCAACAGGTAAACCGGAGACACTCCCGAGTCCAAGAGCATTGCCGCTGTTAATATTGCATAATCTCCGCAGATACCTTTTTTGTAAACAATAATATCGTTTGGGGCGTAAAGTCTCGTTAGGTTATCATAGAGCTCCTTCTGCTCTGATGTTAGCTTTGACCAGTTGTACACAAGAGCATCAACGTAATCTGCTTTAGTGTACTCATACTCGATATTCTCATCAATCCATTCCAGAATTGCCCAGGCTTTATCCAAAGTTGTGCTGTACTTCGTGAAATCCTTTGTAACTGTTCTGAGCTTTTCCCTGAAATACTTGCTTAATCCTGCCTTAAACGCTTCTTCATTATAGGTGTGCCTCCAATCGTATAATGGGTCAGTACCCAATTGCCCCTCATATCCATCGGGTAGGTAATCCCCGTCCGTGTCGGGATCTAAGGGGTCAGTCCCGTATAATATTACCTCCTGCCCATCGTCTAAGCCATCATTATCGCTATCTGGTTTCAATGGATTTGTTTTGTATGTATTGATTTCTTCCCCATCTACAAGCCCATCTTGGTCGCTATCTTTATTAAGTGGATCCGTTCCCAACGGTAGCTCCTCAGGATCGGATAGTCCGTCTCCGTCGGTATCTAAGGTCAATGGGCTCGTTTTGTACGTTTTAACTTCATCAAAGTCGGAAAGTCCATCTTCGTCTGTATCTTTTGAGAGGGGGTTTGTGCTGAATTCGAGTATTTCTTCTGGGTCTGTTAAGCCATCGTTGTCTGTATCCGTCTTGTGAGGATCAGAACCCTTCTTTACCTCAAGTGAATCAGAAACCCCATCTCCATCGGTGTCAGGATTTAGGGGATCCGTCATATAAGCGGTTACTTCTTGCCCATCAAGGAGACCATCTCCGTCGCTATCTGGATTCAGCGGATCCGTAGAATATCTATTGATTTCGTCTCCATCATTGACTTCATCTTTGTCGGTATCCGGATTCGTTGGATTTGTTTTGTATATCTGTATCTCTTTAGTGTCCATTAGCCCGTCCTTATCAGTATCGGTTGCTGTTGGATTAGTTTTGTGCACCACGACCTCGCTTTTATCGTCAAGTCCGTCCTCATCACTATCTCCAGAGAGAGGGTTGGTTCCGTATGTTTTGACCTCTTCGCCATCTGAAAGACCGTCATCATCGGTGTCTTGGCTTAGGGGATTCGTTTTGTACTCTGAGATTTCATCTCCATCGGTGAGCCCATCACTGTCGCTGTCTATTCGGGTGGGGCTCGTTGCATACAACTTAACTTCTGCTCCATCAGTCAGCCCATCCCCGTCCGTGTCAGGATTAAACGGATCAGTGTGGTACTTTGTCAGTTCCTCCACAATACTGAGGGAGTCATGGTCGTCGTTTTTTATGGCTGCCCCCGCGACAAAAACAAGCATTATAACGGCCATTTCAACTAGATACCTCGCCAATTTACTTCCTCGAGAATATCCATCCTTTGTCACAGAATCACCGATTGTTAATACCTAATTTCAAATTTAAATTTTTTGTAAATGTTAAACGTTATCTTCTGATTGTTAGCAGTGCCATGTTCAATTTTGGATGGGCCAAACCTACCGCAAGATTTATAAATCCCCTTTGTCTCCCTATTTTTGGAGCGTGGGGCGGTAGCTCAGCCTGGGAGAGCGCCGGACTGAAGATCCGGGTGTCGGGGGTTCAAATCCCCCTCGCCCCACCACTTTCTTGCAGTGCGGTGGTAGTCTAGCCTGGTCTAGGACACCGGCCTTCCAAGCCGGTGACCCGGGTTCAAATCCCGGCCACCGCACCACAAAACGTTTTTATCACGTTTCTATCCAGCACTTCTTGTTAGGAGTTTCCCGTGTATTCTTTTCAGTGGATAAGGGTTAGCTGAATACCTTTGGGCTATGTTCTCTCAAGTTCATCCCTTACCTCTTCATCGAGGAGAACCGCCAGGATTAGGCCTGCAAGGAGAGACAGAGTAATAGACGAGGCCGACGGCATCCCAATCGTCCAGATAATTCCAAAGACAAAGTCAAGCAGTGCTATATAAACGGAGAATCTTATCAGGTTTCTTACTCCTCTGAAGATCCCCACTGCAAGAACACCATGGATCAGACCAATGAGGAGCAGTATCCAGTCCGGGCCCCTTAAGAGAGCTAATCCACTGAAGAAAAGGGCGATTAAAAGAAAAGCAAGGAAGAGGGTTGTTCTGGCCTTCATTCTCCGAGCTCCTCCACTGGGAGTCTCATTCTTGAGACCGTTACCAGTGTCAGGATGCCGAGGAGCGGCATTAATGTGAGCTCAGCAAGGGCGAGCTTCTCGCTGATGGAAGCCAGGGCTTCTGTGACCGATGGAGCTATGGCGTTTGCAGAGTTTGAGATAAGGCCAAGGGCGAACGAAGCTTTTGGATAGATGCGCTTTGGATAGGTGGCGGGGGCACTCGTCCAGAAAGCCGGCCCCGTCCCCTGAAGGGCACCAACGAGTACAACGCTCGCGAGAGCCATGGCATAGTTCCCTGCAAGCATTGCCTTTGAGTAGAGGATAAGCCCGATGAAGGCTATTGTGTAGGATATCATCATGACCTGTACGATGGCTTTGAAGAGTCCCCTTGGAGTGGTGTTCTTCTTGGATAGCTGGAAGCCGACGAAACCCATGGCTATGCTCCAGAGGGCCTTTGAGACGTTGAGGGTCGTGCTGAGGTTGGAGACCTGGTCTTTTGTCCAGCCGAGGTCGTAGCCGAGGCTCGCGGAGAAGCCGACTATCGTGAATATCACCCACAGGGCCGGGAAGAAAGTCAGACCAAGGACCCACGTGAAGGGCATCTTCCAGATGTTCACGTCGCTACCCGTCTTCTCATGGATGATCTCAAAGTCCTCAACGAGAAGCCACCAGAGGAGCAGGACGGCGTACATTATGATTGCAGTTACAACGAAGCCCATCTTCCAGCCAACCGCTTCGACGAGGTAGCGGGCGCTAATGCTTCCGAAAACCCCGCCCCAGAATATTCCAGAGAGGATTATGCCCTTGGCGAAGGGTCTTTCTGCGACAAAGAAGCGTGCTATCTGGGTGCTGAAGAGCGGGACAAGGCTGACTACAAAACCCTGGATGAAGCGGAGGGCAACGACGAGGTACCAGTTACCCACGTAGGGTATGAGGAGCTGTGGAATCGCGGCCCAGCTGAGTGCTATCGCGACGCTCCTCTTAAAGCTCCCCTCGTAGAGCTTTGTGTGTCCGAGCAGGAAAGCGACGAAGAGACCAAAGACGTAGGCAACGTGCTGTAGGTCATAGGCCGAGTTGCTTATTCCAAAGTGGCTGATAATATCGGGCTTTGCAACGCCCATCATGCTCAGCGTCCCAAAACCCGCCGTCATGACGAGCGTGTCCAGTATGACCGTTTTCCACCTTTTATCCGCCAATTATATCCCCCCTCACATTTTTCCAAGCAGCATTAAGATGCCAAAGACTATGAACAGAACGCCAGCGCCTTTGTGAATAACTTCAATCGGTAGAACATCTCCAATTTTATCCCCAATAAGGGCACCTATCAGATTAACGGTCGCTAACCCCAGGATAGCCCCCAGAAAGGCGGTTTTCCACCCGTACTTTGAGGCGAAGGCTATTGTCGCGAGCTGGGTCTTATCCCCGAGCTCCGCCAGAAAAATAGAAACGAAGACGGCAAGCAGGTTTTCCATGGAACCACCTCACAGCTTCGAGAGGGCCTCTTTCATTCTCTCCATGGCCTCTATGAGCTTTTCCTTCTCTGTGGCGTAGCTTATCCTTATCCAGCCCTCGCCCTGCCTTCCAAAGGCAGTTCCAGGGATAACCACAACTCCAGCGTTCTCAAGGAGCCACTCGGCGAAGTCTTCGCTGGTCATATCGAGCTCCGGATCAATCTTGGCCCAGATGTAGAAAGCTCCCTTCGGTCTGAAAGGTGTTATGTGCGGCATATCGTTGAGGTACTTGAGGACGAGCTTTCTCCTCTCGTCGTACACCTGCCTCATCCTTTCGACGGCTTCCCAGCTCCTCTTGTCGCGCAGGGCCGTTATGCCCGCTATCTGGATGAAGGACGTAACGTTGCCGATGACATAAGCGTGGAGCTTTATCATATCGCGGATGACCTGCTCAGGCGCTATGGCGAAGCCGAGGCGCCAGCCCGTCATGGCGAAGGTCTTCGAGAAGCTGTTGGCGAGTATCGTGTTGTCCGGGGCGTACTTTATCATTGGGTGGTGTCTGGCTCCCTCGTAGAGGAAGTGTTCATAGGGCTCGTCGCTGAGGATGTAGATGTTGTAGTCCTGGGCTATATCGGCTATAGCCTTCGCAACGTCCTTCTTCATTATAGCTCCCGTCGGGTTGTTTGGGTAGTTCATGACTATCATTCTTGTCCTCTTTGTTATCGCCTCAAGGAGCTCGTCAGGGTCAATGCGGAACTTGTTCTCCTCCCTGAGCGGGATGCGGATTATCCCTGCCTCGGCTATTTTGGCATCTTCGACGTAGCAGACAAAGGCCGGGTCGGGGATTATCACGTCGTCGCCCTGTTCCAGGATGCTCTCGAAGGCGAGGTAAGTAGCCTCGTACGCACCCGCGGTGACTATTATGTTGTTCATATCAACATCAACGTTGTAGAACTCCTTATAGTACTCGGCGATGGCCTCCCTAAACTCAGGGATGCCTGCGTTGGGGGTGTAATGAGTGTAGCCTTCATCAATCGCCCTCTTGGCGGCTTCTTTTATGACCTCGGGCGTGTCAAAATCTGGCTCGCCGATGCCGAGTGAGATGACGTTTTCCATCTTGGAAGCCTTCTCAAAAAGCTCCCTTATCTTCGACCTCTGGAGGATGTTTATCCTGCCGGCCATGAAGTACTTTCTCTTCTTATACCTCATCGATGTTCCCCCCGGGCAGTTCGGGAATGATAAAGGCAGTTATATAAACCTATCCAATAGAATCGCCAAAAATGTTGTAAAAACCCCTATAAAACTTCGACTAAGGCGCTTTTTTCAAAGAATCTTTTCACTTCCTCATCGGAACAGTCCTTGATTTCGATCTCTTCGAGACCAAGGCTTCTTAGAATCTCTTCTGCCTCCGAGTTGTCCCCAAACACTACGAGGTAGTTGGGGCCGTTTTTGGCTCCTACCTCTTTTATTGCTTCCCTTATCTGGTGGGTTCCAGCCAAGCGGAGGAGCAGCTCCCCCCCAAGAGTTTTTGCGTGGGGGGTGCCCCTTTTTACTGCCCTCTCAGCGAGTACTGCCGCGAAGGCCACCGCTCTCCAGCACTCAACGCTAACTAGTTGCACATTCGAACCTAAGTAACCGAGTATATCATCAACATTGTGTACATCGACTCTCGCTATATGTATGCTTTTGGTTACGGGGATCACCCTCAATCACCTGTCTCATCGTTCAGAAATGGGCCTTAAAAGAGTTCTTCAAAAAATTTTTGAAAATCATAATATCAAAATATTAAAATTAAGCCACAAAGTATTTAACTACTTAAATCATTAACTAATTCAGCGGCCTGGTGAACTGGGTGGTGCAGGGATGAGCAGAATGAGGATCATCAGCGTCCAGCTCCCGCAGGGGCTAATAAACGCCATGGATCAGCTCGTCAAAAAAGGCGTTTATCCGAACAGGAGTGAGGTCATTCGTGAGGCCATCCGCGAACTTCTGAAAAAGGAACTGTACCGCCTGGAGACTGAAGAACGCTCAACGCCGGACTACATCATCAAATAAGTGCTAAAATTAGTGATAAAATAATGTTGGAATCTCCGATGGGAGAGGGGGTTGGAAAATGGTGTTTAAACTGCTCGAGCAGGCGGGGATAAAAATAGACCTGGACGATGAGCCAAAAAAAGTTCAAACTGCACCTCAGTTCGATGACGACGATGAGAACGAAATAAGGATAGTTATAGTGGGCGTCGGTGGCTCTGGAAACAACACTATAACAAGGCTTTACGATCTCGGTGTTCAGGGTGCCGAGCTTATTGCCATGAACACAGACGCGCAGGCCCTCAAGCACGCCAAAGCTCACAAGAAACTCCTCCTTGGAAAGGATCTGACCCAGGGAAAGGGTTCTGGCGGCGATCCAGAAGTTGGATACCGTGCCGCAGAGGCGAGTGCACATGAGATAGCCGAGACAATTGGGGACGCTGACCTGGTATTCATAACGGCCGGAATGGGTAACGGAACTGGTACAGGTGCCGCTCCCGTCGTTGCCAGGGTTATAAAGGAGCGCGCCCGCCACAACGGCCGCTTTAGAGAGCCTCTCGTCATAAGCGTTGTTACCTACCCGTTTAAGAACGAAGGAAAGATCAGGGAAGAGAAAGCCAAAGCTGGAATAAAGGCCCTCCTGTACTATTCGGACACAGTCGTAATAATTGAGAACGACAAGCTCCTCCAGCTCGTCCCCAAGCTTCCGATCAACGCGGCATTCCGCTTTGCGGATGAGATTATAGCCAGGATGGTCAAGGGCATAACCGAAACTATAAAGCTCCCGTCCATGGTGAACATAGACTTCGCCGACGTTTACAGCATAATGCACAACGGCGGTGCTGCCCTCATAGGTATCGGTGAAAGCGACTCAAGCAACAGGGCCGTTGACGCCGTCAAGAACGCTCTCCAGAACAAGCTCCTCGACGTGGAGTACGGCAGTGGAGAGAAGGCACTCGTCCACTTCACAGTTGGTCCCGACGTCAGCCTCGGTGAAATCAACGAGGCCATGAACATCGTCTATGAGAAGCTTGGCGAAAAGAGCGAAATCAAGTGGGGTGCCAGGATAGACGAGGACATGGGTAAGATGGTCCGCGCCATGGTCATAATGACCGGCGTCAAGAGCCCGCACATCCTCGGCGGTGAAACAGCCCTCCAGCTCCCAGTGAAGGAGTCCCTGCTCCCAGCTGAGCCAAAAGCAGGATTCAACTCCTTTGAGGACAAGATATACAAGGTGATATCTCGCAAGTCCGACGAAAAGCCGGGAAGTGACATGAGGGGATACATAAACAAGCTCCTGGCCGATTTCGACGATCTCAGCTGACTTTTATTCCTTTTAGGGTGAAACCGATGGCAGTCGTAATCAGCGTTGCCAATCAGAAGGGGGGAGTGGGCAAGACAACGCTCACGATGAACCTCGGCTTCGCCCTTTCCGAGATGGGCAAGAGGGTTCTCCTGGTTGACGTTGACCCCCAGTTCAACCTCACCTTTGGTCTAATCGGGATGAAGGTTCTTGAGCACTCCAGCAGGAACGTTGGAACGCTGATGACAAGGGAAAGCGAGATTGAGGAGACCATTGTCCCTGTCAAGGAGAACCTTGATCTCATTCCAAGCCATTTGAACCTATCGGCCAAGGAGATCGAGATAATAAACGCCTACAACCGTGAGAGACGACTTGAAAAGGCCCTTATCCCGGTACTCCCAGACTACGACTACGTCCTCATTGACAACCCGCCCAGCATGGGAATATTCCTCGTGAATTCTCTCACCGCGTCGGACTACGTTCTGATACCGCTCGAGCTTAGCTACTTCGGAGTAATCGGCATGCAGCTCATGTTCAACCTGATGAGAATGATCAGGGAGGAGACCAACGAGAACCTCAAGCTCCTCGGCCTCGTTCCCAATAAGTTTACCAAGCAAACAAAAGTCCCGAAGATGCGCCTCAAGGAGCTGAAGGAGGCCTATCCAGACGCTCCAATACTGACCACGATACCAAAGGCCATAGCCCTAGAAAAGGCCCAGAGTGAGGGTAAGAGCATATTTGAGTTTGAGCCGAACGGTAGGGCTTCTAAGGCCTTCCAAAAGCTTGCCAAAGAGGTGGTTGAAATTGTCGAAGGATAAACTCCCGAGGCTTTTTGACGGCTCAATAAACGAGTTGACCCGCCCTTCTAAGCCCAAGAAAGAGAAAACCACCGATTTGAAGAAGGATAAAATGCAGAAGACTCTCTACATCACCAAAGATATGAACAGAAAGCTCATCGAGCTCTACGGTGAGGAGGGGAGGAGACAGAGCATAATAGTCGAGGATGCGGTCAACCTGTACTACTACCTCAAGCGGGCCCTCGGCGAGAAGAAGTTCGAGGAGCTAATGAGCGCGGTCAAAAGGGAAGACCCCGAATTCCTTCGCGATTATCTGAGCAGGTTTAAGCTCTAATCAGACGCTTCAATTTAGAGGTTTAATAAAACTCTTTAAAATCAAACCCTGAAAATCACTAAACTGCTGAAATCAGGGAGTTCAATCATTCACAGAAGGTTTCCACAATCCTTTGGATTATTTTGCTCGTCTTCGCCCTGTCGCTCTTGTAGAGGTAGGGTATCCGTATCACTTCGGCGTTTATCCCGTGCTTTCTCAGTTCCTCCTTCAGCTTTTCACAGTTGAAGAACTGGTCTGGGCCGATTGCTATGACGTCAGGGTCTATTCTCTTCACTAGCTCCATGTCTATCGTCCCGGGCGTTCCTATGTAAACTTCATCCACATACCTTATCGCCCTTAGAAGTTCGGCCCTGTCTTCTGCTGGGTTTATGGGCTCTCTCCTCTTCTGCATCCTCACGGTCTCGTCGTGTGCAACTATAACGACCAGCTCGTCACCAAGCTCCTTGGCCTGCTTCAAAAAATGGATGTGGCCGACGTGGAGGATGTCAAAGACTCCCCCAACTAGGACCCTGATCTTCTTCCGCTTCTCTTCCATTTCATCCCACCGTGACCTGCCAGATTTTATCCTTCGCGTGGTGGATGTTCTTCACGGCCTTGCCCTTTGGCTTCTCCTTCATCTTCCTGCCGTCCATGAGGGCTATCCCTATCGCCAGGGGCCTTCCGTAGTTCTCCTCGACCACGAAGACGAAGTCGCCCTCGTTGATGTTCTCGTCTGCGTCAACTATGCCAGCCGCCATAACGTCGGCACCGTTCAGGATGTATGGAACTGCGCCCTCATCCACAACGACCCTCCTCGGCCACTTCCTCAGGTCTTCTTCGTTAGAGAGCTCGTAGAGCGCTATGACGAGGGGAAAAACAAGCTCCTTTCTCCTTATGAAGAAGGGCTTCCCGTTCACGAGGAGAATTTCGGTGGTCTTGTCGAACTCAGCCACTTCCACCCTGTCCTTCTTGTTCAGCATTTTCTTCGCTATCTCCTCGCCGAAGATCTCGCTCATCTCGCGGATTATCTCCTTTATTTCCTTCTTGCTGAGGGGGTGTTTGACTTTCAACTCCATCAAACCACCTCCAGAATTTCCTCATAGAGTCTCCTTGCTGCCTCGCGCGGGTTATTACTGCCGTAGATCGAGCGCCCGACTATCACGTAGTCAGCACCGGCCTTGATGGCATCACTGGCTTTCCCACCCTGGGCACCCACTCCGGGAGTCAAAATCCTTATCCCCCTCTCGAGCCTTGAACGGATGTACGAGACCCGCTCCGGCCTGGTCGCAGGAGCTATTACGCCGAAGGGTTCCAGCTCGTTTGCAAGTTCGATCAGCTTGTCGGTGA
Source organism: Thermococcus kodakarensis KOD1 (assembly GCF_000009965.1). Taxonomy (NCBI): domain Archaea; kingdom Methanobacteriati; phylum Methanobacteriota; class Thermococci; order Thermococcales; family Thermococcaceae; genus Thermococcus; species Thermococcus kodakarensis. The sequence continues at coordinate 2,062,598 of NC_006624.1, forward strand.
CGGGCTGAATGAACTCTTTAGCTCCGGGATGGCTCATCTCGACAACGATGATCGTTTTTCCAAGCTCCATAACGGCCTCAACGCTGTCCCTGCCTACGAAGCCGTGGGCAATTATGTAGTCTGCCCCAGCCTCGAATACTTTACTCGCTATCAGTCTGTTCGTGTTGGGGATATCAGCGAGTTTGAGGTCGGCTATTATCGGAAGCCCTGTGACCTGCTTGAGCTCGGTGATTATCTTCAATCCGGAACCGATGATGAGGGGCCAGTTTACCTTAATTGCCCAGAGGTAATCTGCTGTGCACTCCGCTATCTCAAGTGCCCTCTCCCTATCATAAACGTCGAGCGCCAGAATGAGCCTGCTCTCCTCCATCTCCTCACCTCACGAGAGACTTGAGTTCTTCGGGGATTTCGTCATTCTTTAAGGTCAGGGCAACGTGATAGGCGCTCTTCATGGCATCTGACGGGTTTTCTGCCCATGTCACGACGATTAGGTCTCCATCTGAGAAGTTCAGGACTTCCTCAATGTTCATTGCAAGTTCTTCCATTGTATCTCTCAGCGGCCTCTCGTCCTCGGGGAAGACAGGTTCTCCGTTTTTAACGATCAGTATCATGGCCCCCTTTGCGAAGAACCTTATTGCCTCGTCCCTCAGCTCGATGCTCTTGAACTGAGGCGGGTTTTTAACGACGATAGCATAGGCGGGCATTCCATCGACTTTCCCAACGAAGTGTGCCTCCGAGAATAGCCCCTTAAGCCTCTCAAGGAGTTTTTTCCCTGTTTTGCTTAGAAAGTGCCCACGCTGGGCCGAATCTATGACATCAATCCAGTTGAGCTTTTTGAGTAGAGTCCTGACGCTGCCTTCGCCGATGTCGAGAGTTTCGGCGATTGCCTTTCTCCCAATCGGTTCCCTCAGAAGAAAAATCGTTGCAATGACGTCTTCAAGAGTAAACTCGGGATAAGCTCCCCTCTTCCAGCTCATTGGTTTCCCTCCAGAAGAAGTGGGAGGAAGTTATTAAAAAAGTTGCCGAAAGGGAGAAAAAGCCCTCAGAGCCACCTGGGCTTCAGCCCGGCCCACATCCTCATCTTCTCGTGGGCGATTATCCTCGGTATGTTCCTGGCCTCCTTAGGTCCGGGGTTCTTCATGTAGAAGGCGTTGACCTCGTAGACGGTTCCGAACTCCTTCTTCTCGATAGCTATCTTTCCGAGCCTGACGAGGTCAACGAGCAGGCCAGCGAGGGCAGGGCTGTCGTTTATCCTGCCGGTGATGACGAGCTCGTCGTGGGCACCGTTGAAGCTGACGTACTCGATGTGCATGGCTATGAACTTCTTGTCGCCGAGCGGTTCGAGGAAGCCGGTCGGCTTGATGTAGTGCGGGGCGTTGTAGCCGAGCAGGTCCTCAACGACCGAGCTCTTGGTGAACTCCTTGCTTCTGTTCCTCTCCTCATCGGTTAAAGCCAGGAAGTCCTGGTTTCCACCTATGTTGAACTGGGCTATGTCGAGGACGTAGCGGTTCCTCTGGGCGAGGTGGCTGAGAATGTCTGCGGTAAGCGGTGTTGCACCTGTTGCACCGTCGTCACCGAAGATAACTAGGTTGCTCTCCTTCGCAAGCTCAACGAAGACCGGGTCGTTCGCTATGAGGGTTGGAATGGCATTGACGAAGGCCGCTCCACCGACTTCCTTGGCATACTTGGCGGCTGCATACACGTAGAACTGTGTCGCTGTGAGCCTCTCCTTGTTGTTCTCCTCGATGGCCTTCTCAAGCTCCTCCCTGCTCTCGAACGGGACGAATGCCTCTGTTGTGCAGACGTTCACGAAAACATCAGGCTTAAGCTCCTTCCACTCGTTAACGAGGTGGTCAACAGCCTCCTTAAGCGTCATCTCGTCGTCGAGGCCGGTAGGGGTGAGCGGAAGGTTCCTGAGGCTTCCGAGGTGGACGCCCTTCCTTATGGTTATTCCCCTGAGGCTCTCCGGGGCATCGGGGTCGTAGCTCTTAACGACTTCATAGAGGTCCTTTCCAACCTTGTTGGAGTCAACGTCGTATGAACCCACGATCTCGATGTCCTTTATCTTAATCGGAAGCTCATCTGCCAGCGGGACTCCGTAGGGCTCCATCTTCCCTGCCTTTATCTTCTCAAGCCCGCTCGCGAAGATGCTGGCAACGTATCCCTGTCCGAGTATGACAACCCTCACCATCTTCCTTCACCTCCTTTAGTGCTGTAAGATATTTTACAGTAGTTAAATAGTTTTCGGATGTGAAACTTTCTTGACGACGAAATACAGGGTTAGTGCAACCCTAAAGTTCGTCAGTACGGCAAGGGTCAGGAAGAGTGCCTTTATCGAGGCCGCAATCTGATACAGCAGGAAGAGCATCGTCAGGAATACTCTCTCGTCCCTTTTTCCGGGCAGTTTTCTGAGGGCCGGTACCTCCTTGTAGGCGTCCCTGCAGAAGGCTCCCCTGAATCTCTCCGTTGAGTAGCTGACCATCACCGAGCCGAGGAGGGCTAGCAGTGCCACGAAGTACCAGATTGGCTCGTTTATCGTCGCATAGGCCAGCAGTGCCAGGAAGCTTCCGTCAACGTAGCGGTCGAGGATTGAATCAACGTAGCCGCCGAGCTTACTTGTCCTCAACTGTGCCCTTGCGAGCTCTCCATCAATGCCGTCAAGGATTGAGCTGAGCTGGTAGAGTATTCCCGCCAGCGGAAGGCTTACCAGTGTCGTCAACGCCGAGATAATGCCGAGTAAGAACGTTACAACCGTCATCTGGTTCGGCGTAACTTTCTCTACCAGCAGTTCACTGACCCTCGTTGAAATCCTCCTGTTCAGGTGTCTGCTGACGAACCCGTCCCCCGTTCCCTTTACTGCGGTTCTGACGAGCATCCTCCTTGCCCTCTTGATCTCTTCGGGGGTGTCAACGTCCGTCCAGCCGAGTCCGTCAACGAAGGTCACTGAAACCTTTGCCCGTTCCATAACCTCGCTCAGGGAGTAGTCGCCGTTCTTCTCATTTTCGAGGATCTCTGTAACCTTGAAAATCTCATCATCGAGGACGAAGAACCCAGTATCAATTGCATCCCATTCCTTGAGCCTTTTCCCGATTTTCCAGACCTTTTCGTCCTTTACCTGAACTTTCGTTGCCTCCCCAATATCAACCCATCTCGGCTCCCTGTCCGCTATTAGTCCTCGCCCTCTTACTGCCCTCTCGATGAAGTCCCTGGAATAGACATGGTCGCTCATTGTCAGTGCGAACTTCCCTGAGACTTTCTCCTTGGCAAGGTGAAGGGAATGGCCGTTGCCCTTCTCCGGCTCGGGGTTTATGATGATTTCAGCGTCAAAGCCGTGCCTCTCTATGAACTCCTGATAAAGGGGTGCGTACCTCTCGTTGGTGACCACAATGAACTTTTTAACACCGTTTTCCTGGAGCAGCCTTATTGTCCTGTACAGAATCTCCCTCCCGGCTACTCTGACAAGTCCCTTGGGCTTTCTACCCATCCTTGTCCCGAGGCCAGCCGCTAGGATTACTGCCCTCTCTGGAACCATGGCCATCACCTTTTTAACGGCCCTCTCCAAGAGCCGTCAGAAGGACTCAAACGCTCGAGATTAAATTAACCCTTAGTATTTAAAAATTTTCGGGTGAGCAAAATGCGCGTTGCGGTCCTCTACTCAGGCGGGAAAGACTCGAACTACGCCCTCTACTGGGCGCTGAAGCAGGGGTTTGAGGTGAAGTACCTCGTCTCAATGGTGAGCGAGAGCGACGAGAGCTACATGTACCACGTCCCAAACATACACCTCACTGAACTTCAGGCAAGGGCAATAGGGATTCCCCTCGTCAAGGGTTTCACCTCCGGAGAGAAGGAGAAGGAAGTCGAGGACATGAAGGCCGTCCTTGAGGGGCTGAAGATTGATGGAGTCGTTGTAGGCGCTTTGGCGAGCGAGTACCAGAAGCAGAGAGTAGATAGGGTCGCCAAAGAGCTTGGAATAGAGAGTTTTGCCCCCGCATGGCACAGAGACCCTGTGGACTACATGAGGGAGATCATAGGCATCTTTGACGTGGTCATAGTCGGAACAGCGGCTTACGGTCTTGACCAGAACTGGCTCGGAAGAAGGATAGATGAGAAGGCCCTGGAAGAGCTGATAAAGCTCAACGAAAAGTACAAGGTCCACGTTGCTGGGGAAGGCGGTGAGTTTGAGACCTTCGTGAGGGACGCGCCGTTCTTTAGGGCAAGGGTTGTCTTTGACGAGGTCGAGAAGAAGTGGAACGAGTGCAGTTATTCGGGAGTTCTAGAGGTAAGGAGTGCACACTTAGAGCCGAAAGGCAGTTCTTGGTAGTACAGTTGCCAATTCATGAAAATATTTATAATCTTCTTCTCCTTTTTACGTTGGGTGGTTGTTTATGATAATCATAGAAGACCTTGTTAAGAGCTTCGGACCGACGACAGCAGTGAGGGGAATAAGCTTCTCCGTGAACGATGGCGAGATATACGGCCTTCTTGGACCTAACGGGAGCGGTAAATCGACGACGATGAAGATAGTGGCTGGAATAATACCGCCCACGTCGGGAAAGGTAACGGTAAATGGAATTGACGTTTCTGCTAATCCTCTCAAAGTTAAGGAAATCGCAGGATACATCCCTGAGACTCCAGCACTTTACGAAAGCCTCACTCCAATGGAGTTCTTCTCATTCGTCGGAAGCATAAGACGAGTTCCCAAGGAGGAGCTTGAAGAGAGGGTTGAAAAGCTCTCCAGGGCCTTTGGGATAGATTCCTTCCTCGGGGAGCTAATAGGGACGCTCAGCTTTGGTACGAAGCAGAAGGTTTCGATAATCTCCGCCCTCCTCCACGATCCTGAGGTTCTCGTTCTCGATGAGGCTGTAAACGGGCTCGACCCAAAGAGCGCAAGGATTCTGAAGGAGCTACTCCTTGACTTCAAGAAACGGGGGAGGAGCATACTCTTCTCGACCCATGTATTAGAGGTCGCGGAGGCGCTCTGCGACAGGATAGGGATCATCTACCGCGGCGAGATCGTCGCCGAGGGGACTCCAAAGGAGCTTAAGGAATTCACAAAGGAGGAGAGCCTTGAAGAGGTATTCCTGAAGCTCACCGAGGGCAAGAGCGAGGTGGAGGGCATAGTAAAAGCCCTAAGGGAGGCGTTCTGATGAAAGTCCTTGAAGTCCTCTACCGCGAGGTCGTTTACAGGAGGATGAAGGACAACCCGCGTTCGGCGGGCAAGATTTCCCTCGGTCTCGGCTCTTCCGGAGACCTGAAAAAGACGCTCCTGTTTCAGACAGCTATGTATGCCGTTTTCGGCCTGATGCTCTTCCCTTCGCTCAAAGGAGAGCGTGATGCAGTGCTTGTGATGGCCTCCACGTACGCCATCCTGCCGTTCATAATAGCTTTCTATGCCACGGTTACGAATTCTAGTTACATAGCTTCGCTCGACCTTTTCAAGCCCCTCCTTCCGCTCCCGATTAAACTCGGCGGGAGGTATATGAGCGTTCTCCTGCTCCTCGAATCGCTCCCAGTGATGGCTTTCATGGTTCCAGGGGCCGTCAGGATTGGGATGGTCGTTTCGGCTACATCCGGGTTGTTAGTACTCCTTTGGTCTGCCGTAGGCCTGATGCTCGGCCACGTTTTTGGGCTGCTCGTTTACTACTCCTTTGGGAAGACCTCCTCCGGAAGGTTCGCGGACCTCAAGAGTCTGGCTAAGGCACTGGGAGTCATCCTAATATTCGGCCTCTTCTACGGCTTCAGCTACTTCCAGGATTACGTCCTCCAGAACTACACCTCCATCAAGGAGTCCCTCGGCGGTTACGAGTTTATCTACCCGCTCTCCGTACTTTCCGTGGACAGGCCGTCGTTTTCGGCACCGCTCGCTGGAATCTACATCGCTATCCTGGGGGTTGCCTACTATGTCCTTATCTCCCGCCTCTGGGTGAGGATAAGCGAGGGTTCTTACACAAGTGGAAGAAGGAGGAGAGCGGGCGGACTCGGGGTGTATCCGCCTGAGCTGGCTCTGATGGTGAAGGATTTCAAGACCGCGCTGAGGAACACACCCGTCCTTACGGGCCTGCTGGTGCCCATAGTTATCCCCATCATAAACGTGGCGGGAATTTTTTCGAATCCAGATATCGGGGCGTTCGGGGGCAGGCTCGCAACCATAACTTTCGTGGCGGCGCTCGGCTGGGTCTCTGCGGTGTCCGTGGAAACCCTCACCAAAATAGAGGTGAAGTCTTTCGAGCTCCTCCTTTCCCTTCCGCTTGAGCGGGGTCGGTTCCTCAGAGGCAAGCTCCTGACTATGGCGGCGATTCCATCGGCGGTGGGGGTCTTGGCGCTGCTCGGCCTGTCCCTTAAGGGTTTTTCATCCCCGATCTACCTTCCAATGGCCGTCCTCGTCCCGCTGGCAACGTGCGGCATCGCCCTCCATGTGTACTACCACGGCACAGAGGGCCTGGCCCTGCCTCAGGGCGGCATTTTGAAGAGCCTGGCAGTGTGGATCCTAAACGCGGTGGTAGTCGGCATCATAGCCGGTTCTTGGTACCTCTCGTATCCAATCGCCCTTCTCCTGACGGCTGCAATAGATGCCCTCCTTCTCTGGAGCCTTAACAGGTGATGTGGAATATTCCCAGCACTTTTTTCTTTCCATAGAGTTCGTTGAAGACTTCGACGGCCTTTTTGGTTGGGAGTTCAAGGACTTCTTTCCCTTTTATGAGTTCTCTGCTCTCAGGTAGGAGTGACAGCTTTCCGTACATCCCAGTTCCCACAACGAGAACGTCAAAGTCCTCGGTTAGGTATTCTTTCAGTTCCTCGGGGTCGAGCTTGTGGCTCGTCCCGTGTTTTTGCTTGCTTATTTTCTTCTTCCTGCGCTCGACCTTTCCGCTTGGATAGAGGACGATGTCGTGCTCGTAGGTGGCTCCATCAACGATTATCTTCCCGAAAGCGGGGTATTCGAGCCTCATGCTCTCACCTCAGACTGAGCGCGTCCCTGAGTATCTCCCCGTGGTCAAATGCCAGTGGGAGGTTCAGGGCTTCCTCTATCGGGAACACGAAGACTTCCTTGGCGTCGTCGCCTGCCTTCAGCTCTCCCTCCCCGATGCAGAGGAAAGCAACCGTTACCGTGTGTCCTCTGGGGTCCCTGTCGGGCCTTGAATAAACGCCCACTAGCTTCACTGGCTTCACGTCAAGTCCCGTCTCTTCCTTAACCTCACGCAGAAGGGCCTCCTCAACGGTCTCGCCGTATTCGACGAAGCCTCCTGGAAGGGCGTAGTGGTCTTTGAAGGGCTCGTTTTTCCGCTTTATCAGGACGATTCCATTGTTGTACACTATCACGGCATCGACCGTAAGGCCGATACACCTGTGGGTCTCTGCTTCAAAGCCGTATTTCTCTGCCAGCGCCTTTGCTTCGTCTCTAAAGGAAGATAAGTCGGCCCCTCTCGGGGCCTTAACCAGAAGAACGTACCTGTCCATTGAAACCACCTCAGGGAAGTCCCTTCTCATCATCATTCAGCGTGCTGACGTTTCATCATCGGTGTTGGGAGTTGGAAGAGGGGGTTTATACCCTTTTCACCTCGACTTTCATCGCAAGCTCGTTCACGTCATCCATGGAAAAATCAACGCTCCTGTTCTTGAGGAACAGCGCCGTAAAGGCGGCTGCTCGTTTAAGGGCCTGCACGAAGGGACACTGTGAGTAGAATCCAGTAAAGGCTCCAAGAAAAACATCTCCCGCCCCAGTCGATTCGTCCACTCCCACGTGGACTGGCTCAAACGTGTACTCCCTTCCGTGCAGAAATGCCTTCCCCGGCTCTGGCCCGTTGGAGAGGAGAAGAACGTCAACGAATTCGGGGGAGAACCCCTGCAGATATTGGTATTCCCCAAGGTCTGCGTGAAGAATCTTTACCCCCTTTAAGAATGAACCGTCGATGGGCTGGTACTGAATTTCTCCTGGACTTGAGGAACGGATAAACCCCTGTATGTCAACCGCAACAAATGGGAACTTTTTGAGAGCACTGGTAACCAGGGCAGGGGGCACTTCTCTTGCAACGGGATTCATGAGGAGGACATCGTATTCTCCATCTGGAAGCTCTTCAATTGGAGACGCCCTCTCTAGAAGTTTTAGCCTCCTCCTGTTGCCGTCGAGGTACGTTAGTTCGTAAGTCGTCGTTGTCTCAGAGGGAACTACCTGCAGTTTCGCCATTGACTCCAATTCTTTGATCCACTCCTCTGGGAGATTTGAGAAAGAAGTGAGTATCTCAACATCGCAGAATCTTGAAAGGGCGAGTGCAGAATAATAAGCACCGCCACCGAGCCTTTCAAGAACCTTGTTGCCTTTTTTAACTATGTCCCTGACAACATGGCCAACAACAAGACACTTCATTTTACCCTTCCCAAATCTTACTATTCGGCACTCTCTGTTAAAAATCTTTCTCTGATTATCGAAAGCTTTATAAAGGGGAAAAGCGAAAAGTTTAAAAGGAAACCTGGTTTTGGGGTGGGGCTATGAAACGCCTGGGAGTTGTTTCTCACTACGCGAAGCAGGGCTTTCTCATAGTTAGGACGAACTGGGTGCCGTCGCTTAATGACCCAGTTGTCGACAAGGAACTGAAGCCCGTCGGAGTAGTCAAGGATGTTTTTGGTCCGGTTAATTATCCCTATGTCGCCGTTAAGCCTCGGGTTAAAGATCCCGAGAAGTACGTTGGTGCCCTTCTCTACGTTGGCAGGCGGGAAAAAGGTGGCAAGAAGGCCCCCCAGAAAGGAAAGACTAGCGGTAAAAACAGATCTCCAAAGAAGGCTAGAAAAGGTAAGACTGGCAAGCGTTCCGGCCCCACCCCCAGGAGAAGGGGGTGAGAGGGATTAGCCCGAAGAGGGTATGCCCTATTTGCGGTTCGACCGAATTTATATACGACCCGCGAAGGGGAGAGATAGTCTGTGCCAAGTGCGGCTACGTAATTGAGGAGAACGTAGTGGATGAGGGGCCGGAGTGGAGGGCGTTCGAGCCAGGTCAGAGGGAAAAGCGCGCCAGAACAGGGGCGCCCATGACGTTGATGATCCACGACAAAGGCCTTTCTACGGATATAGACTGGCGCGACAAGGATATACACGGGAACCAGATAACCGGCATGTACAGGAACAAGCTTAGAAGGCTCCGCATGTGGCAGCGCAGGATGCGCATCAACGACGCCGCCGAGAGAAACCTTGCATTCGCCCTCAGCGAGCTTGACAGGATGGCCGCCCAGCTCCGCCTGCCGAGGCACCTTAAGGAGGTCGCCGCTTCCCTCTACAGGAAGGCGGTCATGAAGAAGCTCATCCGCGGCCGTTCAATAGAGGGTATGGTCTCTGCCGCACTCTACGCCGCCTGCAGGATGGAGGGCATTCCAAGAACGCTGGACGAGATTGCATCGGTATCCAAGGTCTCAAAGAAGGAAATTGGGAGGAGCTACCGCTTTATGGCCAGGGGGTTAGGTTTGAACCTCAGGCCAACCAGCCCAATAGAGTACGTTGACCGCTTTGGCGACGCCCTTGGAGTGAGTGCCAGGACTAAGAAGAGGGCCAAGGAAATCCTGAACGAGGCTATAAAGCGCGGGATAACCAGCGGTAAGGGCCCAACGGGTCTCGCCGCGGCGGCTCTCTACATAGCGGCTCTCCTTGAGGGCGAAAAGAAGACGCAGAGGGAAGTCGCTGAAGTTGCTCACGTAACCGAAGTAACCGTCAGGAACCGCTATAAGGAGCTCGTTGAAAAGCTCGGCATAAACGTCCCGATATGAGGGATACCCTTGAAGGTGGCAGTAGTAAGTGACACTCACTACGGGGACAAGACGAGAAACCTCCCTACTCTTTTATTTGAACACCTCATGAAAATCCAGCCAGAGCTTATTCTCCATGCAGGCGACATAACCAGCCCTGAGCTTCTTGAGAAGCTTGAGGAGATCGCCCCAACACTCGCCGTCAGGGGAAACGTTGACAGGCTTAACCTTCCCGAGGAAGAGGTCGTCGAGGCCGAAGACGTAAAGATAGGCATGATCCACGGCCATCAGCTGCTCTCTCTGAACGCCCACTTCCTAACTCTCAAGGCCCTCGAGATGGACGTTGACGTTCTTGTTTTCGGTCACACTCATAGATACTATTATGATATACACTCCCTTTATGGCAAAAAAGTTATTCTGCTCAATCCGGGGTCGCCGGTGTTTCCCAGGATGGATTCCCCAGGCTTTGCTGTTCTCAAGTTCTCCGGAGAAAACGTGGGTGTTGAGAGAATAACGTTCTGGTAGGCTTCAGAAAGGTTGTGAAAAGGCAAAGAGGCAAAAAGCGCCATCAGCTCTTGATGGCAAGCTTGATGTCCTCAGCCTTGACGGTCTTTCTGCCGGCGTGCTGGGCGAGGGCGACGGCCTTCTTGGCGATCTCCAGGGCCTTCTCCTCAAGGTGCTCGGCGAGAACCTTGGCGGCCTCCTCGCTGACGCGGGCGGCACCGGCCTTCCTTATAAGCCTGTCAACCGGGGCAATCGGAAGCTCGGCCATTCACAACACCTCCTTTATGGTTGTCTGCAGAGTTCTGCGTTCTAAATTAGGAGCAAAGGCCTATATAAATCTTTCGGAAAAGGACGGTTATGGGGCCAGCTTTCTGGCGATTTTGGGTGGGATAGTTAGAAATTTGGCCGGGAAAACTTATTGACTTATAAGGTCAAAAACTGAGAGTTTTTAACCGTCATCTGATTTAGACATGAAAACGCCCCGATTGGCCTAATAAACTCTCATTAAGCTCCGCTGTCCAATATCTTTTCTGTAAAATTGTGTGCTTAGGTGGCCAAATCTGTCCAGAAAACTTTTTATGTGTGTCAATGTAACGTTAAATTTACCTGGGGTGAAAGGCATGGTTGAGAAGTTTGATACGATATACGACTACTATGTTGACAAGGGCTACGAGCCCAGCAAGAAGAGGGACATCATAGCTGTATTCCGTGTGACGCCGGCAGAGGGCTACACTATCGAGCAGGCGGCTGGAGCCGTGGCAGCTGAGAGCTCAACTGGAACCTGGACGACACTCTATCCCTGGTACGAGCAGGAGAGATGGGCCGACCTCTCGGCCAAGGCCTACGACTTCCACGACATGGGCGACGGCAGCTGGATAGTCAGAATAGCCTACCCGTTCCACGCCTTTGAGGAGGCCAACCTTCCGGGCCTTCTCGCGAGCATAGCCGGAAACATTTTCGGAATGAAGCGCGTAAAGGGGCTCCGCCTTGAGGATCTTTACTTCCCGGAGAAGCTCATAAGGGAGTTCGACGGCCCGGCCTTCGGTATCGAGGGCGTAAGGAAGATGCTCGAGATTAAGGACAGGCCTATCTATGGTGTCGTTCCAAAGCCAAAGGTCGGTTATTCTCCGGAGGAGTTCGAGAAGCTGGCCTACGACCTTCTCTCAAACGGTGCCGACTACATGAAGGACGACGAGAACCTCACGAGCCCGTGGTACAACCGCTTCGAGGAGAGGGCCGAGATAATGGCGAAGATAATTGACAAGGTAGAGAACGAGACGGGTGAGAAGAAGACATGGTTCGCGAACATAACCGCTGACCTCCTCGAAATGGAGCAGAGGCTTGAGGTTCTTGCTGACCTTGGTCTCAAGCATGCGATGGTTGATGTTGTTATAACCGGCTGGGGAGCGCTAAGGTACATCAGGGACCTCGCGGCCGATTACGGGCTTGCCATCCACGGCCACAGGGCAATGCACGCGGCCTTCACGAGGAACCCGTACCACGGCATCTCGATGTTCGTTCTTGCGAAGCTTTACAGGCTCATAGGCATTGACCAGCTCCACGTTGGAACCGCTGGAGCTGGCAAGCTTGAGGGCGGCAAGTGGGACGTCATTCAGAACGCCAGGATTCTCAGGGAGAGCCACTACAAGCCCGATGAAAACGACGTCTTCCACCTTGAGCAGAAGTTCTACAGCATAAAGGCCGCGTTCCCGACAAGCTCTGGTGGATTACATCCGGGCAACATCCAGCCCGTTATAGAGGCCCTCGGAACCGACATAGTCCTCCAGCTCGGAGGTGGAACCCTCGGCCATCCGGACGGGCCTGCCGCAGGTGCACGGGCAGTCAGGCAGGCAATCGATGCCATAATGCAGGGAATACCGCTCGACGAGTACGCGAAGACTCACAAGGAGCTTGCGAGGGCCCTGGAGAAGTGGGGTCACGTTACTCCAGTCTGAGCTGTTTCAGGGTTAGTGTTCTTTTCTTCCTTTTCTATCTGTCCTTTATCTCCATGTGTGTTTGACATTACCACCAGCTCAAACCGAAAAAGGTTTAAATACTTTTTACTAACTTTGGGTTAGGGAAAGGGGGTGAGAGCTATGGAGTCAAATCGAGACCTTGGGAGACTCCTCGATATCCTGGGTAATGAGACGAGGAGGAGAATACTCCTCCTGCTCACAAAGAGGCCATACTTCGTCAGCGAGCTGAGTCAAGAGCTTGGCGTTGGGCAGAAGGCGGTGCTGGAGCACCTTAGAATACTCGAGAGTGCAGGGCTGATCGAGGGGAGGACAGAAAAGATACCCAGGGGCAGACCCAGAAAGTACTACACGATAAAGCGCGGCTTCAGGCTTGAGGTACTGCTCACTCCATACACATTCGGCACAGACATATACGAACCGAAGAAACCGAGGGCGACGGCCGAGTACCAGCAGGCTAGGGAGCTGATAAAGTCAACGGAGCCAATTGAGACTAAGGTGGACGAGCTGGTTCAGTTCCTCGATGAGGTGCAGAGGCGCATTGATGAGGCCATGAGAATGAAGCAGGAGCTTGAGGAAGTCCGCCTGCTTGTTGAGACTTACATAGAGAACCTTATGCGAAGGATTGCCCAGGAAAACGAGGCGGAGTTCGAGAGATTACTGAAAGAGCTCAGACCTAAACTTCCAAAGAAGATACTGGAAGACCTAGAGAGCTTTTAGGAAGTCGTTAAAGGAGAAAGCTGAAAAAGAGAGACTTTAGAGTATTTTGCCCTCTTCCTTCATTCTTACGAGCCTCGTTATGTAGCCGGCGATCCTGTTCCTTATCGTCTTGCTGGTAACGTTGGTGAGCTCGGCCACCATCTTCTTGTTGTGCTCAAAGTCCCTGGTGAACTTGTCAGGGTACCTGTCAAAGAGCTCACGGGCAGTCCTCTTAATGAACGTCTGCTTGATGTTTCCCATTCTCACCACCTCTCGGATAATCTTCAGCCGTAACCAAAATCAGGAGTGTCCTTTTAAAGGTTTTCCCGTCCGGCTGGTTCTTCAAAGAAGCAAACGTTATTAACCGCCTCCGGGAACGTGAGACCATGTTGAGGGAAGTAATCCACTGCCACGGGCACGAGAACGTCAAAGCCACGCACCGCTCAACCCTTGAATTCACCAAAGAGGACTTTCTGACACCGAGAGGAGACTGCATAATATGCATTGGGGCAGACAAAGCAATCAACGACCTCAACGATGAGTTCAAAAATGCACTTAGGGAAGGTAAAAAGCTCCTGATAAGGATAAAGGTCGGTGACCTCGTGGATGAGGTCGTTGCGTGGGGGAGTCCCGAGCTTATTCTTGACCATGATGTATCCATGGTCGTCAGAAAAAGCACCTACATAGATGCGAGAACGCTCGCTATAAGGGCCAACAAGGCCGCCAGAGATGTGGACAGGCGTATCATCGAACTCCTGAAAAATCCCGGGCAGAGGGCCATCATTGAGCTTATCATCGAGGACAACGAAAACCTTTAAAAGCTCAACATTTTTACTAACCTTTGGTGATGAAAATGCTCGAGGGATACTACATAGTCGAGAACACCGGTGTTGTCCCGGCCGAGAGGAGGTTCAAGTTTAAGGACCTCAAGGCCTGGGGCTACGACCTCCACCTTGGGACGATAGACGGCAGGGAAGCCTACTTCGTCTCAAAGGCTGGCACCAGGGAAGAGGGAGAGACATACACGGAAGGAGGAAAGGAGTACCACATCAGCGAGACCCAGAAAGAGATACCAAAGAACGCGAGACTCTTGGCGAGAATAGTCATCGAGAAGGGTCAGCCTTACCTGGAGTTCTGGCTCGACACAGAGGACGGCAACTTCCCGCTGGCAAAGGAAGACCCGAGGCTCATACTCCACCGCTTCTGGACCGAGAAGAAGTTCAACCAGCTCGAGAAGCACGTGGGAAGCGTCGGCCTGACGACGGACTTCTTCAAGGACAGGGTCTTCGTCAAGAGCATTCCCCTTCCCTACGAGGAGTACCCGCCGAAGGTTAGAAGGGTCTTAAGGGAGGTAAGGGACGTCCACAGAGACCTGACGGGCTTTGGAAGGTTCGTCTTCCAGTACTTTGGAGAGGAAGACAAGACCCACCAGTACCGCCTCTGGTGGCTCCTGCCGACGATACACCTCTTCGACGTTGAGGTCTCCAACGAGGTCGACAAGATACTCGCTATGCTCGACTGAAGGGCTTTAAGCCGTTTTCAATTTTCTTCGGGTGGGAATATGGACATCAGAAGGCTCGTACGGACGAGGGACCTGCTGGTTTTGTGGAAGCTGAAGATAACGAGGGCGGCGAGTTACCTCAGCATCGCCAACAGCTTCATGATACTCTTCGTTTTCGTTAAGGAGCTCTATTCGGTTCCATGGATAGCTGAGAGGTTCTCATTCAGGGAGTTCGTGGGTATAGCCTACGCCTTGGCGATTGTCGGGTTTATAGTTCTGGCCCAGCTCGACTGGCACTTCATGTACAAGAGGGAGCAGAGCTACGCCCTGACCAGGAACCCACTCCTCCCAGCCCAGTGCTTTACGACTCTGTACCTCCTTGAAAAGGCCGTTGAGGAGGGTAGGATAACCGAGGAAGAAGCCAGAAGGGTCATTGCTTCCCTCCAGTTGGCGGGCTGCGATGTCAGGAATGCAAAGATTGAAGCTGGGCCGAGTGGGAATGGGAATTAATTGATGTTGTTTCAAACTTTAACAAGCTCCCAACCCCGCTTGTGCGTCTCTATTCCCTCGGTTTTCACTCCAAGCTCTTTGATTTCTCTCCTGAGCTTCTCTACGAACTTCCCGAACTTTCCGTCGTCGGTTAGGATTTCGTAAATCTCCGGATACCCCTCCTGAAGGAGTCTTTGAAACTCCCTGCCGGAAGCGCGGAGGTTGAGGACTTCGAAGAAGTAGTAGTCGGCGAAGTCCCGTGTTTCTTCCACTATGGAAGAGATGTCAGTAACTTCCGGTATTATAGGGCTCACGAAAACGTAGGTTTTCAGGCCGGCTTCTTTAAGCTCCTTCAGGGCGTTAATCCGGGCTTCCTGAACTGGCGTTAGGGGCTCAAAGAGCCTTTTCTCCCTCCCTCTAAACCCGTTTATTGTCAGTCCGACCTCTATCCTGTCAAAGAGCCTGAAAAGGTCTATGTCCCGGGTGACGAGCGGCGACTTCGTTAGTATTGAGAGCTCGTTCCTCTTGTCCATGTACTGGAGAACCCGCCTCGTAAGCTTCAACTTGGCCTCTATTGGCTGGTAGGGGTCGCTGACCGTTGACATGACGACGCTTCCCTTCACCCTCTTTCTTGCAAGCTCGGGTGCGTTGACCTTAACCTCAACCCAGCTTCCCCACTTACCGTAGTCCTTCCACTTCGTGAGGAACTTGGCGTAGCAGTAGGAGCAGGCGAAGGCGCAGCCGACGTACTGGTTGACCGTCCAGTCAACTCTTGGTATCCTGGAGGGAGTGTAGATGCTCTTTATCCGGGTCTTTATGATATTCACTTCCATCTCAACGCACCGGGAGTAAAGGTTGGAAAAGAAAAGTCAGAGACTCAAACCGAGAGCCAGCTTGGGCTTCTTCCACTCGTCGAGGATTTCTTTCAGTTCTTCGTTCTCGACTTTCTCGTAAAGTTCATCAAAGCGCTTCTTGGCCTCGTCGTCTCCCGCCTTCCACCTGGCGAGCTCCCCTATGGCCCTGAAGAAGTATGCTGTGTCGTCCTCGAAAAGCTCGGCAAAGGCCTCCATGTTCTTTGCAACGGCCTCGTAGGAGCCTTCCTCAAAGAGTCCACTTATGAAGTCTATCAAGGTGTCGAAGACGATTCCGAAGATGTCATCGCTCACGTCTATCGCTTTGACGAGGGCCTCGCGCAGGGCCTTGAAGGCTTTATCGTAGTCTCCCCTCCCAGCCCAGATTTCGGCCTCAATGAGCTTGGCGTTAATCTCTATTTCGTCGTCCCTAGGGTTCCTGAGGACTTCCTTTATCAGGGCCTCGGCTTCGTCGTATTCGCCCAGCTCGTACTTGAAGTGGGCCAAATCGAGAAGGCTTATGAGGTAGTTCTTCTCCTCGTTCAGCCTCTCGAATATCTCTCTGGCCTTCTCCATGAGCTCTATGGCCTTCTCGGTCTCGCCTATCTCGTCGTAGTTCACCGCAAGGTTGGCGAGGGTCAGGGCTATCTCCTTCTCGTTCTTCAGGACTTTCTCTTCATGCTCAAGGAGCTTCTGGTAGGTCTCTATAGCTTTCTCAGGCATTCCAAAGTGCTCGTAGGCGTCGGCGAGGTAATAGAGTGCCGTCGCGTACTCTTCGGGATCGTCCTTTTTCATCTCGACGAGCTTCTTGTAGAGTTCAATTCCCGCCTCAACATCGCCGAGGTGGGAATAAACATGGGCTATCTCATGGGCCAGGTCGTAGGGGTCTTCGCACTGGAGGGCAACTTCTTTGAGACGTTCAAGCTCCTTTCTGAGGGTCTCTTCGTCCTCGATTGAGTCGATATAATCGTCAAAGAGCTCAAGGAGCTTCTCGCAGTCCTTCTCTTCAAGGGCCTTTTTCCATTCGAGTTTAATTTCACTCATTTCTGATCACCGGGCCTTATCTTGGTTGAGGGGTTAAAAAGGTATGCCGTCCAGATTCGGAGCATTTTGCTAGAAAAATTCTTGTATTTTTGAATAAATGTCAAAATTCTGACGCATTTTATTTGGATGTGGGGTTCTCCTGACGTTTTGACCTGTAAGAACGTCAATAATTGGGTGGCCAATTTGGATAATTTATCCAAAACTTGCCACATTTATGGAACAGTGACCATCGGTTCAAAGGTAATCGTTATTAACTCCCTTCTCATTCACCCTATTTGGATAAATTATCCAGGTGTTGAAAATGGAGGCAGTGAAGAAGGACGTGATCCAAGAATACGCTGGCTGGAAAAGTCTGGACGTGCTCGAAAACGCCAACCGCTATCCAGGTCCGACGGGGTTCTTCGCCTACGTCATGGAGGAGGCCCTGAAGGAGAGCACGGCCTTGGTTCCAGAGGACGGGAGGAAGGCGCACTTCTCGGGGGAGGTCTACATCCACAAGCTCCCTTACAGCCTGTACATACCCTACTGCTCTGGCCACAGCACCTCAAGGCTGCTCAAAAAGGGGCTGAGAACTCCGACGATAACTTCTAGACCAGCCAGGCACTTCGACACCTACGTTGACCACATAGCGAACTACCTCATAACCATGCAGCACTACTTCAGCGGCGCTCAGGCTCTCTCAAGCGTCGAGTGGTACGCGGGGCCCTTCATAAGAAAGGACGGTCTGAGCAGGGAGAAGATACGCCAGCACGTTCAGAGGCTCGTCTACAACCTCAACTACCCGAGCAGGGTCGGGATGCAGACGCCTTTTACAAACTTCACCGTGACCCTCGACGCTCCCAAGGAGATGCTCACGGGCGATATGGCTGTCTACGACGGGAAGGAGGTTGGCCCGCTCGGGGGCTACGAGAGGGAAGCAAAGGAGTTCTTCCTGGCTCTGGTTGACGTTCTCAGGGAGGGCGATGCTAAGGGCCAGCCCTTCACCTTCCCGATACCAACGATAATGGGAACCGCGAAGATGCTCTGGGACGATCCCGAGGTGTTCGAGCCCGTTTTCACGACGGCTGCGAAGAGGGGGAGCTTCTACTGGCTCAACACGAAC
This sequence comes from Thermococcus kodakarensis KOD1, assembly GCF_000009965.1. Lineage (NCBI taxonomy): Archaea > Methanobacteriati > Methanobacteriota > Thermococci > Thermococcales > Thermococcaceae > Thermococcus > Thermococcus kodakarensis. The sequence continues at coordinate 2,080,489 of NC_006624.1, forward strand.
GTGGTTGACCCAGATGCGAGCTACTCGATGTGCTGCAGGATAAACATAGACAAGAGGGAGTTCGCATTCGCCTTCAGCGCTTCCCCAAAGAGCGCCGAGGAGGAGGCGATGGAGATGCTTGAGAGACAGCGCTTTGGTGGCCTCTGGGCGATGCCAGACGTAACCGGTTCTGTGAACGTCACAACGGTTAACCTGCCGAGGCTCGCGCTGAAGGCGGGGGACGACGATAGGTTCTGGGAGGAGTACGCCAGAATCCTCGAAACCGTCAGAAAGACTACCGACTGGTTCAGGGAAAGGTACGTGAAGCTGCTGACGAACTACCGCGAGATGTACAGCATGATACACACATACCTTGAGGAGTTCCCGTCAAGCCACTTCAACACCATCGGAATCCTCGGCCTTCCCGAGGCAGCGGCGGTATACCTCAACGAGCCCGATCTGTGGAAAGAGGGCTCAAGGGCCGAGTGGATGAAGGCCGCGAAGCTGATGAAGAGGATGGTGGAGTTCGCAGTCGAAAAAGCTAGGGAGTGGATGAGGGAGAGCGGAATTCCCTGGAACGTTGAGGAAGTCCCCGGAGAGAGCGCCGCGGCAAAGCTCGCCATTAAAGACCTGCGCGAGTTCCCGGAGCTGAGGGATTACCTCGACGACCCCGAGAACCCGATATACTCAACGAGCATCGCCCCCTACTACGGGCCGATTGAGCTGGCCGACAGGATTAGGATCGAGGAAGAAGTCCAGGGGAGCTTCACGGGAGGAGTCATGATGCACATCTTCCTTGGAGAGGAGCCCGACCCAGAGGCGCTGGCGAAGCTCACCAAAAGGCTCCTGAGGACGAAGCTGGTCTACTGGAGCTACACACCTGCAGTAACGGTCTGCAATGCCTGCGGGAGGTCATCAACGGGACTCCACACGGCTTGCCCCCACTGCGGGAGCGAGGACGTCGAGGTCTGGAGCAGAATCATAGGCTACTACCGCCCGCTCAAGAACTGGAACCCCTACAGGAAGAGGGAGTTCTGGAGCAGGAGGCACTACTCCTCCTGATTTTTGGAGGTGGTTCCGTGCTCACAAGCGGCTGGAAGAGCGTCAGCATGGTCGATGTACACGGGAAGGTGACCTTTACCCTCTGGCTCTGCGGCTGCAATCTGAAGTGCCCTTTCTGCCACAACTGGCTGATAGCGGAGGGTAAGGAGTGCTTCCCCCTCGATAGAGGTGCTCTCCTCGGCGACTTGTCCTCAAGCTCCTTCCTAGTGGACTACTTCCACATAACCGGCGGCGAGCCACTGATGCAGTGGGCCGAGCTGTCATCCCTGCTCGCGGAAGCCAAGGAACTCCTCCCCATCAGTCTCAACACCAACCTCACGCTCTTGAAACCCCTGGAGAGACTCCTGAAGGCGGAGCTGGTTGACCACATAGCGACCGACCTGAAGGCCCCTCCTGCTGAGCTCTACGGCCTCCCAGGGGAAGCATCAAAGCGCCTCTGGGAGCTTTTCCTTATGGGCCTTGAGTTAATCTCGGACTACGGCATCCCCTTGGAGCTAAGGATACCCGTGGCCAGAGGGCTCGACCAGTGGCCGTGGATAGAGGAGGGGCTTAAGCACGTTGACACGGACTTTTACGCTGTCCTGAACCCCCTCGTGGGCCCACCTTTGACCAGCCCCAGAAATGGAGCCTGGTGCTCGGAGCACTGCTGGCCTGAGAGAGAAGTGGAAGGTCTGAAGGAGAGGCTGGGAGAAATTGGGATTAGAACCTACGTGAACCGCTTTGCTTGACTTTTTCATTTCCTTTTTGAGTCACAGGAGCTTTAAGTGCCCAGTCACCTTGTCCACGACCTCTTCTGGCCCGGGCCCGATGGCGAGAACCGTTACAGTCCCGGGTGGAATTTCCGTCAGCCCTGCGTCCTTTATCAGGGCCGTTGGAAGTCCGAGCTTCTCTGCCTCCGCTTTCAGCTTAAACAGCTCCTCCAGGTTTTCAGCCTTGACGACGACCTTCTTCTGTCCCTCGTGGAACCATGCCTTGAACCACTCGGGCTTTTCCTTCTGGGCTTTTATCGCGGCAGTAACGGCCCCGTGGGCAACCTGGACGGCGAACTTCCCCTTGCTGAGCTTGAGGTCTTTTCTAGCCACTATAACCTGCTTGTACTTGAACATGACAACCACCCTTCAGGTCTTTTCTTCGGGGAGATATCCGAACTTTCTCAAGATGTGCTCTATGGCCTCCGCACCTCCTTCCCCATAGGGCTTAGTCGTCACGTAGTCAGCTTTTTCCTTGAGGCTTTCTGGGGCCTGTGCAACTGCAACCCGATAACCAACGACTCCAAATGCGTCGAGGTCGTTTTCCCCGTCACCGATGTGGGCGACTTCCTTTGGCGAGATGCCCAAATACTCGCAGGCCTTCTCTATCCCGGTCCCCTTGTTTATCCAGGGCTTCTTTATGTGGATTGCAAAACCAGAATCAACGGCGATGAGATTGAGTCCAAGTTCCTTTATGAGCTCCCTCACGGCTTTCACAGGAACAGTCCTGAGCACGACGAGGCCGGCTTTCCTCTCGGGCATTGAGAAGCTCAAGAGAGCCTCGGGATACCTCTTTTTCAGCTCGCCCCAGAGTATCCACTCCTCGTCCATGTTGGTCAGGTAGACCCTCTTTCTGAGCTTTCCTTCCTTAATCGAGAGCGCTCCCCCGTCCTCTCCAACAACGGGTCCGCTCGTCCCTATTAGTATCGCCGCCGCCTCCCCGAATTGGACTGTGTTTCCTGTAACCAGCATTACGGGTACTCCAAGGCTTTCTGCGAGCCTTATTGCCTCGAGGGCCTTCTCGTGAAGACGCCGGTCGGGATAGGTTATCGTGCCGTCTATGTCGACAGATATTGCCTTTATTGTCATTTATCTCACCCGGAAAATGAGGGAGAAGCTCCCAATAAAAGGGTTCCCATCAGTGATCTTTCATGATTTCCCTGAGAACGCTCGTGGCGTATGTTCCCTTCGGCAGGAAGAAGCGGAAGCACATTCCCTCCTCCTGGATGTACCCATAGGCCATCCCCATGGGCCTCAGTAGGAGCTCTCTTCTCCCGCCAGGTTCGGCCATAGGCTTCGGCAGCCTCCTGAAGGTTTCGAGGCTTAGGCCCTCTTCCTCAAGTATTTCTTTCTCAAGCTCTCCTGGAAGGCCCTTTGCCCTCCTCATCGCGAACCCAAAGAGCGGACCTGAAACCATAGCTTGGTTCTTCCTTACCTTTTCCCTCACGAACTCAAGGTTGGTCTCAGTTACGCGGTAAGTCCTGTCCCTGTATGGAATTCCTCCCTTGACCTGCACCACTATGTCACCGACGAGGGGTTCGTTCAGGGGCAGGCCCTCTTCAATCCTCCTCGAGAGGTAGAGGTTGAAGAGGTAGCTCTGGTAGGCGTGGATGAATATGCGCATTATTGGGAGCGGAAGGCTGAGAAAGGCCCTCTTCCAGTTCCCAGTATCTTTGTACCTGTGGAGGAGCGTTCTTTCATACCTCAGAAAGCCCGGGAACTCCTCAAGCGCCCTCTCAACGTCTCCGGTCTCCCAGAAGTTCTTTCTGGCTTCATCTCCTTCCATGCTTCCATCGTGCGCCCCTAAGAAGAGCCTCGCAGCTCCTTCAAAGTCCCCCTGAAGGAGCAGTTTGCCTATTATGTGGTTTACTACCCTCCTTTCTCCGAACCTCTGGTAGCCGAAGTAGTTGGGGAAGCCGCCCTTCTCCCTGAGCTCCCGCACTATTTCCTTAGTCCTATCAAAGGCATCTTCGCTGACATCTCTAACTATTATCCTGAACCTGTTGCCGAGAAGATGTCCGAGCTTGATGAACCTGCCGTAGGAGACGAAGCGCAGTTCAATGTCCCTGATACTCACCTGCTCAACCCTTTCCCTGGCCTCGGCCGGCACGCTTATGTACTGGTAGGTGACCGCGTGCCTGTCCTTCGTTCCAGCGAAGCCGATTTCCCTGTAGTTTATCCCTGCCCTCTTGGCTATTTCCTTCACTGCCGCCATCGTCTCCCAGTTCCGCTTCTTGAGGAGGAAGATGGCGTACTTCCTTCCTTCAAAGATTGAAGGGATAGGCTCTTCTATTACAATGAAGTCCTCGGGGTAAATTTTTATCTTCCCGCCTATCCCAGGCTTCTCGCTGAGGTGCTTGAATTGGGAGAAGAACTCGCGGTAGTCCATCCCTATCACCGCTCTATCGTTCCCGTTGCCATTGCGGTGGTTGGCTTTTAATCATTACCGAAAACTTTATAAATAGCACAAAAGAACAATAGCGCGGAAAACACGAATTGTAACTAAAACTCATCCACCCTCAAAAACAAAAAAGGGTGGGGGTGAGGGGAGATGGCCCAGCTCGCAGGCCAGCCAGTTGTTATTCTGCCCGAGGGAACCCAGAGGTATGTTGGAAGGGACGCCCAGAGGCTCAACATTCTTGCTGCCAGGATTATAGCCGAGACGGTTAGAACCACCCTCGGTCCAAAGGGAATGGACAAGATGCTCGTTGACAGCCTCGGCGACATCGTCATCACCAACGACGGTGCAACCATTCTCGACGAGATGGACATCCAGCACCCTGCTGCTAAGATGATGGTTGAGGTTGCTAAGACTCAGGACAAGGAGGCCGGTGACGGAACCACCACTGCCGTTGTCATCGCCGGTGAGCTTCTGAGGAAGGCTGAGGAGCTTCTCGACCAGAACATTCACCCGAGCATAATCATCAAGGGTTACGCCCTCGCGGCAGAGAAAGCCCAGGAAATACTCGACGAGATAGCCAAGGACGTTGACGTCGAGGACAGGGAGATTCTCAAGAAGGCCGCGGTCACCTCCATCACCGGAAAGGCTGCCGAGGAGGAGAGGGAGTACCTCGCTGAGATAGCAGTTGAGGCCGTCAAGCAGGTTGCCGAGAAGGTTGGCGAGACCTACAAGGTCGACCTCGACAACATCAAGTTCGAGAAGAAGGAAGGTGGAAGCGTCAAGGACACCCAGCTCATAAAGGGTGTCGTCATCGACAAGGAGGTCGTCCACCCAGGCATGCCGAAGAGGGTCGAGGGTGCTAAGATCGCCCTCATCAACGAGGCCCTCGAGGTCAAGGAGACCGAGACCGACGCCGAGATCAGGATCACCAGCCCGGAGCAGCTCCAGGCCTTCCTTGAGCAGGAGGAGAAGATGCTCAGGGAGATGGTCGACAAGATCAAGGAGGTCGGCGCGAATGTCGTCTTCGTCCAGAAGGGCATTGACGACCTCGCCCAGCACTACCTTGCCAAGTACGGCATAATGGCCGTTAGAAGGGTCAAGAAGAGCGACATGGAGAAGCTCGCCAAGGCCACCGGCGCCAAGATCGTCACCAACGTCCGCGACCTCACTCCGGAGGACCTCGGTGAGGCCGAGCTCGTCGAGCAGAGGAAGGTCGCCGGCGAGAACATGATCTTCGTCGAGGGCTGCAAGAACCCGAAGGCCGTCACAATACTCATCAGGGGCGGCACCGAGCACGTCGTTGATGAGGTCGAGAGGGCCCTTGAGGACGCCGTCAAGGTCGTCAAGGACATCGTCGAGGACGGCAAGATCGTCGCCGCCGGTGGTGCTCCGGAGATCGAGCTCGCCATCAGGCTCGACGAGTACGCGAAGGAGGTCGGCGGCAAGGAGCAGCTCGCCATCGAGGCCTTTGCCGAGGCCCTCAAGGTCATCCCGAGGACCCTCGCCGAGAACGCCGGTCTCGACCCGATCGAGACCCTCGTTAAGGTCATCGCCGCCCACAAGGAGAAGGGACCGACCATCGGTGTTGACGTCTTCGAGGGCGAGCCGGCCGACATGCTCGAGCGCGGCGTTATCGCCCCGGTCAGGGTTCCGAAGCAGGCCATCAAGAGCGCCAGCGAGGCTGCCATAATGATCCTCAGGATCGACGACGTCATCGCCGCCAGCAAGCTCGAGAAGGACAAGGAGGGCGGCAAGGGCGGTAGCGAGGATTTCGGAAGCGACCTTGACTGAAGCCCTTTGATTTCTTTTCTCTTCAAATTTGTGTTCTTATTTGAGAATCTGCTCTTCTCTGGTCAGGTAGTTCAGGGCTGTGGTTAGTGGGATGTTAAAGTCGTTTTACCTCTTCAGCTTCGCTATGAAGAAGCTGTTGCAGTCGTGCCTGTGCGTCCAGGCCCTGAAAACCTTATCCCCTATATCCAGAAAGCCCCTATCGCCCCAGCTGAAGGGATAATCCAACAGTTCGAGGCCGACCCTGTTAATAGCAAAGAGAACGTTCTCCTCATCCTCATCAATCCTTATTGAACAGGTAGAATAAGTCATCTCACCTCCTTCTCTGAGGTTCTCGTAGGCGTTCCTCAGCATGTTCCTCTGGACGCTGATAATCTTCTTTATCTTCGCCTCGTCGAAGCGCCACTTCACCTCTGGAAACTGGCGGTATGTTCCTGATGACGAGCAAGGGGCGTCGAGGATTATCTTATCGAACTTCTCTTTATCTCTGAAGCTCTGGCCGTCGGCGTGGACGAAGCGGACGTTCTTAACGCCAAGAACCTTCGCCTTCTCCTTCATGCGCATAAGCCGGTCGTAGGAGTAGTCAACGGCCACAATTTCTCCCTTGTTCTCCATCAGCGCCGCGGCGTGGAAGGTCTTTGAGCCAGGAGCTGCCGCCAGATCGAGCAACCTCTCCCCAGGCTCTGGAGAAAGGACATGAGCGACGTAAGCCGAAGCTAAATCCTGAATCACGAACTTGCCCTCTTTGTACCAGTCAAGCCTCGTGACGGGTGTTTTGTACTCAAGAACCTTTAAAACGTCTGGAACTGGGGTTAGTGCAGTCCTAACGCCGTTCTCCTCAAGGTAGTCGCGGAGGGAATCAATGTCCGTCTTTAGCGTGTTGGCCCTCACGTAATACCTCTGGGGCCGGTTGTTGCTGAGGAGGAGCCTTACGGCCTCGTCGTAGCCGAAGAGGTTTATAACGTACTCCACATACCAGCGGGGGTGGGAAAAGCGAACGGAGAGCCACTCAATTCTGTCCTTCTCTTTGAGTCTCTTTAAGGCCCTCTCTACGTCGAACTTCTCTATCTCGTGCATTAGGGCGTTTACGAACTTGGCTCTGGAGAAGTCGAACTTCTCCTTTACAACCCTGACTATCGAGTCCGTCGCCAGGGCGGGCGGCACTTTGCGGAAGTGTATTTCGAAAGTCCCTATACGGAGAAGGTTCGCAAGATAGGGGTCAAGGTCTTCAACCTTTGAACCCTTGAGAACTGAGTTTATTATGAAGTCTATTTTCGCGCGCCACTTCTCGATCTCGAAGACGTAGGCATGGGCCAAACCGCGCGCCTTCTCGCGGTCTCTCCCGGCTACCTTCTTAAAGACCCTCTCAAGGGCGTGCTTCGATGACAGCTCACGCTCCTCCACAAGCATGAGCGCATCAGCCACAACTTCCTGAAAGCTCACGCGGTAAAACAGCTCCATGAGAGGGCCTTTGAAAGTTGGCTTAAAAAGGTGGCGGTGAAGTTTATTAGGTTAAAAGTCTACCTATTGTAGGTGAGAGTATGGAGGAGATAGACCGCATTGTGTTCAGCTTTCCCCTGTTCAAGGATTATCGCGAAAAGGAGCGGTTCCTCAAGGTAGTTGGTCTTCTGGTAAGTCATCAGATAACCTTTGAGAAAGCCGCCCAACTGCTCGGGATTAAGCTTGAGGAGCTCTCGTTTCTCCTCGACAAGCTCGGAGTCGAATACTCTTTCCTTGACGAAGAAGAGGCCGAGCTTGAGATCGAGGAAATAAGAAGAGTAAGGGAGGAGCTGAAGCGTGAGGGTCGTCTTTAATTCCTCTCCGATTATTGTCCTCGGAAAACTTGGCTACCTTGAGAAGGCAGTTGAACTTTTTGGCGAGGTTTTCATCCCCAAAGCAGTGGCCGATGAAATCAACGTGAGAGAAGATGAAGTTACTTCACTGCTCTCCCGGCTCATTGCAGAGGGCAAAATATCCTTAGAAACTGTCGAGGATACGTCTCCATTCGAATATCCTGGACTCCATGCAGGAGAAATTGAAGTTATTGGTCTGGCTAAGAGGCTCAACGCGGTAGCTATCCTGGATGATCTAAAAGCCAGAAAAGCCGCAAGGCTTGAGGGCCTGCGGGTTATGGGGACGGTTGCAGTTTTGCGCCTACTCAAAGATGCCGGTTTTATAACGGAGAAAAATGGGGAGCTATTACGATCTCTCCTTGATGTGGGGTTTAGAATAAAGCCTGGATTGTTCTACAAGATTATGGGGGATGAAAG